>JBMTAG010000012.1:0-57116 GCA_049428505.1 Opitutaceae bacterium | reverse complement strand
CCCTGACCGGCGCCGGGGCAGCGGCGGGGGGCGGCTCCGGCCGCCCCGCGCGACCCACGGCGCTCAGAATTCGCGGCGCACCCGGACTAGGCCGGAGATGCCGAGCGCGCCCGCGCCGTAGACGCGGTCGTCGAAGCCCAGCGCCCGGTGGCCCATCGCCGGCGGCCGCGCATCGAACACGTTCGTCACCCCGACGGTCACGGAGGTCTTCCGGAAACCGCGGTAGGTGACCGACGGGCTGACGATCGTGAACACGTTCTCGCCCCAGCCGGCGGCGGTCCAGTTGTCGTTGAAGTACTTCCCGACCACGTCGGCCACGACGCGCGCGCTCCACGCCCGGTGGCTCCAGCTGAGGCTGTAATTGTAGCGCCACTCCACGTCGAAGGCCAGGCCGGTGTTGTCGAAGAACCCGCCGCCCGTGCCGGCATCGGAGCCCTTCTTGAGCACCTGGCTGGCGGTGGCGTCGAAGGTGAAGCTGCCGAGGCGCGTGTTGCGGAGCCCGTAGCGCAGCCCGTAGTCGAGGCCGCGGTACAGCTGGAAGCCGAGGTTCCCGGAGATCGTGCCGATGCGGGTGATCCGCCCGGGCAGGCCGTCCGCGCCCGTCGGCTCGCGGGTGATCTTGTCCGGGAACAGCCGCCGCCCCTCCGCGCTGAGCAGGTAGGACGCGCCGAGCGAGCTGATCTGGTTGCGGATCTTCACGTCGAAGTGATCGATGCTGAAGCTCAGGCCCTTCACCGCCGGCACCTCGAAGACCGCTCCGGCGTACTGCACCTTGCCCTCCTCGGGCTTCAGGTCCGGGTTGCCGCCGACCGTGGACGGCATCTGGCGCGCCGCGTCGAGCGGACGCAGCGGGTCGAGGAAGGCCGTGGTGGTGACGGCGTTGGACTGCGGCGCGTAGAGCTGCCCGAGGTCCGGGGCCTTGAACGACTCGGAGTAAGAGCCGCGCAGGAGGACGCCGAGGAGGCGGTTGGCGGGCAGGCGCACCTTGGCCGCGACCTTCGGCTTCGTTGTGGAACCGAAGTCGCTGTAGCGTTCGTGCCGCAGCGCCAGCTGGACGTCGAGCCAGCGCTGGAGCGGGGCGGAGAGCTCGGCGTAGGCGGAATGGCTCTCGCGCCCGCCGCGGTACGGCTGGGTCGCGGTGAAGCCGATGAAATTATTCGGCTCCGGGTTCGAGCTCAGCTCGTCGTGGCGGAACTCGTAGCCGGCCGCGACGCCCGGCTCGCCGCCCCCGCGCCAGGGCAGGCGCCGGAGCGTGCCGGTGACGGAGGCGTCGAAGCTCAGGCTGTCGATCTTGCCGTCGAGTCCGCGGGAGCGGGTGTACAGCGAGCGCTCGAGGTCGGGATTGTCGGAGGGGCCGAAGGGATTCCACGCGGTGGCGCGCGTGGTGCCGTTGAGCGCGGCCTGCAGGTCGGAGGCCTTGATCAGGTCGGTGTCGCGCGTGGTCTCGTTGCGCCCGTAACTGACGCCCGTCTCCCAGGTCCAGCCGCCCGGCGCGGTGCCGCGGAGGCCCGCGACGGTGGTGAGCGTGGTGCTGGCGACCTCGCGCTTCGGCAGGGTGCGCCCGCGGAAGGTGTAGGGGAACGAGGTCGCGGTGGGGGTAAGGGAGAGGCCGGTCGGGTTGTAGGGGTTGGTGGCGGGCAGGGTGATGCCGGCGAGGGAGTTGGTGTACCCGTAGGGCTGCAGTTCGTAGTGCGTGAGGCTGCGGCTGTAGAGGACGTTGGCGAAGCCGGTCACCCAGGGCTGGAACCGGCGGAGCAGGCTCGCGTAGGCGCCGCCGCTCTCGCTCGAGGGGTACAGCATCGTGACCTTCGCGAAGTCCTGCCGGTTCTCATTGCCGAAGGCCGCCGTCGAGGTCCCGACGTACCGGAAGCTGGCCTTCGTCGGATTGGCCACGCCTTCCGGCCCCTGCACGATGTAGAACCCCGCCGCGGTCCCCAGGCCGGAGGCCGTCGCCTGCGCGGCGGTGAGGCTGAGGTACGACGGGTGGTAGATCGTGCTGTTCTGGTTGATGCCCTTCGGGCCGAGGTAGCGGTAGTCCGTGGTCTTCGCGCCGTAGTCCTTGATGAAGCTGGAATTCCGGGCCTGCAGGGTGAATCCGCCCGTGATCTCCCAGCCGTCGCGCGCCAGCCCGGTGAACACGCTCACGGTGCGGCGCAGGGTGTCGTGCTTGAACGTGTTCGCGAGGGTCACGTCGACCGAGGAACCCTCGTAGTTCTTCTTCAGGATCAGGTTGAACACGCCGGTGATGGCGTCCGAGCCGTAGATCGCGGAGGCGCCGTCCTTGAGGTACTCCACGCGCTCGATCGCCGACGACGGGATGCTGTTGAAGTTGAACACCGTCTGCGGCGTGCCGCTGGCGCTGTTGGTGAGGGCGTAGGGGACGGCGCGGCGGCCGTTGACCAGCGAGAGCACACGGTTGGAGCCGAGGCCGCGCGGGTTGATGGTGGCCGCCCCGGTGATGAAGGCGCCAGTGGTGAACTCGGAGACGCCGGTCGAGTTGTTGTAGGGGAGGCTCTGCATGAACTCCCCGAACGTGGCGTAGCCCTTGTCCTCGATGGCGGCGGCGGAATAGGTGATGACCGGCGCAACCGTCTCGGCGTCCAGCCGCTTCACGCGGGAGCCGGTGACCTCGAACGCCTCGAGTTGCTGCGGGGCGCCGGGGGGCGGCGGGTTCTGGGCGAGGGCGCTGGCGCCGAGGGCGAGGGCGGCGAGGGTGGCGCGGGCCGTGGAGGGACGGACGGATCGGGCGTGCATCGGTGCGTGGGGGTGGGGCCAGCCGGGCGGCGGGGACGGGCGATGGCAAAGAAAATGTGCGGTGGATCCGGGCCGCGTTACGGCTAGGCCGGCAGCCGCGTGCCGTCCTCCGGGCAGGCCAGACGCTCGATGTCCGCCCGCCGCGACGGGTAGGCCGCGGTCAGCGCCGCGCGGGTGCCGCCCTCGAAGCAGTCGGGGGTGAAGCCGGGGGCGAGCGTGCAGCCGTAGAGCGAGTAAAGCCCGCCCGCGACCAGGTGTCCCGCCTGCCACACTCCGGCCGGCACGAGGTGCTGGCTGCGGTGACCGCGGAGCGGGTCGGGGCCGAGGATCACGTCCTCGCTGGAGCCATCCGGCCGCAGCAAAATCAGCCGCAGCGGATCGCCGGCGTAAAAGTGCCAGAGTTCGTCGCGGGTGAGGCGGTGGAACCGGGAGTGGCTGGGTGGTTCCTCGCAGTAGAGGCCGATCATCGCGGTCGCGGCGGGGAGCCCCGGGGCGATCTCCTGCGCCGAGCGGTAGGTCTGCGCGAACAGCGTGCCTTCCATCGGCAGGGGCACGAGGCGGTGCAGCTCGATTATGCGACGGAGGGTCGGGTGCATGAGCGAGGCTGGGGGTTCCCGCCGGTGGCCGGCGAGGCGGAAGGTCGGCGACGGTAGTGTCCGAAGACTTCAGCAAAAAGACGGATCATGGCAGGTGGTTAGGTGCTTAAGCCAAAAACCACCCATGAAGGAAAAGACCATGATCCGTCCGACGAAGGACATGACCACAACCGTGATTCCGCGCGAGCAATTGCCGGCGCTTTTGCCGGGCGACGACGCGATGCGCGCGTTGGGGCAGACGATCGTGCAGGAAACGCTGGAGGCGGAGCTGGAGGAGGCGTTGGGCGCCCTCAGCGCGCTCCGCCGCCGAAACGCACGTCCAGCCACACGGCCAGCGCCAGCACGCTCCCGCGGGCGATGAACTTCAACTCCGGCTCCACGGCCAGCAGCGTCATCCCGTTCAGGAGCACCGCCATCAGCAGCGCCCCGCAGAGCACGCCCCAGACGGTCCCCCGTCCACCCCGCAACGCCGTCCCCCCGATCACGCACGCCGCGATCGCGTCCAGCTCCATCAGATCCCCCACGGTGGTGGTCGAGGCCCCGGCGTAGGCGGTCGTCATGAAGCCCGTCAGCGCCACCGCCCCGCCCATCAGGCCGTACGCCCCGATGAGGACCCGCGCCACCGGGATGCCCGACAGTCCCGCCGCCTCCTCATTGCCCCCGATCGCGTACAGATGCCGGCCGAACGGGGTGTGCCGGGTCAGGAAATGCACCAGCCCCGCCACCCCCGCCAGCACCAGCAGGGTCAGCGGCACGCCACGGAAACGGTTGCACAGCAGGACGAGCCCGAAGGCCGCGAGCGCCACCGCCGCCCCCCGCAGCACCAGCGCCCCGGTCGGGGGCACGGGCAGCCCCAGGGCCCGTCGCACTGCCCGGTCCCGCGCCTGCGCGAGCCCCAGCCCCGCCAGCACCACGGCGGTCAAGGCCAGCCCCAGCATCGGCGGGAGGTATGCGGTGGTGAGGCGCGAATAGAGGTTTTCCCCCCCGCCCGCCACCACGGGCACGGTCGCATTGCGGATCACCAGCCAGAAGAGACCCTTGAAGATGAGCAGGCCCCCGAGGGTGATGATGAATGCCGGAATCCGCTGGCGCACGATCAGCGCGCCCATCAGCAGCCAGAGGACGAGCGCCGCCCCCAGGCCCGCCCCCATCGCCGCGGGCGCCGGCCATCCGTGGTGAAACACCAGCACCGCCGCGATCCCACCCACCAGCCCCACCCCGCTGCCCACCGACAAATCAATCTGCCCGGGCAGCAAGATCAGGAACATCCCCAGCGCCAGGGTGCCGGTGAGCGCGAACTCCACCAGCAGCTGGGTCAGGTTGCGCGGCGCCAGGAACAGCGGCTCGCGCAGGTAAAAGAACAGGCCCAGCACACCCAGCGCCAAGGGCAGGGCGAAGGCCCGCAGGGAGAAGGTCGGTTTCATCCGGAGAAGGGGTTCGGCGCGGCCGGCGCCTGCAGGGCGGCCGCGAGCAGGCGTTCCGGGTCGAACGCGGCGCGCGCGAACTCCCCGCCCGGCCGCCCCGCCGCCAGCATCAGGATCCGGTCGCTGAGGCCCATCAGCTCCGGCAGGTCACTCGAGACGAGGACCACCCCGCAGCCGGACGCGGTCAGGCGCTGGATCAACTGGTACACCTCCACCCGCGCCCCCACGTCGATGCCCCGCGTGGGCTCATCCAGGAACACCACGGACGGCTCGGTGAGCAGGGCCTTGCCCAGCACCACCTTCTGCTGATTGCCGCCCGACAACCCCCGCACCGGCGTCGCCAATCCCGGCGCCCGGATGCGGAGCGACTGGAACAGGCCCGCCGCCGCCTGCTGCTCCGCCGGCAAATCCAGCCAGCCCCCGCGCCGCGTGAACCGTCCCAGGCTCGCGAGCGAGAGGTTGAACGTGATGTCCTCGCCCGGGATCAGCCCCTGCCGCCGGCGATCCTCGGTCGCCAGCACCAGCCCGCGCGCGATCGACCGCTCCGGGGCCGGCTCCGCATACGCCTGCCCCCGCAGCCGCACCTCTCCGGCCCGCCGCCGCCCCCAGCCGGCGAACAGGTGCAGCAACAGCTCCGTCCGCCCTGCGCCCATCAGCCCGCCGATCCCCAGCACCTCCCCCGGATGCACGGTCAGGGATACCCCCTCCAGCCGCACCCGGGAACCCGGCGGCGGCGCCACGTGCAACCCTGCCACCACCAGCAACGGTTCCCCGCGGCGCTCCCCCGCGGCGGCCGCGCGGGGAAACTGTTCGGTCAACTCGCGCCCAACCATGTGGCGGATGATCACCGCCGGTTCCGCCGCGGCGCGGTCCAAGGTCGCCACGGTGGCCCCGTCCCGCAGGACGGTCACCCGGTCGGCCAGGGCGCGCACCTCCTCCAGCCGGTGCGAGATGTAGATGCAGGCCGTCCCGCCGGCGCGCAGGCGGCGCAGGTGCGCCTGCAGCACGCCGACCTCCCGCGGAGCGAGCGCCGCGGTGGGCTCATCCAGCACCAGCACCCGTGAGCGTTTGTCCATCGCCCGGGCGATCTCCACGAGTTGCTTCTGGCCGATGCCGAGCCGGCCGACGGGAGTCTCGGGGTCGACCTCCAGCCCGAACTCCCGCAACAGGTCCGCGGCGCGCCGGTGCAAGGCCGGCCAGTCGATCCGCCAACCCCGGCGCGGCGCCCGGCCGAGGAACAGGTTCTCGGCCACGCTCAGCTCATCGACCAGCGCCAACTCCTGGGTGATCACGGCCAGCCCGGCCGCCTCGGCGTCCCGCACCGAGCGGAACGCGGCCGGCCGGCCGTCGATCCGCAGTTCACCCTCATACGAGCCGTGCGGGTGGATGCCCGAGAGCAGCTTGATCAGGGTGGACTTGCCGGCGCCGTTCTCCCCGCACAGGGCGTGGATCTCCCCGGCCCGCAGGTCGAAGTCGACCCCGCGCAACGCCACCACGCCGGGGAAGCGCTTGGTCAGCCCGCGGGCGGCGACGACCGGATGCATCGGGCCGGGCCGCGCGGGCGGCTCACTTCAACGCCGCGGCGGGATGAAAGCCGTCCGCCACCACGGTCGCCTGCAGGTTGTCCCGGTCGACGCTGACGACCGCCTCGAAGATCGCCGGCACGTCGCGCGCCCCGTTCGGGATCGTCACCGGCGTGGCCGGCCGCTGCCCGCGGGCCACGTCGACTGCCACCTGCGCCGCCCGGGCCGCAAGGTTCTTCAGGGGTTTGTAGATGGTCATCGCCTGCGTTCCCCGCAGGATGCGCTGGCACGCGGCGAGGTCCGCATCCTGGCCGGTCACGAGCACCTTCCCCGCCAGGCCGTCCTCCTGCAGGGCCTGGATCGCCCCGCCGGCGGTGCCGTCGTTCGAGGCCAGCACGGCGTCGATCGCGCGGTTCTTGGTCAGGGCCGCGTTGAGGATGCGCTTGGCGTTCTCGGGCTTCCAATCGAGCGCCCAATCCTCGTGCACGACGGTGACCCGCCCGCTGGCGATCAGCGGGGCGAGGACCTGATCCTGACCCTGCTTGAACAGTTTCGCGTTATTGTCGGTCGGGGCGCCGTAGATCCGCACCACCCGGGCGGGCCGGCCCGTCGGGAGGCGCGCCGCGAGGTACGAAGCCTGGGCTTCGCCCACCTTCACGTTGTCGAACGAAAGGTAGTAATCGATCGGGGCGTTGAGGATGAGCCGGTCGTAGGCGATCACCGGGATCTTGGCTTCCTGCGCGGACCGCACCGCCCGGGTCATCGCGGCGCCGTTGTGCGGGACGATCACCAGCACATCGACCCCGCGGCTGATCAGCGCCTCGACGTCCCGGACCTGGCGGGTGTCGTCACTGTTGGCCGATTGAACGATGACCGAGGCCCCGCGCTTGCCCGCCTCGGCGATGAAGGTGTCGCGATCGCGCTGCCAACGCTCCTCCTTGAGGGTGTCCAGGGAGAGGCCGATGACCGGGCGCTTCTCGGCGGCGAGGGCGGTGGCGGCGGCACAGAACCACAGGAGCAGCCGGACAAGGGTGGGGCGGGAAGGCATGGGGAACGGCGGGGTTTACTTCCGCGAAAACTTCGTGAGGCTTGCGGGCGCGTGACGCTCGACAACCCAAAACTGCTGACCCTGCCCGCGGCGGCCGCGTGGCGGGAGACCCAGCGGACGGCCGGGCGGAAGGTGGTGCTCACCAACGGGGTGTTCGACCTGCTGCACACCGGCCATCTCCATACTTTGCAGGCCTCGCGGCGGCAAGGGGACGCGCTGGTCGTCGCCCTCAATGCCGACGCGAGCGTCAAGGCCCTGAAGGGTCCCCTCCGTCCCGTGCAGACCGAGGAACAGCGCGCCTTCGCCCTGGCGGCCCTGGCGTGCGTCGACGCGGTGGTGATCTTCGGGACGCCGCGGCTCACCGCCGAGATCACGGCCCTGCGGCCGGACGTCTACTGCAAGGCGGGAGACTATACCCTCGCGACGCTGAACCCCGAGGAGCGGGCCGCGCTGGAGGCGGCCGGCACGCGCATCGAGTTCCTTCCCTTCCTGCCGGGGTTCAGCACCACCAGCCTGATCGCGCGGATCCGGGCCGCGGGGGAGATCTGACGATGCGCGTGGTGATTCTGGGTTCGGGACGGGGGTCCAACGCCGAGGCGATCCTCCTCGCGCAACAGCAGCACCGCTTGGGCGCCGCCCGCGTGGTCCGCATCCTGTCCGACCAACCGAGCGCGGGTATTTTGGCCCTCGGGCCCCGCTTCGGGGTGGAGGCCCTCTTCGTTGATCCGGCGCCCTTCCGCACCAAGCTGGAAGGCGAGGGCGAGGCCCGCTTCATCGCGGCCGTCCAGGCCGCCGCGCCCGATCTGGTGGTGCTGGCGGGGTTCATGCGCGTGCTGAAGCCGGGCTTTCTTGGCGCCTTCGCGGGTCGGATCATCAACCTGCACCCCAGCCTCCTCCCCAGTTTCCCGGGCCTCGACGGCATCGGTCAGGCCTTCCGGCGGGGCGTCAAGGTCACCGGCTGCACCGTCCACGCGGTGACCGCGGAGGTCGACGGCGGCCCGATCCTCGATCAGGCCGTGGTGCGGATCGAGGAGGGGGATACCCTGGAGGCGGTGGCCGCGAAGGTGCACGCCGCCGAACATGCCCTGCTGCCGGCGGTGATCGCCCGCCTCAGCCAACGGACCCGGGAATGACGTTGCGCCGCCTGCGGGCCGGCGAAAGCTCCCGGCCGTGGCCCTGCACGAACTGAAGATCGAAATCCCGGCGGCCGCCGCCGGCGCGGCGGATGAACTGTTCCTGGAACATGGCGCCTCCGCGTGGAGCGTCCTCGAGGACGTGATCCTGCGCCGCGCCTGGCTGGTCGGGATCGGCCCGGCCGCCGCGCCCTTGGCGGAGGAATGGGCGGGCCTCACTCCGGCGTTGGCTGCCGTGGGCGTCACGCCCCTCGCTCCACCGGTGGCACGGGAATTGGTGGAGGCGGACTGGCGCGACAGTTACAAGGCCCACTTCCGGGCCTGGCGCTTTGACCGGCTGCATTGGGTGCCCGTCTGGGAACGCCCGACCTACGTGGTGCCGCCCGGTGACGCCGTCCTGTGGCTGGACCCCGGTCTGGCCTTCGGCACCGGCAACCACGAAACCACCCGCCTCTGCGTGGAGCGCCTCGTGGTCTGCGCTGAGGAACACGGTACGGGGGGCCGGGTGATCGATGCCGGTTGCGGCTCTGGGATCCTCGCTCTGTCGGCAGCGTTGCTGGGTTACCGGGACGTCCTGGGCTTTGACAACGATCCGGAGGCGGTGCGGGTCAGCGAGGAGAATGCGGCCCTGAATGGGCTGGCGGGAAAGGTGCACTTCGCGACCGCCGATCTCGAGACCGGCCTGGCCGGGCGACAGGCGGACCTCCTCCTGGCGAATATCCAGGCGGACGTGCTGCTGCGGTACGCGGCGGTCCTCGTCGGGGCCGTGGCGCCGGGCGGCACCTTGATTTTGAGCGGCATTTTGGCGGGGGAGAACGGGCAGGTGCGGGCGGGCTTCGAGCGGGTGGCGCCCGGTTGGAGCGTCAACGCCCGGGTGATGGGTGAATGGAGCGACGTCGTCGTCGTCCGACCGGCGTGAGCGCCGCGGCGGGGCTTCCGCCTTGCCTGCCGGGGACGGGCGCGCATTGGTTCGGCCCATGGCGGACTTTACCCGTGCTCCCCTCCGTTTCTTCCTGCTGCGTGGTCTGGGGGTGGGGCTCGCGTTGGGTCTCCTGGGGGCCGGCCTGCGGGCCCATGATCCGGGCCTGAGCACCATGCAGGGCGAGTGGCGGGGCGGCAGCCTCACGCTGACGACCGGCTTCGCGCCGGCCGACGTGGAGGCGCTGCTGCCGCCGGAGGCCCCCCGGTCGCCGCAATGGGGTCCGGCGGAGTTTGAGGCGGTGCGGCCGCTGCTCTTCCACTTGGCGGCCCGGCTCTGGGAAGTGCGGCGCGGCGCCCGGGTGCTGGAGCAGGCGGACGTGCGGGTGGAACTCTTGCCGGGCGACAACGTGAGTTTCCAACTCCGGGTGGACCCGGGGGAGGCGGGCGAAGCGATCACCGTGCGCTCCCTCCGGCTGGCGGATCTGGGCAGTGTGCACCGGCAATTCGCGTTGGTGCTCGACGAGGCGGGCCGGCTGGTCGCGCGGAAGCTGCTCAGCGGCCGCGATCCGGTGCTGGAGGTACCCCGGGCGGTGGTGGCGGCGCCGGTGCCGGAGAACCCGGGCGCGCCCGGAGCGTCATCGGCCCCGGCAGCCCCGGCTCCAGCCGTAACCGCGGCGGCCGAGGAGTCGGCGTTGCCGACCCTCGGGGAATTCCTGTGGCTCGGAGTGCAGCACATCTGGACCGGGTACGATCACCTGCTCTTCCTGTTCGCCCTGCTGGTGGTGTGCCGGACCTTCCGGTCGATCGTCGCGATCATCACCTGTTTCACGCTCGCCCATTCACTCACCTTGGCGGCCGCGACCCTCGACTGGGTCCGCCTGGCGCCCAGCCTGGTGGAGCCGATCATCGCGGCGACGATCGTCTACGTGGGGGGGGAAAACCTCTGGCGGCGGGGCGCGGAACCGCCGGGGCGCTGGCTGCTGACCTTCGGCTTCGGGCTCATCCACGGCTTCGGGTTCGCCAGCATTCTGCGCGATTTGGGCGTCGGTGCGGATCCGGGGGGCATTCTGGGGCCCCTGTTCGCCTTCAATCTCGGCGTCGAACTGGGCCAGGTGGCCATCGCGGCCGTGGTGATGCCGCTGGTCTGGCGACTCCGGCAGCGGCCGGCGTTCGTGACCCGGGGCGTGCCCGTCCTCTCCGGGTTGATCGCCTTACTGGGACTTTACTGGCTACTCGAGCGCACGGTCTTCTGACCGCGGCCCGGGGTGGTCAGGTGAAGAGGTCCGAAGCCGTGCGGCCGAGGAAGTCCTCCATGTAGGCGGTCGTGGCCTTGCCCTCGATGAAGATCGGGTCGGCCATGATCGCGCGGTGGAGGGGGATGGTCGTCTTGATCCCGCGGATGAGGTACTCGCTGAGGGCGCGGTAGGCGCGTTCGAGCGCGACCTTCCGGGTGGAACCGGTGCAGATCAGCTTCCCGATCATCGAATCGTAGTACGGCGGGATCGCGTAGCCGCTGTAGGCGTGCGAATCGACGCGCACCCCGTGGCCGCCCGGAGAGTAATACAGGCCGATCGTGCCGGGGGAGGGGGCGAAGTTGCGCGCCGGGTCCTCGGCGTTGATCCGGCACTCGATCGCGTGGCCCTCGAACTTCACGTCACCCTGGTCGAACCCGAGCTTCTCGCCGTTCGCGACCCGGATCTGCTCCTTGATCAGGTCGATGCCCGTAACTTCCTCCGTCACCGGATGTTCCACCTGGATCCGGGTGTTCATCTCGATGAAGTAGAAGTTGCCCTTGGCATCGACCAGGAACTCGATCGTGCCCGCGTTCTCGTAGGCGGCGGCCTCGGCGGCTTTCACCGCCGCCTTGCCCATCTTCTTGCGGAGGTCCGGGGTCAGGAACGGCGACGGCGACTCCTCGATCAGCTTCTGGTGGCGGCGCTGGACGCTGCAGTCGCGTTCGCCGAGGTGCAGGACCTTCCCATGGGCGTCCGCGAGGATCTGGAACTCGATGTGCCGGGGCTTCTCGATGTACTTCTCGATGTAGACCGCGCCGTTGCCAAAGGCCTTCTCGGCTTCGCCGCGGGCGACGTAATACTCCTTGGCGAACGAGACGTCGTTGTGGGCGATGCGCATGCCGCGGCCCCCGCCGCCCGCCACCGCCTTGATGATCACCGGATAACCGATCTTGCGGGCAATCTTCACCGCCTCGGTCTCCGATTCCACCGGACCATCCGAGCCGGGGACGATCGGCACGCCGGCCTTGCGCACGGTATCCTTGGCGATCGCCTTATCGCCCATCATCTTGATGGACTTTGACTTGGGGCCAATGAACTTGATGTTGCAGGACTCGCACTGCTCGGCGAACTTGGCGTTCTCCGAGAGGAAACCGTAGCCGGGGTGAATCGCGTCCACGTCGGCGATTTCCGCCGCGCTGATGATCCGGTCGGCGCGCAGGTAGCTGTCGGAACTCTTGGGGCCCCCGATGCAGATGGCTTCGTCCGCCAGCTGGACGTGCAGGGACTGCACGTCGGCCTCCGAGTAGACGGCGAGGGTCTTGATGCCCAGTTCGCGGCAGGCGCGAACAATGCGCAGGGCGATTTCGCCGCGGTTCGCGATCAGAACCTTTTGGATCATGCCGGTCCGGTGCGAGGGTTACTGCTTGATCTTGAAGAGCTTCTGACCGTATTCGACCGGCTGGCCGTTTTCGACCAGCACTTCGAGGACGGTGCCCTTGGTCTCGGCCTGGATCTCGTTCATGATCTTCATCGCCTCGATGATGCAGACCACGGAATTCTCGACGACCTTGGTGCCGACGTCGGCGAACGGTTTGCTCTCAGGGGAGGCGGCCCGGTAGAACGTTCCGACCATCGGCGACTTCACGTAGGTCACGCCGGCTTCATCGCCCGAAGGCGCGGGAGCCGCGGCGGCCGGAGCGGGAGCGCTGGCGGCCGCGGGTTCGGCGACGACGAAAGGAGGATTCGAACCCGGGCTGGCGGTAACGACGGGGAACCCGGTGGCACCGCGGCGAATCTTGAGCTTGAAGCCCTCTTCCTCGACGGCGAACTCCGTCAGTTCCGAGCGCTTCATCAGATCGATGATCTGTTTGATTTGTTTGAGGTCCACGGCGGGCTTGGGTTGTGGGTGGGAGCGGCTGGGAACGTTAGTTCGATTTAGCGTTCGGACGTTCAATCTGAAGCCTGACTGGGCTGCAATCCCCGATTTTGGGCCCGGCCAGAGGTGCGGGCGAATGTGGGATTTGGGGCGTTTTTAGGGCATTTTGGCGTGAAAAACGGTGCTTTTAGCGGGTTTTAAGCCGCTTTGGGCGCATTTTGAGGGCGCTGGAAGTGGACGTTCGGCTAGCCGTCGGATTTGCGGAAAACTCCGTTTTCGGGGCTAAAAGCGGGGTGGCACGCGGGTTTTCGCCGCATGGCCACCAGCTGTGTGGCGGAGTTGAGGGCGCCCGAATTCGGCCGGGGCTTCGGGCTCGGGTGGCCCTCGGCGGTTGGAGTCGGGGCTTCCTGTTCTGGTCTGGATCCGGTGCAGCTGGGGCGCGCCGCCCCGGCCCGTGCCGACGGAAACCTCCGCGGCCGAACCCCGCGTGGTGGACGTGTTGCCCCTGGGGCTGCGAACCAGCCAGGACCCAGTCCGCCTGCATGAGGCGGCGGATGAGCTGGAAGCGGAAGCGTTTGCCGAGACCACCCGGCAGTTGCAGCGGAGGTTGGGAAAATGATCGTCCCGCAGGCCAATCTCCTGCCTTACGGCTCCGTCGGGGAGTCCCCGTTTCACCGGGAGGCGGCGCGTTGGTGAAGCGGCCTGCTGTCCGGGGCGGAGCCGGTCGGCCTCTATCCCGTCGTGGTCGTTGCGTTTCTTCGGCTGGCCACGAGCCCGCGGGTCTTTGCCCGGCCGATGACCTTTGAGGAAGCGACTGCCCGGATCCAAGTGTGGCTCGCCCGGCCCAAGGTCCGGCTTAGTGGGGCCCCACGCCCGTGCAGGCGGTGGGGCGGCTCCTGGCCGCGGCGGGCAGGGGTGGGAAGCTGGTGTCGGACGCCCAGATCGGGGCGCTGGCGCAGGCCTACGGGGCCACCGTCCACCGTGCGGACTTCGACCTCGCCCGCGTGCCCGGGGTTGCCTGGGAAAATCCCCTGTTGAACTCGGCCGCGGACTGAAGCGTCGCGTCCGGGACCACGTGCCTCGGCCGCAGCCGGCCGTCGGACGTGGCGAGGGCCTCGTACTGGGGTGCCCATCCCCGCCTTTTGCCCAGCCGGATCCTACCTCAATCGTTCGGTCATCCTTCGGTTAAAGTTCGGTTTTACCTAGGAAACAAATTAGAGTCTCCTCTGAAAAACCGAAGGATGACCGAAGGATAACCGAAGCATCATTGGCCGAGGAATGGCTGAGAAGGGGACGGGAGGAGGTGCCAAAGGGCTCCGCGGCACGGGCGTTTGTCCTGCCGGCGGGGCACGCGGTGCCGGCTCCACCAGGCCGCCAAGGGAGGGCGGGGACTCGCCTCGGCCGCCTCGCTACCGGGGGGCCAGGCCCTCGGACTGGCGGTCGAACAGGCTGCGGTACAACGCGTTGCCGGCGTGCAGGCTCTCGTGCGTGCCCTCGCCCACCACCCGGCCGCCGGCAAACACCAAGATCCGCGTCGCATCCCGCAGGGTCGAGAACCGGTGCGCGATGATCAGCACGGTCCGACCCACGATCAGCTTCCGCAGCGCCGCCTGAATGAATGCCTCGCTCTCGCTGTCCAACGCACTGGTGGCTTCGTCCAGGATCAGGATGGGTGCGTCCCGCAGGAACGCCCGCGCCAGCGCCAGCCGCTGCCGCTGCCCGCCCGACAAGGTCGCGCCCCGCTCGCCGACCACGGTGTCATATCCCTGCGGCAACTGCAGGATGAAGTCGTGGGCAAACGCGTCCCGCGCTGCCTGCTCCACCTCGGCCGGCGTCGCCTCCGCCCGCCCGACCAGGAGGTTCGCCCGGATGGTGTCCTGGAACAGCACCGGGTCCTGTGGCACCAAGGCGATGTTGCGGCGAAGGTCTCGCAGCCGCAGTTGCCGGACATCGTGGCCGTCCACCGTGATCGCGCCCGCGTCCACGTCGTGGAACCGCGGGACCAGTTGGGCAAAGGTCGACTTGCCAGCCCCGCTGGGCCCCACGAGGGCACAGATCGTGCCCGCCGGCAGGGTCACGGTCACGTCCTGCAGCGCCGGCGGATTCCCGGGATAGGCGAAGCTCACCCCTTGAAACGCGAGGTCGCCGCGCAGCCGGTCCACGGTCACCGGCTGGGCCGGGTCCGCGAGGTGGATCGGCTCCCGCAGGATCACCTCGAGCCGGTCGAGGGCGGCGGTGCCGCGCTTCAGCTCGTTGTTGAGGGCGCCCAGCTTCTTCACGGGCTCGTAGCTGCTGTACAGGGCCGTGATCAGGGCGATGAACGTCTCGAGCTTCAGGCCCCCTTGGTACGCGTAGAGGAGCGTCACCGCGATGCCAGCCGCGGAGATCACCTCGATCGCCGGGGTGAGCGCCTGGGCGTACTTGACGATCTTCATCTGCGAGGTGATGAGCTCGCGGCAGGCGGCGGCGAACCGGTTCGACTCGCGCTCCTCGAGGCCGAAGGCCCGCACCTCGCGGGCGGCGGCGAGGTTTTCCGCGAACTGCCCGCTCACGCCACCCAGCTGGGCCTGCACCTGCGCGGCGCGGCGGATCACCTTCTTGCCCACGTACCGCACCGGGAAGACGGTCAGCGGCACGGCCGCGAGGCAGACCAGCGCCAGCCAGACGCCCTCCGCGGTCACGGCGAGGTAGGCCACCGCGCCCAGCGCACTGAGGAGCGTGGCCGGCTGCTTGACGCCGTCGTTGGCGAGCAGCGTGAGGCTGTACTGGAGCTGCTGGGTGTCGGCGAGGCCCCGCGACATCAGGTCGCCGGTGCGCTTGCCCTGCACGAAGGACAGCGGGAGGGCCTGCAGCTGGCGGAAATAGTCGAGCCGCAGCGCCTCGAGCACCCGGACGCCGGCGAGTTGGGTGAAGTAGCCGTTGAGGTAGCCGCTGAGGGCGCGCAGGGCGAAGATGCCGGGGATGTAGGCCGCGACCAGGGCGACCTGCAGGAAGGGCAGCGCCTCGGGCCCCGGCTGGAAGATCCGGGGGAAGACCTCCTTCACCAGCAGGGGCAGGCCGGCGCCGCTGGCGGCCCCGTACAGCAGCCCGCAGCCGAGGGCGGCGGCGATCGGCCCGCGGACGGCGGCGAGGTAGCGGAAGTAGGGGCGGAAGCGGTTCACGCGGCGGGGGGAGGCGGCGGGTGCCTCGGCCGGGCGGGGTCAGTCCTTGGAGGAACGCACATCGAGGGCGTCGCGCAGGCCGTCGCCGAGGAAGTTGAGCGAGAAGAGGGTGAGCGAAAACAGGGCCGCGGGGAACACGAGGAGCCAGGGGAACTCCTCCATCTTTTCGGCGCCATCCTTGATCAGCACGCCCCAGGAGCTCATCGGGGGCTGGACGCCGAGGCCGAGGAAGCTGAGGAAGGCCTCCAGCAGCATCACGGCGGGGATGGTGAGGGTGGTGTAGACGATGATCGGCCCGAGGATATTCGGCAGGATGTGGCGGAAGATGATCCGCCGCTTGCTGAAGCCGAGCGCGCGCGCCGCCTCGATGAACTCCATCCGCTTCACCGCCATCACCTGGCTGCGGACGATCCGGGCCATCGTCAGCCATTCCACCGCCCCGATCGCGACGAAGAGGAGGATGATGTTCTTTCCGAAGAACACCATCAGGAGGATGACGAAGATCGGGAAGGGCAGGGAATACAGGATGTCGACGACGCGCATCAGGACCGCGTCGAGCTTGCCCCCGAAGAACCCGGCCACCGCCCCGTAGACCACCCCGATGCTCAGGGCGACGAAGGTGGCCGCGAGGCCGACCCCGAGGGAAATACGCCCGCCATACAGCAGGCGCACCAACAGGTCGCGGCCGAGCGTGTCGGTGCCCAGCCAATGGGTGGCGCCGGGGGCGGAGGCGCCCAGCTCCAGCTTTTGCTCCTCATACCCGTAGGGGAGCAGCCAGGGACCGAACAGGCAGAGCACGGTGACCACCGCGAGGCAGGCCAGGCCGAAGACGGCCAGCCGGTTCTTGCGCAGGCGCAGCCACGCGTCGCGGCCGAGGGAGGTGCCCTGCTCGAGGGCTTCGGGCGCCGCCGGGGTGGCAATCGCGGGAGCGCTCATCCTTCGAGCCTCACTTTCGGGTTCATCCACGCCTGGACGATGTCGACCACCAGGTTCAGGGCCATGATCAGCACCGCATAGAGGATGACCGTACCGAGGACGAGGGTGTAGTCGCGGTTGAAGGCGCTGTTCACGAACTCCCGCCCAATCCCCGGGATCTGGAAGATGGTCTCGATCACGAAGGAACCGGTCAGAATGCCCGCCACCGCCGGCCCGAGGAACGAGACGACCGGCAGCAGCCCGCCGCGGAGGGCGTGGCGGGTGATGATCCGCAGCTCCGAGGCCCCCTTGGCGCGGGCGGTGCGGATGAAGTCCTGCCCGAGCACCTCCAGCATCCCGCCGCGGGTCAGGCGCGACACCGGGGCCGCATAGGCGAAGCCCAGCACGATCGCCGGCAACACGCGATCCGCCGGGCCGTACCAGCCCGAGGCGTTGAACCAGCCGAGGTGGATGGCCAGGCCAAGCACCAGCAGCGGTCCCACGACGAAGGTGGGAATCGAAATCCCCATCATCCCGAAGGTCGACGCGACGTAGTCGATCCAGGTGTTGCGGTAGACCGCGGCCAGGGTCCCGAGGCTGATGCCGACCACGAGGGCGAAGGCGAGGGCGAGGGCGCCGAGTTCGGCGGAGACGGGCAGCTTGTCCCCGATGATCTCATTGACCGTGCGGTTCGGGTACTTGAAGGAGGGGCCGAGGTCCCCGCGGCCGAGGCTGCCGAGGTAGTCGAGGTACTGCCGCCAGAGGGGCCGATCGAGGCCGTAGTGGGCCTCGAGGTTGCGCAGGATCTCGGGCGTCACCGCCTTCTCCGCCGTGAACGGGCCGCCCGGCACGAACCGGATCATGAAGAACGTGGCCGTGATCACGAGGAACAGCGCCAGGAGCGACTGCAGCAGGCGCGACGTGATGAAGCGGAGCATCAGGAGGGGAAGCGAAGCGGCAAAGCCGGCCGGGGGGAAGCCCGCAATGGGGTTCCGCCGGCGCCCGGGTCAGCGCGCCGCGTCGCGCAGCCAGACGTACTTGTAGGGGTGGTTGTCGAGGAGCGTCGGGTAGACGCCCTGCACCCGCGGGCTCATTGCGACGACCCGGGTGTAGTGGTAGATCGGAAGGACGGGCAGTTCCTCCACCAGCAGGGCGTCCATCTTCTGGTACGCGGCGTAGCGCGCGGCTTCATTCGGCGCCGCGAGGGCCTCGGCGAAGAGGCGGTCGTACGCGGCGTTCTTGAAGCCGGTGTCGTTGTTGAGGTTGTCGGAGGTCCAGATCTCGAGGAAGGTGTGGGGATCGACGTAGTCGGCGATCCAGCCGCCGCGCTGCAGGTCGAATTTCCGGGCGTCGGTGGTGTCGAGGTAGACCTTCCACTCCTCGTTGCGGAGGCTGATGTCGATGCCCAGCTGGCGGCGCCACATCTGTTGGATCGCCTCCGCGATGAGCCGATGGTTCTGGCTGGTGTTATACAGCAGCTCGAGCTTGGGGAACCCTTGGCCACCCGGGAAGCCGGCCGCGGCGAGGAGCTGGCGCGCCTCCTCGAGGCTGCCGGTGAGCTTGGCGGTGGGCGTGTAGCCGGCGGTGCCGGGGTAGCTGACGGTGAGGGCGGGGATCTGGCCGCCGCGGGTGACGTTCTTCACCAGGCTCTCGCGGTCCACGGCGAGGGCGAGGGCGCGGCGCACCCGCTTGTCGTTCAACGGCGGGCGCTCGACGTTGAAGCGATAGAAATACAGGCCGAGGTAGGGGTCGATGCGCAGGGACTCGGGAAACTCCTTCCGGTAGACGTCGATCTTGGCCACCGGGAGCTCGTTGGTCAGATCCAGCTGGCCGGTGCGGAACATCCGCTCCTCGCTGTCCTGGTTCTCGACGGCGAAGAAGTGGATCTCGTCGAGGCGGACGCGGGCGTGATCCCAATAGCGGGGGTTACGGGCGCCGATGAGGACCTGCTGCGGGCGCCAGTCCTTCAGGATGAAGGGCCCGTTGCCGACGAAGTTCTCCTTGCGGGTCCACGCGGTGCCCTTGCGGGCAAGGCCGCCGAACTTCTCGATCACGTGCACCGGCACCGGGTACCACGAGTAGTGGGTGGCGATGATCTGCAGCAGGAACGGCGTGCGCTGGTTCAGGGTCACCTGCAGGGTGCGGTCATCAATCGCCTTGAAGCCGACCTGGCTGAAGTCGGTGACCTTGCCCTCATTGTACGCCTTGGCATTGCGCACGTGGTGCAGCATGTAGGCGTACTCGGCGGCCAGGGCGGGGGTGAGCATCCGCTGGTAGGAGCGGACGAAGGTGGTCGCCGTGATCGGCACGCCGTCGGACCACTGGGCCCCGGCGCGGAGGTGGAACGTATAGACGAGGCCGTCGGGCGAGACTTCCCAGCGTTCCGCGACGCCGGGCTCGGGGCTGAGGTCCTTGGGGTTCTCGGCGAGGAGGCCCTCGAACAGGGCCATGATGATCTTGTGCTCCGGGACCCCGGTGACGACCTGGGGATCGAGGTCCTGGGGTTCCGCGCCATTGCCGACGCGCCAGATCATCGGTCCGCCCTTGGCGGGGGCGGATCCCGGAGCGGCGGGCGGGTTGGCGGGGCGGCCGCAGCCGGCGGCCAGTCCCAGGAGCAGGAGCGCGAGGGCGGAGGTCAGGGGTCTCAGCATGGGCCGAGGGAACGCCGGGTCGGGCATTGTGCAAGCCCGGCCGCGGCTGGGGGTTAGTCGGGCCCGGCCAGCAGGTAGCCGGCCGAGCGGACCGTGCGGATGTAGCGGGGCTCCTTGGCGTCATCCCCCAGCTTGCGCCGCAGGGCGGAGATGTGGACGTCGATCGAGCGGTCGAAGACCTCGTAATTGCGGTCGCGGCACTCATCCAGGAGGGCCTCGCGGGACTTCACCCGGCCGCGGGCCTTGGCGAGGCTGGCGAGCAGGTCGAATTCCACGGGCGTGAGCGTGAGGGGCTGGCTGGCGAGGGTGGCGCAGCGGGCGTCGAGGTTCAGGCGCAGATCGCCGACCACCAACTCCGACGGGGGGGCGGGCGCCGCGGCACCGCGGGCATTGAGGCTGCTGCGGCGGAGGACGGCGCGCAGCCGGGCGAGCAGCTCCCGGGTGGAAAAGGTCTTGGGCAGGTAATCATCGGCCCCGACCTCCAACCCGACGATGCGGTCGGTCTCATCCCCGCGCGCGGTCAGCATCAGCACCGGCACGGCGCTGGCGGCGCGGATGCGGCGGAGCACCTCGAAGCCATCGAGTCCGGGCAACATCACGTCGAGGACGATCGCGTGCCAGGCCGCGCCGGATTCCGTGGCGCGCTCGACGCCTTCGGGGCCGGTATGGACGGCGGTGACGTCGAAGCCGAGGGGCCCGAGGTAGGCGGCGACGAGGCGGCACAGCTTCCGATCGTCGTCGATCATCAGCAGGCGGGTGCGGCCGTCGGCGGTCTCGGGCATGGGAAAGGGGTGGCGGAGGGAGGGCGGGCGTGCAATCCCGCGCTGGCGGGGGAATTCGGCTCGATTCGCGGCGGGCGCGGGTCAGGCTACGACCCATCGATGCGCTCCCGGTTCCTGCCCTTGATGCTGCTGGTTTTGGGCCGTGTGTCCGGTCATCCGGACCATATGAACCTGGAGGCCGTGCCGTGGACGGGGGAGGCGCCGCGCGTGGCGATCACGGTGGAGGGAGACGGCCGCTGGATCCGGGGCAACGGCCTGCCGGACCACCCCACCGGAGCTTTTCCCGTGCGGGGCAACCCGAACCGCATCGCGCCGCAGAGCCACGCCTTCCGGATGCCCGGGGCGCCGCGCGCGGGTGAGCGGGCGACCCCGGTCGGGATGAACCTGTTCGGCGTGGCGGTGAACGGGGTCGTGTTCGATCCGGGGGCGGCCGAGTGGTGGCGCGACGACCGCGAATCCGGCTGGCAGTACGAGGCGCTGGGCGGCGGCCGCAACCTGGGCCTCGACCTTGAGCACGCGCACGTCCAGCCGACCGGCACCTACCATTACCATGGCCTTCCGGAGATGCTCCTGGCGCGGTTGACCGCCGGGCGGCCGCGCGTGGTGCTCGTGGGGTGGGCGGCGGATGGGTTTCCGATCTATGGTCCGTGGATCAGCCCTGATCCGTCGGCGCCGGCAACCGTCCGGCCGGCGGTGACCAGCTATCGCCTCCGGGCGGGGGAACGCGCGGGCGGTCCGGGCGGGCGGCATGACGGGACCTACGTGCAGGACTGGGAGTACGTGCCGGGCGCGGGGGATTTGGATGAATGCAATGGGCGCTGGGGTCGGACCCCGGAGTTTCCGGACGGCACGTATCATTACGTTTTGACCGAGACGTATCCGTTCGTGCCCCGGCTTTGGCGCGGCACGCCCGATGCCTCGTTCCTGCGGCGCGGGCCGCCGCCGGGGGGCGGGAAGAAGAAGGGCAAGGGGCCGAAGGGCCCCGGTCCCGGGGCGCCCTGAGCCGGCGGCCAGCGTCTCAGTGAGGACTAGGTTGGCCGCAAAAGGCGCAATGGGTTGCATCCGCGGGCGAGACCGTGCGGGGCGTCCATAGACGCCGCGGGGCTCGCCAGCGGCGCCGGCGCGGGCGGCCTCCGCGTAGTTTCACGGATCCCCGCGGCGGTCAGTACGGATGCGGCGGGGCGGGGGCGTCTGCTAGATTTACGGGGTTTTTACGACGTATGCCCAACCCTGCCTTGGCCACCCTTTCCGCCGCCGCCATCCGCTTGCCGTTGCCGGCCCCGCAGCTCCCCGGTCGCTGGCCCTGCCTGCCCATTTTCACTCTGGCGCGGCTCGATGGCAGCCGGTCCCGGCCGCACGTGCCGAGCTGGCAGCAGCCGCCGCTGAGCGGGAGCGCCTCACTTTGGTCCGCGGCCGCGCGGTAGGCAAGGCTTGCCCCGGACAGGCCCACTCCGGCGTTGCGGAGTCCGGCCCGGGTGTGGTGAGGTCTGTGTCCGTGTCTGTCGTTGAGATGGTGCGTTCCCCCTTCGTGAACCCGCGCGATTCTTCCCGTCCTTTCGTCCCTGGCTTCCGCTGGGTGGCGCTCGCGTGGGCCTGGGCCATCGCCGCGCCGGCGGGCGCGACGCCGTGGGGTAACGAGCGCTTCGTCCTGACCCCGGATGTGTCCGCCCGCTGGGTGCGGGATGAAACCGGCGGCCGGCAGGGGGCGCAGTACGATCTGGCCCTCGATGCGTACACGAAGCTGGGTACGGCCCAGCGGGACATCGCGACCGTGGTGGCGCAGGTCTATCTCTCCCGGGTGCAGCGCCATCCGGCCCCCCCGCCGTTCTTCGATGGGGCGTCGGACACCGAGGTGCTGCCGATGATCAACACGATCAACCTGCACCTGACCGGCGATCGCCGCCTCAACCTCAAGGTGGGTCACCTCGAGTTGCCCTATGGGCTGGAGGCCACGATCAGCAACGCCGGCGAGCTGCGCCAGTTCACCCTCGGGCCCAACACGGCCCTGATGGTGGACTGGGGCGCGACCCTCAATGGCACCTTGGAGCGGTTCCAGTACGAGGTGGGCGTGGGCCGGGGCTCCGGGATGTTTTACGCGGACAACTTTGATCCCTATTCCCTGTTCGGACGCATCGGCTCGCCCGTCGACACCGAGACCTACGGGGGCGTCACCGGCTGGGGCTTCAGCGTCTTCCGGGGGAAGGTTCTGAATCCGGCCCGGACGGCGGTGCACCTGCGGCAGCGGGTGGCGATCGACGGCCAGGTGTATCTCGGCCCGCTGGGCCTGCTGGGGGAATTGTCCACCGGGGCGAATGGGGAGGGCGCGGGGCGGACGCGGGTGCTCAACGGCCTGGCGGAGGTGAACCTGACCTCGCGGCGCGAAACCGTGTCCGGCTACGTTCAATTGGTCGGCGAGCGCACGTCCGCGGGGGGGCGGGGCGTGCGGGGCTGGACCCAGGTGGTGGGGGTGCGCTGGACGCCGGCGCCGGGGTGGATCGTGAGCGCCGCGCGCGACGAGCGGATCTGGCGTTCGGCAGGGGCGCCGCCGCAGGTGTTCCTCCATCTGCAGGTGCGGCGGCGCCTGTGAACCCTCAGCCTTTTTCCCCGATGAACCTGCTCCTTTTGTTGGTGCGCGCGTTGCGGTGGCCGTTGTTGAGTTGGTTGCTGGCGGGGGTGGGGGACGTGGCGGCGCAGACCTTTTGTTCCGTGCGGGAGCCGAACCGGCTGATTCGCGAGATGTTCCCGCGCCACACCGGGTTCCGCACCGAGATGCTGGAGATCACGGCGGAGACGGCGGCCAAGTTTCCGGCCGACCTGCCGTTCCGGTTCGATCGGCGCGAGGTCACGCGACATCCGCTGTTCATCGTGCTGGAGGGGGAGCGGGTGGTGGGGTACGTGCAGGCGCGGACCCAGCCGACGCGCTGGGGGTTGACCGAGTATGTGTGGGCCTTGGACGCCAAGCTGGCGTTGCTCGACTTCCGCGTGCAGCGCTCGCGAGAGCCGGGGGCGGACCGGTTGCAGCAGTCGCGGCTGGTGGCGGTGCTGCGCGGCCTGTCGTTGGACGAGGTGCGCCGGCGCTGGTCGGCCGAATGGCTGCGGGAATTGCAGTCGCGGGAAGTGCCGGCGGACGTGTGTCCGACCCTGGTGGAGGGCGCGGTGGCGGCGGGGATGAAGACCATCTGGCTCACGCAGGAGATCTGGCAGGTCAACCGGCGATCCGGGGCGCCCGCGGGCTTGTGAAGCGCGGTCCGGTGGCGGCCGCGGTGGGCGGCCCGAGCCTGCGGGGCGTCGTGGGCATTCTGCTGGTGGCGGTGGGCGCCCTTGTGGTGGCGACGTTCTCCTATGTGACCGTGCGGACGGAGGAGGCGGGTTATGCGGCCCAGCGCGAGAGCGAGGCGAAGCTGGTGGCGGGGCAATTCGCGCAGGTGGAGATGAGCGTGCGGGCGATGCTGCACCAGGCGGACGCCTACCTGCAGATCAAGGATCCCCTGCAGGCGCAGAACGCGCTGCGGCTGGTGGCGGTGGCGCGTGACCAGATGGCGGCGCTGCAGCGCGGGGGGCGGGCGCCGTCGACGCGGGAGTTGGCGGCGCGGGCCCTCGCGCACCTCGAGTTGGTGGCGGCGGCGCTGCAGCCGGTGCAGACCGAGCAGGAGATGCGCGGGCTGGACGGGAAGCTGGCGCAGCTGGAGGGGGTGCTGGGGGCCTTGGTGGAGGGCGTGGCGCGGCTGGAGGACCAACTCGCGACCGAGCGGCGGGCGGTGGGCGAGTATTACGCGGAGCGGATCGAGGCGTCCAAGCGCACGGCGCTGGTGATGGTGCCGCTGGCCTTGGCGGCGGCGTTGCTCGGCGGCTACCTGTTCTACCGGCTGGTGGTGGCGCCGCTCCAGGAGCTGGGGCGGGCGACCGCGCTGGCCCTGCAGCCGGAGGGCACGTTCCGGCTGGATCCGGCGGCGCCGGGATGCCGGGAGATCCGGCAGGTGCGGGCGGGGGCCTTCCAGCTGTTCCGGCAACTGGGCAGCTTGGTGCAGGAGCGGACCGCGCGGCTGGAGGAGGCCCTGCAGCAGAGCGCGGAGCGGCAGCGGCAGCTGACGGTGGCGGAGCGGGAGGCGCGCAGCAACGAGGCGCGCTTCACGGAGGTCTTCCGCACCACGACGTCGGGCCTGCTCCTCACCGACGGCGCGAACCGGGTGCTCCTCGCGAATCCGGCGGCCGAGCAGATCCTGCGTTCCGGCCGGCAGCAGGCCGTGGGCCGCGATCTGATCGACCTGCTGGTGGACGGCGGCTTCGCCTCGGATCGTGCGGCGCTGAGCCGCTTTCTGGCCGCGGAGGATTCCGAGGCGGTCTTCCGCCTCGAGCGCCGGGGCGGGGGCGGGGAGTTTTTCGGGGAGCTGCGGCTCCACGCCTTCACGATGGGCGAGCTCCGGGGCCAGCTCGCGCAGATCACCGACATCACCCAGCGCGAGACGATGCTGCAGGCCGAGTTCCGGGCCCAGCGGATGGAGAGCATCGGTGCCCTCTCGAGCGGCATCGCCCATGACCTGAACAATTCCCTCGCTCCGATCACGATGGCGACGGAGATGCTGCGCTTGCGCTATCCGGACGAGAACGCGCTCCTGAGCGTCATCGAGCAGAGTTCGCACCGGAGCTCGGCGATGGTGAGGCAGCTTGTCTCCTTCGCCAAGGGCACCGCGGGGGAGCGCCGCACCGTCGCCTCCGGACGCCTCATTTCGGAGTTGGCGGCGATGATCCGCAGCACCTTTCCGGGCAACATCGCGGTGGAGACCGAGGCGGCGGGGGACCTGCCGGACGTGATCGGCGAGCCGACCCAGCTCTTTCAGGTGCTCCTGAACCTGAGCGTGAATGCGCGCGACGCGATGCCGCAGGGAGGGTGCCTGCGCATCACCGCGCGCTCGCGGCAGGTGGCGCCGGGGGAGCAGGTTGGGTCCACCAGTCCCCCGCCGGGTGCGTACGTCGAGTGGGCGGTGGCCGACACCGGCGTGGGCATGACCCGCGAGGTGCTGGCGCGCATCTTCGACCCTTTCTTCACCACGAAGGGCCCGGACCGCGGCACGGGCCTCGGCTTGGCGACCTCGCTGGGCATCATCCGCCGGGCGGGAGGCGTGATCGCGGTGGCGTCAGCGCCGGCGCAGGGCACCACCTTCCGGGTGCTCCTGCCGGTGGCGCCGGGCGCCGCGGAGGCGGCGACCGAGCTGGCGGTCCCCGAGTCGGGCGAGATTGGCGGGGGCGAGACCGTCCTGGTGGTCGACGACGAGGCCGCCCTGCGCGAGACCACCCAACTGCTGCTGGCGGGAGCCAATTACCGGGTGGTGGTCGCCGCCGACGGGGCGGAGGCGCTGCGCCGCGTGGAGGAGTTGCGCGAGCGGCTGGCAGTCGTGATCACGGATTTCAACATGCCGGGGCTCGACGGCCTCGGCTTGGCGACGGAGCTGCGCCGGCGGGGCTTCCGGATGCCCGTGGTCGTCTCGGGTGGGTTGCTGGGCGAGGCGGAGAGCCGGGCATTCCGTGCGGTCGACGTGGAATTGTTCCTGAACAAACCCTATTCCCGGGCGGACCTGTTCACCGCCCTGCGCCGGGCCCTGGCGGGGTCCGCGAGCGTCCGCCGGTAGCCGGCGCCCGGCGGTGTGGCTCCGTTGAACTCCTGCGAGGAGCGTTTGAGCTGCGGGGCGCCCCGCCCTACGCATCCGTCGGACCCGGAGGTTGGCCGCAAAAGGCACAAGGGGTTGCATCCGCGGTTGGGCCGTGCGTGGCGGCCATAGACGCCGCGGGGCCCGATCACGGAAGCCGCTCGAGCGAGTGCTCGAACCGAAGCCCTTCCGACCGCGCAGCTGCACGAGCGTGGAGGCCTCGCGGCCTTGCATTGGAACCTTTTCCTCCGGGCGCTCGCCCTGCAGCCTGCGCGGCGTCTATGGACGCCACGTTCAGCGTGGTCCACGCCCAGCGCCCCTTGTGCCTTTGGTGGCCATCCTCCGGCCGGAGGCCCCCGCCGGCGAACGAAGTTAGACCGTCCTCAGGCTGCGAAGAGGCGCTTCATCTCGGCGAGGAGCCGAGGCACGGCCGTGGCTGGGTCCTCCTTCGCCTCGTACTCCAGCGCCACCCAGCCCTGGTAGCCCCCGTCACGGAGCAGCTTGGTCAGGCGGCCGAGGTCCGCGGCGACCCGTTGCCCGCCGAGCTGGATCTCCGTCTTGAACTGAACGTTCACCGCGTGCGGCACGCAGGCGGCGAAGTCCCGGTACGGGTCGGCGGACTTGAAGTTGCCGGAGTCGAGGTTGATCCCCACCCACGGGTTGCCGACGGCCCGGACCATTCCCAGCAGCGCCTCGGCGGTGCTGATGGAATCGTGGTTCTCCAGGCCGAGGAAGATCCCCTTGCGGCCCGCGTATTCCCCGCACTCCTCCAGCGCGCTGATGACCAGCTTGTCGGCCTCGGCGCGGGGGATCTCCTTGGTGACTCCGGCGAAGACCCGGATATGGGGGGCGCCCAGGACCGCGGCGCGGTCAATCCATTGCTTGGTCAGCCGGATCTCGGTGTCGCGCTTCTCCCCGCGGGGATGGGAGAAATTGTTGCCGATGGCCGTACCGCTGAGGGCGACCCCGCGGAGGAAGGCGTGGCGGCGCAGGCGGAGCAGGTAGGCGTCGGTCTCCTCGGCGAAGAAATAGGTCGTCGGTTCGGCATCGACCCCGTGGGCGGCGCAGAAATCGAGGAAGCGGAACATATCCGTGGCCTTGCCCGCGGGGACCTTCGGGTTGGCCTTGCCGCGCATCACCGGGAAGGTGTCGCGGAACGAATAGGCGGCGAGGGCGGGGCGGAGGACGGGGCGGCCGGTGCGCCCGAGGGGGGACGCGGCGGCGCGGCCGGGGGTCGTGGCGGCGGCCAGGGCGAGGCTGGCGGCGGAGGCACGGAGGAAGTCGCGGCGGGGCAGGGAGGTCATGGGGAGGAAAGGGAGCGAAGGCGGGGCCACCGGGCGGGCAACGGTTTTCCGGGCGGCCTCAGGCGGCGAGGATCAAATGGCCGGAGACGGCCTTGATCGCCACGACGCCGAGGTTCTTGGCCGCGTGGGCGGCGAAGCAGGGCAGGAGAGAGTGGCCGGGGTTCCACGGTGCGAAGCGGGCGGTGTAGAACCAGAGCGACGAGAGGAAGAGCAGCGCGGTGCTGAACCAGCCCTTGAGCGTGAAGGTGAGCCGGAAGCCGGCGTCGTCCCAGGCCCAGAGGAACGGGTGCAGGAGGGCGAAGACCACCGAGGCGGCGACGATCCCGGCCCAGCGGACCGCGTTGCCGTGGCGATCGAGCACCAGCCAGCCCCGGAAGATGACTTCCTCGATGACCGGCGCCGCGAGGACCGAATAGGCGGCGAAGGCGAGGGTCATCCGCGTCTGTTCCGCGGCGATCCCCAGGGCAAGTTCACCGGCAGTCTCGAGGGCCAGCAGCACCAGGGCGCCGGCGATCGCAAGGTTGACCGCCCGGGGCGGCGCCGGCACCGCTCCGGGAAAGCCCCCGCGCACCGACCGGCCGCCTTGGGCGGCGCGCAGGTCGTCGCGCCACAGCTTGGCGCAGTAAAGGCCGGCCAGGGTCAGCGCGAGGAGGACGAGGGGCGATTGCATCTCGTTGGCGGGAGGTAACCAGCGGGTTTGATTGGTCATTTCCGAAAACCCGCCTAGGGTCCAGCCGCCAATGAGTTCCGCCGCTGTTCTTCCCGTCTCGCCCGTCCCGCTCGCGCCCGCGGTGGCGCCGGGCGGCACCGCGGGCGGCGTGTTCGCGCGACTCGCCAGCCATCAGGCCGCGCTCGACGCCTTCCTGCGGGAGCAGTTGGCGGAGTTCGAGCCGGAGATCCGGGATCTGGCCGCCTACGCCCTGGACGCCGCGGGCAAGCGCCTCCGTCCGGCGCTGGTTTTCCTGTCCGGTTGGAAGGGCGCGGGGGCGCCCGCGCCCGAGCTGGTGCGGGTGGCGGCAGTGGTCGAGATGGTGCATCTGGCCACGCTGGTGCACGACGACATCATGGATGGTGCCGACGTGCGGCGGAACCGGCCGACCGTGGCGCGGCGGTACGGGTCGGCGGCGGCGGTGCTGCTGGGGGACGCCCTGTTCGCGCACGCCTTGCACCTGACGACGCAGTTCCCGACCACGGCGGTGTGCGCGGCGGTGTCCGTCGCGATGCGGCGGGTCTGCGCCGGCGAGATCGTCCAGACCCTGCGTCGGGGTTCGTTGCGGGTGGATCGGGCGGATTACACGCGGATCGTCGACCTGAAGACCGCGGAGCTCTTCCGGGTCTCGTGCCAGCTGGGGGCCGAGGTGGCGGGTCATCCGGCGGGCTTCGCGGCGGCGGCGAGCCGCTTCGGGCGGCACCTGGGCATCGGGTATCAGATTTACGATGATCTGGTGGACTTCTTCGGCGAGGAGGCGCGGATCGGCAAGACCCTGGGCACCGACCTCACCAGCGGCAAGTTGACCTTGCCCCTGCTCGTGCTGCGCGAGCGTTTGGAGCCGACGGAGCAGGAACGGCTGGGCGAGGAACTGGCGGGGCGTCGGGTGCCCGATCTCGCGGGCCGGCTGGAGCAGATGCGGCGCTTGGGCGTCTTTACCCGCGTGGCCGGGGAAGTGGCCGTGGAGTTGGCGGACGCCCGCGCGGCGCTCGCCCCGTGGCAGCACCTCGCGCCCGCGCCGCGGCTGGGCGAACTCGCGGACCTGCTCGAGGCGCAGGTGCGTTCCCTGGCACCGGCCGCCTAGCCGCGGCAGGACGGCGGTTTTTCAGTTTGCAGCGCGCGCCGGGGAGGCCTTCGCTCGCGGAGTGATCCCGGCGGCCAAAGCCCTCCCCCAGGCCCTGATCGCCTCGCCGGAGCGCCGGCAGGAGGCGGATGCGGATCGCGAGATCGTGGTCCGGGTGCAGGCGGGCGAAGTCGCGGCGTTCGACGTTTTGGTCCAGCGGTACCGCGAGCGCGTCTACGGAATCGTCTACAACCTCATCGGCAACCGCGAGGACGCGGCCGACCTGACGCAGGATGCCTTCATCAAGGCGTTCCGCTCCATTCATCGCTTCCACGCGCAGGCGGCCTTCTTCACCTGGCTGTACCGCATCGCGGTCAACTCCACCCTCAGCCAGCTCCGGCGGCAGCGCCTGCGGTCCTTCCTGAGCTTGGATCAGATCGATACCGACGCCCCGGTGGCGAAGGAAGTGATTGATGCCCTGACGGATAAGTCAGGTGCGGACCGGGTGACCTTCGCACAGGAGCTGCAGGAAAAATTGAACGACGCGCTGCAAAGACTGTCTATCAAGCATCGCACCGTGGTCACCCTGTTTGAAATCGACGGCCTGAATCATCAGGAAATTGCCGAGGTGATGGAGTGCTCGGAGGGAACGGTGCGTTCCCGCCTGCATTACGCGAAGCAGCAGCTGCAGGCCGAGTTGGCCCCCTACCTGCGCCGATGAAGCGTCCGCCCCAACGTCCCGTGTCCCTCGAGGACCTCCTGCGCCTGAAGCGCGCGGAGCGTCCGCCGGAGGGGTTCTGGGCGGACTTCGAGCGGGGGCTGCGGGAGAAGCAGTTGGCGGCGCTATTGCCGCGGCGGCCCTGGTGGCAGCGCTGGGCGGACGCGGGGTTCGCGCGCTGGGCGGGGCGGCTGGCTTTGCCGCTGGGGGCCGCGGGCCTGATCGCGGCGATTTTCCTGGTGCCGCGTCCGGCCGGGGAAAGTCCGGCGACCCCCGCGGTGGTGGCATTGACCGTGGAAGCTGAGCGGGCGGTGGCGGCGGTGGCGCCAGCGGTGGAGCTGGCCTCGCCGGCCTTGCCCGCGCCGGCGCCGGAAGTGGCACCGGCGGTGGTCGAGGCTGCGGTGGTGGCGGCTGCGGCGGTGAACGCTGCGGACGTGGTGGCGGTGGCGTCGGCCGTGCCGACGCGGGAGCCGACGCGGGCGGGGGTGGCGATGAATTCCTTCCCGCTGACGTGGGCCGCGGCGGGCCAGGCGGAGACTTTGGTGGCCGGCTCCCTGCTGGGCGGGGCGAAGCGGCTGGAGCCCCGGGCGGCGAGTTCGCGGGTGGTGGTGGAACCGTTGCAGCAGATGGTCCCGCCGGGCGAGCGCCGCGGGGCGCGGATGCTGACCGCGATGGTTTCCGCCGCGGCCGCCGAAAGCGGCCCGCGCGCTAGCGAGCGGTTGGCGAGCCGGCTCTCCGAGGAACGGCTCTACGATCAGATCGAACGCTTCGGCGCCCGCGGCGCCGGCGTGAACGTCCGGTTCTGAACCCGCCGGGCTCCGGTCGGCGGAGGCAGGCGGGACGGAGCGGGACGCAGGCGCCGCCTCAGTGCTTGGCCGGCAGGCAGGCGCCGCAGCCGCTGGCGAAGAAGTCGTTGCCCTTGTCGTCAACGAGAATGAACGCCGGGAAGTCCTCCACCTCGATCTTCCAGATGGCCTCCATCCCGAGCTCGGCATACTCCACCACCTCAACGTGGCGGATGTTCTCCTTGGCCAAAATGGCCGCGGGACCGCCGATGCTCCCGAGGTAGAAGCCGCCGTGCTTCCGGCATGCCGCCGTCACCGCCGCGCTGCGGTTGCCCTTGGCGAGCATCACCATCGAGCCGCCCAGCGCCTGGAACAGGTCGACGTAGCTGTCCATCCGGCCGGCCGTGGTGGGTCCGAACGAGCCGGAGGCGAAGCCGGTGGGGGTCTTCGCGGGGCCGGCGTAGTACACCGGGTGATCCTTGAAGTACTGGGGCAGGCCCTGCCCGGCGTCGACGCGCTCCTTGAGCTTCGCGTGGGCGATGTCGCGGGCGACGATGAGCGGGCCGGTGAGCGAGACGCGGGTGGTGACCGGGTGCTGGGACAATTGGGCGAGAATCTCCGGCATCGGGCGCCGGAGGTCGACGCGCACGATGGACTCGTCCTTCCAGAGGCGGCTGGCGGCGGGGATGTAGCGGCCCGGGTTGGTCTCCATCTTTTCGAGGAAGATTCCCTCGGCGGTGATCTTCCCGCGGATGTTGCGGTCGGCGCTGCACGAGACGCCCATCGCGACGGGGCAGCTGGCGCCGTGGCGGGGGAGGCGGATCACGCGGACGTCGAGGGCGAAGTACTTGCCCCCGAACTGGGCGCCGATGCCGGTGGCGCGGGCGAGCTGGAGCACGTGTTCCTCCATCGCGAGGTCGCGGAAGGCGCGGCCGTGTTCGTTGCCGGTGGTGGGAAGCGCGTCGAGGGACTTCGCGGAGGCGAGCTTCAGCGTCTTCATGCAGGCCTCGGCGCTGGTGCCGCCGATCACGAAGACCAGATGGTAGGGCGGGCAGGCGGAGGTGCCGAGCAGCGGGAGCTTCTCGGTGACCCACTTCTCAAAGCTCTTCGGGTTCAGGAGCGCCTTGGTCTCCTGGAACAGGTACATCTTGTTGGCGGAGCCGCCGCCCTTGGCGATGAAGAGGAAGTCGTACTTCGCGCCCTCGGTGGCCGCGAGGTCGATCTGGGCGGGCAGATTGGTGCCGGTGTTGACCTCGCGCCACAGGTCGAGCGGGGCCGTCTGGGAGTAGCGCAGGTTCTCGGTGGTGTAGCACTCGTAGACCCCGCGCGAGAGCCATTCCGCGTCGTTCGCGCCGGTCCAGACCTGCTGGCCCTTCTTGCCCACGATCGCGGCGGTGCCGGTGTCCTGGCACATCGGCAGGATGCCCTCGGCGGCGATCTCGGCGTTCTTGAGGAGCGTGAGGGCGACGTAGCGGTCGTTGGGCGAGGCCTCCGGGTCCTCGAGGATCGCGGCCACCTGGCGGAGGTGGGCGGGGCGGAGCAGGAACGAGGTGTCGTGGAACGCCTGCCGCGTCAGGAAGGCGAGCGCCTCCGGGGCGACCTTGAGGATCTCCCGACCCTCGAAGGTGGTCGTGCTGACCCCCTCGCGCGAGAGCAGGCGGTACTCGGTCTCGTCGGGACCGAGGGGGAGCGGATCCTGGTAAACGAAGGGAGGCGTGGGCATGACGCCCGCACCCTCGCCACTAACCCGCGGCCTGTAAAGGGCGCGCGGGCTTCAGACCAACTTCAGCTTGGGCAGGTCCTGGCTGTCGACGAGCCCCACGGGCCGGCCGCGGCGGTCGACGACGATGAGGTCGTCGATCCGGTCCTCCTCGAAGCGGCGCAGGGCCTCGGCGCCGAGGGCCTCGGGGGCGATGACCTTGGGCTGGCGGGTCATGAACGTCGCGACGGGCTGGCGCAGGAAGTCGGGGCCGGTGAGGGCGGCGCGGCGGAAGTCCCCGTCGGTGAGGATGCCGGCGAGGCGGCCGGTGCGGGGCTGGACGAGGGCAATGCTACCGCTGCGGGCGCGGGTCATCGCGAGGATGGCGTCCTGGGTGGAAACGGTTTCCGGGGCGACGGGGAACCGGTCGCCGGTGCGCATGATGTCGCGGACGCGGAGGAGCAGAATGCGCCCGAGGTTGCCGGCGGGGTGGAAGCGCGCGAACTCCTCGCGGGTGAAGCCGCGTTCGGCGAGGAGCACCATCGCGAGGGCGTCCCCGAGGGCGAGGGCGGCGGTGGTGCTGGCGGTGGGGGCGAGGCGGAGGGGGCAGGCCTCGCGGGGCGCGTGGTAGAGGAGCTGCAGGTCGGCCGTGCGGGCGAGGTCGGAGTCGGGCTGGCCGGTGAAGGCGACGACGCGGACGCCCTCGCGCTTGAGGAGCGGGACGAGGCGGAGGATCTCCTCGGACTGGCCGCTGTTGCTGAGGAGGAAGGCGACGTCGCCGGTGGTCGCGAGGCCGAGGTCACCGTGGAGGGCCTGGGTGGCGTCGAGCCCGCAGGCGGGCAGGCCGGTGCTGTTGAAGGTGGCGGCGAGCTTGGCGGCGATCGGGGCGTTCTTGCCCACGCCGGTGAAGAGCAGCTTGCGTCCGGCGCGGCTGGCGGCGGCGACGGCGCGCGCGGTGGCAACGAACTCCGGCCCGAGCCGGCGGGAGGTGGCGGTGAGGGCCGCGCGTTCGAGCCGGAGGCAGGCGCGGGCGCGCCGGAGGAGGGTTTGCGGGGCCAACGCCATTTCTGGTTTGAGTCGCGGGTGAGTCGGCGGAACGTAGGTCGCGGGCCCTGCGCCGCAATCCCTTTTGCCCTTCCTGCCGAGAGTTCATCGCCTGATTTCCCTCCTTGCCGGGCTGTGGCTGGTCCTGCTGGCCGGCGGCTGCGGCGACCGGGAGCGGCTACCCCTGCCGCCCGAGATCGAGGATCCCTACTATGTGCAGGGCAAGCAGCTGCAGAAGCAGGGCCGGCCGTCCGAGGCGTTGAACGCCTTCCTCAAGGTCATCGACCGGCGCGGGGAGAGTCCCTCGCCGGAGTCCCACCTCGAGGCCGGGCTGATCTGCCTCTACCACACGAAGGATTTCCCCGCCGCGTACTATCACCTGCGGCGCTACCACAAGGCGCAGCCGAATTCGAAGGAGGCCCCGCTGGTGCTGGGCAAGATCGAGGAGGCGAAGCGCGAGTTCGCCCGCACGCTGCCGGGCCGGCCGCTGGATGACCAGTCGCTGCGGCTGGCGATGGAGGACGAGGTTCACAAGCTCCGGCGGGAAAACGAGGAATTGCGGGCCGAGCTGGCGGTGATCCGGGGCGGGGGCGTCGCGGCGACGTCCCGGGGCCCGCGGATGATCGCCCTGCCCGAGGAGGTCCGGGTCGGGCCGGTGCGCCCGCCCGCGGTGGCAGTGGCCCCGGCACCGGAGTCCGCGCCCCGGGTGGAGGAGGAAAGACCGCCGCTCGTGACCCCTGCGCCGGCGCCGGCTCCCGTCACGCCCGCCCCCGCCCTGACCGCCGCCCCACCGCGCGCGGCCCCGGCGGCCCGCCCGGCGCCGCGCGCCGCCGGCCGCAGCCACACCGTGGCGCCCAAGGACACCCTCTACAGCATCTCCCGCCGCTACCAGGTGCGGGTCGAGGACATCGTCGCCGCCAACCCGGCCCTGTTGCCCCGGGCGAGCACGCCACTGCGCGTGGGCACCTCCCTGCGTATCCCCTGAACCGCCCGATGCCCCGCACTTCGCTCCGCACCGCCCGTTTCTCCGAGTCCGTCATCCGCGAGATGTCGCGCGTCGCCACGCGGCACGGCGCGATCAACCTGGCGCAGGGCTTTCCCGACTGGGATCCGCCGGCGGAGCTGGTGGCGGCCGGCCGGGCGGCGATGGACGCAGGCCGGCACCAGTATGCGGTGACGTGGGGGGCGCCCGAGTTGCGCGAGGCGCTGGCGGAGAAGGTGGGCCGGTGCACGGGCCGGCCGGTGGATCCGGCGGGCGAGCTGGTCGTCACCTGCGGCGCCACCGAGGCGATGATGGTGGCGATGATGACCGTGTGTGATCCGGGCGACCGGGTGGGTCTCTTCTCGCCGTTTTATGAGAATTACGGGGCGGATGCCCTGCTGGCCGGAGCGGAGCCGGTGCATGTGCCGCTGCACCCGCCTGATTATCGTTTCGATCCGGCGGAGCTGCGGCGGGTGTTCGCCGGGGGCCTGAAGGCCTTCGTGCTCTGCAATCCCTCGAATCCCTGCGGTCGCGTGTTCACCCGGGAGGAACTCGGGCAGCTGGCGGCGCTGGCGGAGGAGTTCGACGTGTGGGTCCTGACCGACGAGGTGTATGAGCACATCGTGTTCCCGCCGCACCGGCACACGTACTTCTCGACCCTGCCGGGGATGGCGGAGCGGACCCTGATGTGCTCCTCCCTCTCCAAGACCTTCGCCATCACCGGGTGGCGGCTAGGGTATGTGCAGGCGGCGCCGGCGGTCATCGCCCAGGCGCGGAAGGTGCACGATTTCCTGACGGTCGGGGCCGCCGCGCCGCTGCAGCACGCGGTGGTCACGGCCCTGCGGTTCCCGGAGTCCTACTACGCGGCCCTCGCGGCGGAGTACGCGGCCGGGCGGGACATCCTGCTCGGCTACCTTGCGCGGACCGGCCTGGAGTATTCGCGGCCGGAAGGGGCTTATTTCGTGATGGTGGACATCTCGCCCTTCGGTCACGCGAGCGACGTCGAGTTCGCCCATTGGATGACGCGCGAGATCGGGGTGGCGCCCGTGCCGGGGTCGAGCTTCTTCGCCACCCCCGAGCACCGCTACGTGCGGCTCAATTTCGCCAAGCGTCCCGCGACCCTGCACGCGGCTGGCGAGCGCCTCCTGCGCCTGCGCCGCTGAGCGGGCGGCGCCGTGGGAAATCCCGGCGGGACTCAGTGCGCGGCCGGGCCGCCCTTGCCCTTGCCGCCGGCGTGCGCGAGGTTCGCGGTCATCATCATCAGGCGGTCCGTGTAGGCGAGGGCGATGGCCGAGAGGACGAAGACGCAGTGGATCACGATCTGCCAGATCACGTCGTCGTTCTTGTAGGTCGTCGTCGGCAGCCGGACCTCGATGAACGTCTTGAGGAGGTGGATTGACGAGATGCTGATCAGGGCGGTCGCGAGCTTCACCTTGAGGGCGCCCGCGTTGACGTGGCTCAACCATTCCGGCTGATCGTCGTGGCCCTCCAGGTTGAGCTTGGAGACGAAGGTCTCATAACCGCCGATGATCACCATGATGAGCAGGTTCGCGATCATCACCACGTCGATCAGCCCCAGCACATAGAGCATGATCGTCGTCGAGGTGTCGGGCCCGCCCTTCGGGGCCCCGTGGAGCGCGACGCCCACCAGGTGCCAGAGTTCGACGAAGAACTGGTACACGTAGACGCCCTGGGCCACGATCAGGCCCACGTAGAGGGGCGCCTGCAGCCAGCGACTGGCGAAGATCGTGCGCTCGAGGACCGATTCCGAAAAGCCGTTGCCCTTGGACATAAAGGAGCGAGCAAAGCGCCCCCGGGGTGGCGGCGGCAAGCCCAAGCTGGCCGGGGGGGGCGGGCCTACTCGCCGCGGCGGACGGGCCGGCCGGGGCGGGCCGGGGTGAGCGTGCCGGCGCGGATCACCGGGGTGCCGTTGACGAGCACCTCGCTGAAACCGACCGCATAGTGATGCGGATCCGAGAACGTGGAGGGGTCGGAGACCTTCGCCGGATCAAACACCACCAGGTCGGCGACGGCCCCGGGCCGCAGCTCGCCGCGGTCCCGCAGGTTGAAGGCGCGGGCGGGCAACTGGGTCATCCGGCGCACGGCCTCCTCGAGGGGAATCAGGCCGAGCTCGCGGACGTAGCGGCCGAGCACGCGGGCATTGTTGCCGTAGCCGCGGGGGTGCGGGACCGCCTGGCCGAGGCGGCGGGGGCCCGCATCGGAGGCGAACATCGTCTCGGGTTGGACCAGGAAGCGGCGCAGGTCGCCCTCGTGCATCCCGTGGAAGATTCCCGAGGCGGTGCCGCCGGCGGAGATTTCCAGCACGGTCTCGATCTGATCGTCCAGCGAGCGGGTGCGGCCGAGGAGCTCAGCGGCCTCGGGGATGGTCTTGCCGTTGAGGGCCGGGTTGCGGGGATAGCTGGCGATCACCGCGTAGGTGTAGTCGCCGCGTTTGCCGTTCTCGAGGGTCCGGCGCATCTCGGCGACGATCGCCGCCTTGCGCGCGGGATCCGCCAGACGTTGCCGGAACGCCTCCGTGCCGCCCTCGCGGGCCGCCTGCGGCACGAGGGTGGCGATGGAGGTCGAGGACGCGGTGTAGACGTATTGGTCCTGGCCGATGTCGAGGCCGGAGGCGCGGGCGGCGGCGAGCTTGGCCAGCACCTCGTCCGTGCGGCCCCACGCGGCCGGTCCGGAGAGCTTCAGGTGCGACACGTGCGCGCGGATGCCGGCCTCGCGGGCGATGCGGATGAGCTCATCGAGCGCATCGAAGATCTTCACCGTCTCGGCGCGCATGTGGCTGACGTACAGGCCGCCATGGCGCGCGGCCACCCGGGCGAGGTCGATCAATTCTTCCGTCTTGGTGAAGGTGCCCGGCAGGTAGATCAGGCCCGTGCTCAGACCAAGCGCGCCGGCCCGCATGCCCTGGTCGACCAGATCCTTCATCCGGGTGAGTTCCTCCGCGGTCGGCGGCCGCAGGAAGCTCCCGCCCATCACCTGCCCGCGGAGGGAGCCCTGACCGAGGAGCGTCGCCACGTTCACCCCGGTGCGGGTCTGGGCGATCGAGTCGAGAAACGTGGCCACGTCCACCCGCGAGGTGCCGCAGTTGCCGGTGACGATGGTGGTCACGCCCATCCGCAGGAAGTTTTCGGCCACCGGGAGGCTCGTGATGTCCTCCGAGTGGGTGTGGACATCGATGAAGCCGGGGGCGATGACCTGGCCGCCGACGTCGATTTCCTCGCGGCCACGGCCGTTCACCACGCCCACCGCCGCCATCCCGTCGCCCCGGCGCGCCCCCGCCCCCGAACACCCGGCGGCGCCACTGCCGTCGACGAGGCGGCCGCCACGGAGCACCAGGTCGAATTCCTGCGCGGGCAACGGCAGCGCAAGCGCAACCGCCAGGAGGCGTAGGCGACGCGCGGGGCTCGGACGGCGGAAAAGGGGGGGGCGGAGCATTCCGCGAGCTTGGGGGCTGTGGCGCCGGCTGTCGACGTTGACGCGCGGGGGGCTGGTTTGCGTTTGCAGGCGCCGGGAGCCCGGTCTACGCGATGGGGCGGGCGGTCGCCCTGCACCCATGATCAAGGCCATCCTCAAAACCGTCGCGTTCCTCGCGATCCTCTTCGTGATGCTGTACGTGGGCATGAACAACCCGCAGGCGATCGACTTCCATTTCCCCGTCGCCGGCACCACGGCGAAGGATCCCCTGCGCGCCTCGGCGGCCCTGATTTACTTCGGCATTTTCGCGGTGGGAGTGCTGGGCGGAACCATCCTGGCGGCCGGTTCAGGAGGAAAGCGCGGGTCCGCCGCCAGCAAGGCGAAGTAACTCGCGGGATGCCGGCCTCGGTTCTGGCGCGCGGGGAAGGGCCCGGGGGCCCGGTGGCGATCCGGGGGCGCCCCGGTTGGTTCCGGCTGGAACGCGGGGCGGGGGGACGCTGGCGCTTACTCGATCCCGCGGGAGGGCCGGTTTTCCTGCGGGCGGTGCATCAGGTGGAACCCAGCCCCCCGCTGGGCGATGGTCCGTTGCCGCCGGACGCGGCCGCGCGACTGCGTGGTTGGGGGTTCAATGCCTTGGGGCTCGGGGCGGAGCGGATCCACGCGGATGGGTTTCCTTACCTCGCCGCGGTGGACTTCTGCCGCGCCGGGCCCGTGCTCACCGGACCCGATCTGCGGCTCCCCGACGTCTTTGATGCCGCCTGGCCGGAGCGGGCCGCCGCGCGGGCCGGGGAAGTTTGCGGTCCCGCGGCGGAGCAGACGGAATTGGTGGGGTGGGTTACGGACGCGACGCTCGCCTGGTGTCAGGTGGCCCGTTCCGGCCGACCCACGTTGCTGCAGCTCTGCCTGGCGCAGGAGCCATCCGTGGCCGCGTACCATGCCGCCTGGGAATTCGTCCTGGCCCTGCACGGCGGGCGATTGGAGGCAGTGGCGCGCGCGTGGGGGCAGGATTGGGTCCATCGGGAGCGGGTGCGTGAGCTGACCCGTGCGGAGCAGGGCATCGCCACCCGCGGGTATCTCCGGGATGCCGAGCGTTGGACCCGGGAGTTTGCCCGGCGTTACTTCACCGCCGCGGCCGCGGCCATCCGCGCCGCGGACCCCCACCACCTGATCCTGGGCTGCCCGTTGGGCGAGGGTGCGGGTCCGGAGGTGTCCGCGGAGTGTGCCTACCCCGCGGTGGACCTGCCGCTCCTCGGCTGGCGCGCGGCTCCGCCCCTGGACTCAGCGCATCCTTTCCTGGCCGACGGCGTCGCGTGGGGGACGCCGGACTTCCGCGCACCGAGTCCGGGTGGGCGGCGGGACCGGGCGACCGGCGTGGAGCGGATGCTGCGCCGCGCGCGTACCGCGCTGGATCGCCTGGCCGCCCATCCGGCGGCGGTGGGCTACTGCTGGGGGCGTTGGCGCGATGAGCCGGCGGAAAGGCCGCCCTTCGGCTCGGGTTTGTTGCACCACGACGGCTCCGAGGCGCCCGAGCACTTGGAGCTGATCTCGGCCTTCAACGCGCGGCTGGCGCGTGCCGAGCGCGAGCGCTGAGCCCGACAGGGGGCAGCGGCGATGGCGGCGGCGGATTCAGCGCGCGAGACTCACGCGGGCCGACTCTGCAGGGTCGAAGGTGGAAGGGACGGCCAGCTTCTCCGGGGTCGCGGAAGCGACGGGCGCCGGGCGGGCCCGGCCGAGCATCTGGTCGCACACCTGGACCAGCAGGGCAACGGGGGTCAGCACCATGATCTTCACGTCGAGCCAGAGGCTCCGGCGCTGGCCGTACGCGCAATCGAAGGCGATCATCTGCTCGAAGGTCGTCCGATTCTTGCCGGAGACCTGCCAAAGTCCCGTGAGCCCCGGGACGCTCTCACAGCGGCGGCGCTGGGCGGGCGTGAACTGCTCGTACTCGTAGGGGATGCAGGGGCGGGGGCCCACGACACTCATCTCCCCGCGGAGCACGTTGATGATCTGCGGCAGCTCATCGAGGCCGGTGGCGCGGATCAGCCAGGCGCCCGCGATCAGGCGGGAGTCGCCCTTGGCGTCCAGCTTCTGCATCGGGGCGTTGCTGCTCATCAGGGCGGTGAAGTGCTGCTGATGGCCGCGGGTGTCGGCGGCGACGTGCATCGTGCGGAACTTGTAGATCTTGAACCGGCGGCCGCCGAGGCCGATGCGCTCCTGCTTGAAGAGGACGGGGCCCGGGGACGTCAGCCGGACCATCGCGGCCATGAACAGCGTCACCAGCGTGAAGACCGGGAAGACCGCCGCACAGAACAGCAGGTCGAGGGAGCGCTTCCAGGCGGGCAGGGGCAGGTTTGGGCGGCTCATATCAATTTCTCGTTAAAGTAGAGCTTTGGCGTTGGTCCGGGAGGAGGAGACGGGGTCCGCGAGGGAGCGGGCCCCGGTGATTTACAAACATTTCACTTTTACCGACCGGGGGGGCGCGAGCGGACCGTGCTTCGGCTTTCACGTAGCGCGATTGCGTAGCTTCGCCCATGGACAAACGGGTCCGGAGCAGCCCCGGCGGGATGGCTCCCTCGGGAGCACGCCAATGGCCCGACCGCGTCGGGCCGGACGGCGGCGCGCCTTCAGCGCCGGAGCGGGCGGGGCGGGCGCGGCCAGACCTTGGCCGGGGCCTCAGGGAGGGCCCCAGACCAAGGTAACGGGGAAAGCGGAGGGGTGGGGCGCGAGAGCGGTACGGAAGGATCAGCCTTCCGCGCCCTCATCGACCTGGGGCCGGAAACCGCGGTTATCTTGTTGGCCCTCGGGGGCCCGGTGGCACAACCAGAAGGCGAGGCCGGCTCCGGCGAGGAAGACGAAGGCGGCGATTTTGAGGACGAGAATCATGTCGGATCACGGCGTGTCGTGGCAACGGACACTACGTAGTAAGGATACGTACTTGTTCGCAGTTCCCGTGCCGAACCATCACATTCGAGGTGGGGTGGACGCTTACTCCTTAATAAGTAGGTGTTTGAGCCATCAAAAATCTAAGAGGCGGTCCGTTGATAACGGTAGATTTAGGGAGAAGTGTCAATTCGCCCGACGTTTTGGACCCGACTGACCAAGCGGAGCCCGCCGAGGAGCTCCCGCGCTGCCTTCCGCCGGGGGGTCAGCGAACGGGGCCGCGGGGGCGGGCCCTGGTGGTGAAGGAATGGAGGGCGGCCGGGGGGCTCGCCGCGGCGAGCTCGTCGCGGGCAACCTTTTGCAGGGAGGTGGCTTGGGATTTAGAAAGGCCGAGATCGAAGGCGCATTGTTCGTCCGGTCCGAGCGAGGTGGGATCCAGCCCGGTCACGTCGCCGAAGATCACGAGCGCCTGGAGGTAGTAGCCGGCGGTGCTGGCGTGGTAGTGGTCGTGGGTCCACAGGCTGAGCTGCCCCGCGGCGATGCCGTCGTAGGGGTTGGGATCGGCGATCCCGGCCTCCATCGCCCGCAGCCAAGCTTCGCCCACGGGAAGGACGCGGGTGAAGCGGGGGGAGGTGGCGGCGGCGCGGTCGTAGGCCTGCCGGAGATCTCGAGTCATCGCCGCGAGCCCCTTGCCGTGCCAGGCTCCCTGGGTGGGGTAGACCTGATCCGCGCGCGCCCAGGTGGCTATCAGCCGCAGGTCCACGCCCGGGTGATGACGTTCCAGCAAGGCGGCGATCCCGCGGGCGGAGTTCAGCAGCAGGGTCGGGTCGCCGGGGCGTTCCCGGTCGAGGAGGCTGTGGGACTGCAGGATGACGAGGTCCCACGGGCGCCCGATCAGGCCCGCCTTTTCCCGGAGGTGGAAATCCAAGCCCATGCCCGATGCGGTCTCGAGGCTGACGTCGTAGGCCAAACCGGCCTGTTCGGCGAAGGCCTGGAAGAGCGCGGGGACCCCCCCGAGTCCAGCCTGGTTGAGGTCGTTCACGGTGTGCGCGCGGTAGCCCCGGACGGGCGAACCGGATCCAAAGAGGAAGCTGTTTCCGATGAAGAGCACGCGGGGCCGGGCCGGGGAGCTGGTCGCGGTGGGCGCGGGTGAGGCCGGAGAAGCGGCGGGCGCGGGGATCGGCAGGAGCGGGAAAAGGGCCAGCAGGCCGAGGCTGGCACGAAGGGAGCGCATGGGAGGGCGGGAGTCCGGGTTTGCCAGCGCGCGGTGCAACCGCAGCGTGGCGGGGCTCCTCCGATGTCCGCTCCCCTTGTCGCCGTCGAGACCTTCCTCGCGTGTTATCCGGTTACCGGGGAGTTCAAGTATCTGCCGTCCCGGGGTGGCAGGGTGCCCACCCGCGACACCGTCGTGTTGCGGGTGACGGCGGAGGATGGGGCGGTCGGCTGGGGGCAGGCGGTGCCGTCGCCGACCTGGAGTTACGAGACGATCGAAACCGTGCGGACGACGCTCGACCGGCATCTGGGCCCGGCGTTGGTCGGGCGGGACCCGGAGGATCTGGCGGGGATCGAGGCGCTGCTGCGGCGGGTGATCGCGCCGGGTTTCTCGACGGGCCAACCGATCGCGAAGGCGGCGGTCGATCTGGCGCTGCTGGATCTGGCGGGCCGCCGGGCGGCCCGGTCGGTCGCGGCGCCCTGGGGCAGGGTGGGGCGAGGGGCGGTGACCTTGAGCTGGACCGTGGAAGCCGCGGATTCGGCGGCGGCAGCGGCGGCGGTGGCGGCCGCGGGGGCGCGGGGCTTCCGGCATTTCAACCTCAAGGTGGGCCGCGATCCCGCGGCGGATCTGGCCGTGGCGGCGGAGGTGCGGCGGGCGGCGCCGGGGGCGTTCGTTTGGGCCGACGCCAACGGGGGCTACGATGTGGCAACGGCGCGGCGAGTCGCGGCGGGATTGGCGGACCTCGGGGTGGCGGCGCTTGAGCAGCCGCTGCCGGCGAACGACCTGCCGGGTTACCGGCGGCTGCGGGAACAGCAGGCGCTGCCGATTCTGATGGACGAAGGGATCGTGGCCTTGGCGGACCTACGGGCGTTTCACGAACTAGGCCTCCTGGACGGCGTGGCGATGAAGGTGTCGCGGTCCGGCGGCCTGACTGAAGCGCGGCGCATCCTTGAGTACATGGAGCAGCACGGGCTGCTGTTCTTTGCGAGCGGCCTGACGGATCCGGACCTGTCCCTTGCGGCCTGCCTGCAGTTGTTCGGGGCGTATGGCTTGGAGCGCCCGGCGGCCCTCAACGCCCCGCAGTTCCTCGCGGGGAGCATTTTGGCCCGGCCCGTGGAGGTCCGGGGCGATCAGGCGCTGGTGCCGACGGGTCCGGGGCTGGGGGTTGCGGTCGATCCCGTGCGGCTGGCCGCGGCGGAGCTGGCGTGACGCCGCGGGGCGGATGGTCGGGGCGGCGAGATTCGAACTCGCGACCTCCTGGTCCCAAACCAGGCGCTCTACCAGGCTAAGCTACACCCCGGATCCGGCCCGCAGGGTTGGGCCGCCGCGCCGGGAGTCAACCCCGGCGGCGGCCCTCGTGGCGGCTCCTCGGACCGTCCGTCGCAAAACCCAGTTGCCACCCGCGCCTCCGGTCCCCGAGGCTCGGGGTCGTCCCACGCCGCCGTCCTCCCCCGGCACTCCCCCTGCTTATTGTCCATGCAACCCTCGCTTCGTCTCCTGCCCCTGTGCCTTGCCTTGGCCGCGCTGCCCGGCGCCATCTTCGCCGGCGAGCCCGGCACTCCCACGCCGGGTGACCTCGCCCGCTACGACCGCAACCGCGACGGCCGCCTCGACGCCGCGGAACTCGAGGCCAAGGCCCGCGATGCCGCCCTTGCCGCCGGCGCCGTCACCCTCACGCCCTTCGAGGTTTCCGCCGACGCCTTTGACACGTACGAGGCGACCAACACCAATTCCATCACCGGCACCAACACCCCCCTGGGCAAGACGCCCCTTGATGCCAAGGTGTTCAACCGCCAGCTGATGGATGAGATGGGTGTGGTCGACATGACCGAGATGCTCTCGAAGCTCGGCGGCCTCGGCTCGGCCATCATTGGCGGCGGCAGTGAGGACGTGCGTGGCGACTTGGAGGGCGACCGGCAGGACCCGAAGAGCATGACGATGCGGGGCCTGCAGATCAACAACCCCCGCCGCGACGGCTTCCTGCGTTCCGACACCACCCTGCTCGATTCCTTCGACATCGAGCGCGTCGAGGCCATCGGGGGTTCCAATTCCCTTTTGTTTGGCTCCGGCGATGCAGGCGGCGTGGTGACCAGCGCCTCCAAGCGCGCCTACGTCGGCCGCGGCCCGCGCGTCACCTTTGCGGCGACCGGGGACTCCGAGGGCACGCGGCGCTTCACGCTCGATGCCGGTGCCGGCTACCGCACCTGGGGTTACCGGATCAACGCCGTGCGCGGCGACACCCGTTACTTCCGGCCCGGCACGCGCCAGATCAACGAGGGCCTGCACCTGGCCCTCACGCTGCAGCCGTGGCGGCGCCTGCAGATCCGCGGCGAATGGCGCCACTTCACCCGCGACACCATCTTCGCCCAGGCCGTCACCGTGCGCGCGCCGCTCAACCAGCTCCTGCCCACGGGCGAACGGGTGGACGGCCAGAGTTCCCGCTACCTCGTGGCCTTCCCCAACGTGCGCGAGCTGACCGGCGGCAATTTCGACCTGACCAAGGTGGACTCCGCGATCGGCCCCTTCCACCGCGACGCCTACAAGAACGGGATCAAGTCGGTCGTCGCCGAGGCGACGCTCGCCGAGGGGCTCGCCCTGCAGGTGCGCTATGGCCACGATGCGCGCATCAACGATCCGCTGCGCGCCAGCAGCACCACGGTCTATGCCCCGGGGGCTCCGGGCAACGCGTACGTGGACCCGGTGACTGGCCTCGTCGGGACGCAGTGGGCGTTCGCCACCTCGATGAACGCGACGCCATTCCACACCGGCGCCCGGGGCTACCGCGCCGCGCTCGCCTACCAGAAGAACCTCGGCCGCTGGGGCCGGCATCAGGCCAGCGCCTTCTTCCAGGACATGCAGTCGTGGGTCAACCAGGAGCCCTGGCGCTTCTATGAGGCGGACGCCGCCGGACGCGTGCTGCAGAATCCCGCCCAACTCAACACCACGGAGTCTGGCCGCATCACCATGCCCGCCGTTTGGATGCCGATTTTCCCGAAGGAGGTCATCGGCGGCCAGCAGTGGCCCTTTACTTCCCTCCGCCATCCGAACGGCAAGACGTACGTCTACCAGCCACAAGTCTACGCCGGCGCGGTTCCACCCACGCCGAACAACCCCCTCGGCCTTTCCGGCCCGATCAACGCCACCACGGGACAAAGCACCATCACGGGCTTCTACCACGACGACACCAACGAGCGCAGCCACGGCTTCAGCCTCTTCAGCGAGTGGTGGAAGGGGCGGATCGACACGATGGCGGGCTACCGGGCCGAGGAGGCGAGTGCCTTCCGCACCACCACGGGCCTGCGCCGCGGACCGATCACCTACGACAGCCTCACCACCGGCGCGGTCATCGACACGCCGATCAAGGGCGTGCGCGTTTCCCTGAACTATTCCACCAACGCGAAGATCAACTTCGATACCACGCGCGACATCTACAACCAGCCCCTGCCCGCCGGCAAGGGCGTGAGCCGCGACGTGGGGCTCAAGTTCGGACTCTGGGAACACCGGATCTCCGGCAACCTCAATTATTACGTCTCGGAGGCCCAGAACTTCACCGCCAGCCTCGGCGGCACCCAGAATGACGTCGATCCGAACGGCATCAACGGCCGGAACGGCGGCGGCGCCTACACTTACAGCCGGACCTCCGATGGCTACAACTTGACCCTTTCGGCGCGCCCGCTCCGCGGTTGGGAGGTGCGGGTCAATTTCGCGTCGGCCAACGGCAGCGAGCGGAGTGACGTCGTCCTGCCGCAGTTCTACAACGACCAGTTCAACACGACCACGGTCGGCGGGCAGACGGTGGTCGGCGTGCGGGCCGCGGCGGGCGGAGCGATCACGCCGCTGCTGGTCCCCTCGGATCCGCGTGATCCGGCCTCCGCGCCGGTGCCGCTCTCGCTGGCGATGATGCGCGACCCCAACAGCGCCTACTTCGCCCAGCTCGATCCGGAGTCGGGCCAGATTCTCAATGCCCAGACGCTGGGCCTGCTGACCCCCGGCGTCGGCACGGACGCCACCGGCCTGCCGCTCTCGCAGCACCAACTTGGATTCGTCTCGCCCTCGGGCGGCACCTTGATCGTGCGCAAGTCCGGCGAGCGCACCATCGGCTACGCCGAGCGCAGCTACAGCTTGATCAACCGCTTCCAGTTTGACCGGGGCCCGCTGCGCGGCCTCGTCGTCGGCCTCAGCAGCAGCCTGCGTGAGAACCACCGGGGCTACATGTACAACGACGCCGCCGACGGGAACCGGCGCAAGATGTTCTATTTTCCCAACCGGATGCTGCACGACCTCTTCGCGCTCTATCGTCTGAAGCCCTTCGGCAAGGTCCGCACCACGCTGCAGCTGAACGTCTCCAACCTGCTCGACGCGAACGAGGTGATGTACCTCATCCGCTCGACCAACGGGACGCTCCGCTACGCCCAGTGGCTCAATGCCCCGCGCAAGCTGGGTGTGACCACGTCGGTGAGCTTCTGAGCGCCGCCGGGGGCGGCGGACCTCCGCGGTTCCCGCCCGCTCAGCGGCCGAGATCGTTGGTCCGCACGGCCCGCAGGGTGGCGTGCAACCGTTCCCGGTAGCCGGCCACGGTCGCGGCGTGCTCCGGGCGGCGGGCGAGGTTCGTGTATTGCCGGGGATCCGCGACGAGGTCGTACAGCTCGATCCCCGCGGATGCATCCTCTTGGTACTGGATGAAGGCAAAGCGGTCGTCCCGGAGCAGAAACCCCTTGCTCGAGGGCGCCACGCTGAACGCGGTGTCGCGCACCCGCGCGCCCGGATCCGCGAGCACCGGCGCGAGGTCCCGGCCCTGCAGGCGCTCGGGCACGGGCAGGCCGCAGAGCGCGGCGGTGGTCGGGAAGAGATCCAGCAGCTCCACCAGCGCGTCCCGCACGCCCGGGGAGCGGCCCGGGACGCGCACCAGCAGCGGCACCTGCGCGGATTCCTCCAAGAGGCTCACCTTCGCCCAGAAATCGTGTTCGCCCAGGTGGTACCCGTGGTCGCTGGTGAAGATCACGATCGTGTGGTCCGCCAGCCCCGCCGCCTCCAGCGCGGTCAGCACCCGGCCCACCTGCGCGTCCATGAAGGAGACGCTCGCGTAGTAGCCCCCGATCGCCTTCCGCTGCCGGCGTTCGTCGAGCTGCATGTTCACGCTCGTCTTGTAGTTGATGCCCGCCTTGGGCAGGTCGTCCCAATCGCCCGGCACCTTCGGGGGCAGCGGCAGGTTCTCGTAGGGCAGGTAGGGGGCGAAGTACTTCCGGGGCGCGACGAAGGGCACGTGCGGGCGGACGAAGCCGACCGCCAGGAAGAACGGCTCCGGCCGGCCACGGCGGGCGCGGAGGAACTCCACGGCCTTCGCGGCCGCCTTGCCGTCGTGGTGCTCGTCGTCCTCCCCGTCCGCCTCGACCACGACGAAGGTGTTCCCGCCCATCACCGGCTTGGTGCCGTCCGGATTGCGCTCGAGCGTCTCGCCCGTTCCGGCGGCGCGCCATTCCGGGCCCGGCGTGTTCCAGCGCTCGCTCCACGATGCCGGATCGTCCGCGCCGTCGTAGTCGCGACCGGGCCCGAGGTCCTCCACCCCGCCGGGCACGCCCATATGATAGACCTTGCCGATCCGCGCCGTGTGGTAGCCGGCGTGACGAAAGTGCTGGGGCCAGGTGGCGCGCTCACCGAGGGCCGCACGCGGGCTGTTGTAGCCGAGAACCCCCACGGCGTGCGGGTAGTAGCCGGACAGGAACGAGGCCCGCGAGGGACCGCAGTACGTGCCCTGACAGTAGGCCCGGGTGAAGCGGAGGCTGGACGCCGCGAGCCGGTCGAGGTTCGGCGTCCGGCAGATGGGGTTGCCATAGGAGCCGAGTGCGGTGCGGGTGAGATCGTCGGCGAGGATCAGCAGCACGTTCGGCCGCGGCTCCGCGGCGCCCGCCGGGGCGGCGCAGAGGAAGGCGAGTGATAGCAGGCGGAGGAGGAGGCGCGGGGAGGACATCGGGGTGGGGGCACGGTGGGGGGAAGTGCCGCGAAAATCGAGCCGCGGCCGCGGCCGGCCGGGCGGATCGGGTGCCGTCGGGAGCATCCGTCCCCCGGGCGGAGGCGTAGCAGCCGGGGTATGAGTCCCGCCATGCCCCGCCGCCTCGTGCTGCTTTCCCTGTTGCTCGCCTGGCCGGTGGCCGCGGACACCTGGTCCCAGTGGCGCGGCCCGGCCCGGGACGGCCAGGTGGCGGGCGCACCGTGGCCGGCGAAGCTCGCGGACGCCTCCCTCGAGCGCCTCTGGCGCGTGCCGCTCGCCCCGGGGTATTCCGGCCCGCTGGTCGCGAAGGACCTCGTGTTCGTGACGGAGACGCGCGACAAGCGGGCCGAAGTGGTGCGCGCGCTGGACCGCCGCACCGGGGAGCAGCGTTGGGCGCACGAGTGGGCAGGCGCCTTGTCCGTGCCGTTCTTCGCCAAGTCGCGCGGCGACTGGATCCGCGCCACGCCGGCGTTCGACGGGGAGACGCTCTTCGTGGCGGGGATGCGCGACGTCCTGGTCGCCCTCGACGCGGCGAGCGGCCGCGAGCGGTGGCGGATCGATTTCGCGGCGCGGTACGAAACCGGCGCGCCCGACTTCGGCCTCGTCTGCTCCCCCTTGGTCGACGACGGCGCGGTCTACCTGCAGGCGGCGAACTCCGTGGTGAAGGTGGCCGCGACGGACGGCCGGATCCTGTGGCGCGCGCTGGAGGGCAAGTCCGGGATGATGACGGCCGGCGCCTTCTCCTCGCCCGTGATCGCCACCCTCCTCGGGACGCGGCAGTTGGTGGTGCAGACCCGCGAGAAGCTCGCCGGGCTCGAGCTGGCCACGGGCAAGGTGCTCTGGGAGCACCCGGTGCCGTCCTACCGCGGCATGAACATCCTGACGCCCACGGTCGCGGGCGACGCGATCTTCACCAGCAGTTATCAGAACAAGAGTTGGCTTTACCGCCTCGAGGCGACGGGGACCGGCGTCACCGCCCGCGAGGCATGGAGCAACAACGCCCAGGGCTACATGTCCTCGCCGGTCATCCTCGCCGGCCACGCTTACCTGCATCTCGGCAACGGGCGCTTCACTTGCATTCGCCTCGCCGATGGCGAGCGCACCTGGACCTCCGACCCCTTTGGCAAGTACGCGAGCCTGGTGGCCCAGGGTGACCGCATCCTGGCCCTTGATGAACGCGGGATTTTGCTGCTGATCCAGGCGGATCCCGCCGCCTTCCGGCTCCTCGGCCAGGCGAAGGTCGCGGAGGAGGAGACCTGGGCCCACCTCGCGATCGTGGGCGACGAGCTGGTGGTGCGGGAGCTCAAGGCCGTCTCCGCTTTCCGCTGGCGCGCGGAGGCGCCGGCGCGCGTCGCCGCGGGGCAATGAAAGGAGCGGCCCGCGGGCCGGCCCTCAGCCGGACGCCGGCAGGTGATCGGGTCACCCCGAGGCGATCGGACGGCACCCCTCAGTCTGCGTCAGCCGCTCCACCTGCCCTCCGGGCCGGCGTCGAGCGGCCTCGACCGCAATCTGCTCGCCAGCTCGCCCCCGCTGCTCAGCCGCCAAGGGCATGGGTCCGACTCAGCGTGAACCCTGTTCCTCGTACTGGGTCCAGAGGGTGACCGCGGGCCACAGGGCGCACCAGGTCACGAGGATCGCGGGACACTGGAACGGAAAATCAAACCAGGAGTAGGCGACGAGCAGGAGCAGGCCGAGGACGGTGGCGGCGCTCAAGGCGTTTTCCCAGAAGTAGCTCCGGACCAACCGCAACAGCCACCAGCCGAGGCCGAGGAGGACGGGGATCATCCCCACCACGCCGAATTCCGCGGGGAACTGCAGCACGTCGTTGTGGGCCTGGTGCCACTGGGCCTGCATCCCGGCCAGCCGCGGGTCCTGCTTCACGTATTCGGGGAAGAGCGCCCGGAAGCCGCCGGTGCCGGTGCCGAAGAGGGCGTGGTCCTGGAACATCTTCCAGGTGCCATGGGCGGCCCATTCGCGGGATTCGAGGGAGGCGTCCTCGCGGGCGAGACCGGCGCGGATGCGGTCCCATGCCTCGCCGGAGCGCAGCGCCTCGAAGCCGGTCTTGAGGAAGAAGCCGAATACCAGCAGCAGGGCGAAGGCGACAATCGGGCGGCGGTGTTCCGCGGGGATCCGGAACTGGTGCAGGAGGAAACCGCCGATGCAGAGCAGGAGGAAGGCGAGCATCGTCAGCGTGGCGCCGCGGGCGTAGCTGGTGAGGATGCTGACCGCGATGCAGGTGGCGAAGAACGCGAGCACGCCGCTGGGGTTGGACTTCTCCATCCGGCGCTGGCCGCGGAGGTAATACCACCCGGCGAGCCCGCAGGTCACGGCGAGGGTCAGGAAGAGGTAGGCGCCGCCGTGGTTCTTGTAGACGAAGCTCGCGAAGGGCGTCCGGCCCGGGAATTCGAGGAGCCAGAAGATCTTGCCGTTACCCACCAGCCGCTGCGCGAGGCCCAGCAGCGCGAGGAGCAGGCCGTTCCCGGCCACGATGCCGAGCAGGAGCTGCACCGGGCGCCGCCGCGTGAACCCCGTCCAGATGGCGCAGACGGTGAGCCAGGCCGAGGCGTACAACATCAGCATCCGGGGTGGACCCCATTGGGCGAAAGGCAGGTCCACGCCGGCAGGGAGGCCCGGGGTCGGCTCCAGGCGCAGCATCCACCAGGCCTTGCCGTCCGACTGGTAGCGCCAGGCGGGGTTCAGGGCGCCGACGGCGAGGTACGCCAACAAGGCGAGGCCGAGCCAGAAGATCGGGAAACGGAGGAGCTTCGGCCACATCACCAGCCGGAAGGCGGACGAGCCGCTTTCCTCCTCCGAGTATTGGCGCGGAACCAGGGCGAGGGCGAAGGCGAGAAGCGAGCAGCCGAAGCTGAAGTACTGCGCCGGCGGGTGCATCGTGCCCAGCGCCCAGGGTAAAACGACCAGGTGCAGGGCGGTGAACGCGAGCAACGCCTGCTCCAGCGTGTGCACCCGGAGACGCCGCGTCCGGGTACGGAAGTGGTCCAGCGGCTTCTGGAGGTCGGCGGGTCGGGTGGGATCCACGCCGGCAGCATGCGTCGGGGCAGCAGTGGCAGACGAGGATTTTCCCATCCGCCGGCCGCGCCGGGCGGGAGGCGGGGTGCGTACCGCCCGACCGTCGTCCCCGCAGTCCCCGAACCGGCTCCGCCGCAACTCTACGTATCCCGGTTGGGTTGTCGGTCCGACGGCGCGCCGGGATTCTCGGGGCGTTCCCTTCACTCCCACTCCTTTATGAATCATTCCAACGACCCCGTCCGCCGCTCCCTCCGCCAGATGCTTGAGACCACCCGGGGCCTGCAGGGCGACGCCGTCCTGTGGCACCTCAAGGCGAAGGTCCTGCCGTGGCGCCTGCGCGTCGCCCTCCGGTTGCACCTGCTGGTGACCGGCAACGCCTACACGGCTTCGTGGGTGCTGGTGCGTGACCTCGCCAACTGCCGTTCGTGGTCGGAGATCGAGGACGCCTTCAGCGATTACCGGGTGCACCCGGACCGCTTGCGCTCGGCCTGGATCTCGCTCCTCCTGGGGGCGCCCAGCCGCCGGCAGGCGAACAACTTCTACCGGCGCCTGCGGGAGGAATGGCGTCGCCAGCGGGCCGCGGTGCCCCCGGCGGTGCCGGAGTTCCCCGCCCTGCGTACGGGCGGCGCCACCGAGGTGGCCGGCTGAGATTTGCGGGGCCGGGGATTGCCTCGCCGCCCCTGTCAGCCCTAGGGCTGGCGGGGTGAAGCGCGGCGAAACGGAACGACATCGCGAGCTCAAGCGCCTCGCGCTGGCGTGGGCGCGCGCGCGCGGGCTGGCTTTGGCGGCGGCCGAGGTCCGGGTGCCGCGGAGCGGCTGGCGGGCGGACGTGGCCGCGGCCGGCGGGCCCGACGGCCCGTGCGCCCTCTTCGAGCCGACCTGCGCCGCGACGCCCACGACGAGGCGGCGGCGCGCGCCCGGTGGGAGGAGCTGACGCGGCGGGCCCGCGCCCTCGACGAGTTGCTGGCGACCCACTGCCCCGGGTTGCGGCGCGGGGAGGCGCTCTGGCCCGAGTTCGACACGTGGGACTTCTCCGGCCTGCGGCACCGGGGCCGGCGCGCCCTCGCCGTCGCGCGGGCCGCGGCCGAGCGGCAGGTGCACGCCGGCACCAAGTTCGCGCGGCTCCGGCGGTACCGGGCGGCGGACGAGCTCTATCTGGTGGTCGAGCCGGACTGCTTCGCGCTCGCCGACGTGCCGGCGGGTTGGGGTCTGCTGGTGCGGAGCGCCGGAGGGGACGCGGGGGCCACCGGCCTCCGCTTGGAACGTCCGCCCGAGCCCCTGGCGGCCGACCCGGCCCAGCGCGCCGCCCTCCGCGCGGCGATCCGGTGGGCCGCAGGGCGTTCCCGCGCTTTACTTTGCCCCGGATTGCGGGACGGTTGCGCCGATGCCCGAGACCACGCCGCCCAACCTGGCTGACGCCGGGATCGAGATCCGCACGTACTTCGTGCGCAGCCGGCACGCGCTGCTCGCGCGGGCGGATTTCGGCGAGCTGTTCGTCGACTATTACCTGCACCTCAGCCAGCACGGCCTGTCCGTCCCGGCGGGCCCGGACGCGCTCTTCAAGCGGGCGTTGGCCGGGTTCGCCCTGCACTGCGCGTCGCGCCCGCGGAACGAAATGACGGCCTGGACCGTGAACTTCCAGGCGCCGCGGCTGAACCTTTTCCTCGCCGGCGACAACGGCACGGGCGCGGTCACGGGGCGGGTCTTCACCGAAAACGTGAAGGAGGGGCCCGAGGGGCTGTTTTACGCGGACGTCGTGCGGGGGCGCCAGCCGCCGCACCGCAGCGTGGTGGGATTCCAGGGGGGCGATCCGCTGGCGGCGGCCGAGACCTTCTATGCCGGGAGCGAGCAGCGGCGGGCACGCTTCTTCGCGGTGGGCGAGGAGGAGCTGGTCCTGGTGACGGAGCATCCCGACTGTGATCTCAAGTGGTTGGAGGGCTTGACGGTCGAGGCGGTGCGCCGGCTCGAGGTGGAGGAGACGCTGGTGCCGTTGGAGCGGCGCGTCCTCCGGTGGCATTGCGGCTGCAACCCAGGCCGGATGATGGAGATCCTGACCCCGGCGATGCGGCACGACCCGGAGGAGCTCTTCGGAACCGAAGCGGCCATCGAGATCCGCTGCCCCCGCTGCGCCGGCCGGCATGCGATCGGGCGTGCGGAGTTGGCGGCCTTCGTGGCCGGGCGGGAATGAGCGGGGCGGAGGCGGTCGCCACGCTGCTGGGTCTCCTCGGCGTTGGACTGATGGTGCGCCAGCACGTTTGGGCGTGGCCGGTCGGCATCGTGCAGGTGATCCTCTCGGGCTGGGTCTTCTGGCAGTCCAGGCTTTATTCGGACGTCCTGCTGCAGGTGATCTTCCTCGTGCTGCAGGGCTATGGGTGGTGGACTTGGACCTTCGGTCGGACCGGCGCGGGGGAGGCCTTGCCGGTCACCCGTCTCGGGGCGCGGGCGGGCGCCAGGCTCACGGTGGCCGGGCTGGTGGCGACCGCGGCGTGGGGCGAAGGCATGCGCCGGCTCACGGACGCGGCGCTGCCGCACGCGGACGCCTTCATCCTCGTCTTCAGTGTCCTCGCCCAGTGGCTGCAGGCGCGCAAGCGCCTGGAGTCGTGGCTCGGCTGGATCGCGGTCAATGTTGTCGCGGTGGGCGTTTACGGCGCTCGGGGGCTGCTGCTGTTTGCCGGCCTGTATGCGGTATTTCTGGGGCTGGCGGTGGTCGGCTTCCGCGCGTGGCGCCGGAGGGAGGTCCGGCGGTGAAGCTCCCCCTGCGCGTGGCGGTGTTCGGGCCGGAGTCGACCGGCAAGACCGTGCTGGCGGCGCGGTTGGCGGCGCATTTCGGGGAGCCGTGGGCGCCGGAGCACGTGCGGGACTATTGGGAACGCACCGGCGGGCGGGTCGGGCCGGAGGATCTCGACGCCATCGCGCGCGGGCAGATGGCCGTCGAGGACGCGGCGGCGGCGCGCGCCCGCCGGGTGGTGTTCTGCGACACCGAGCTCCTCACCTGCACGCTCTGGAACGACCTCCTCTTTCCCGGCGCCTGTCCGCCGTGGGTGCGGGCGGAGGCGGAGCGGCGCGCCCGGACCTACGCCCTTTACCTGCATTGCGTGGACGACCTGCCCTTCGCGCCGGATCCGCAGCGGTGCTTTCCCGGGGCCGAGGAACGGAGCCGGGCCGCCGGCCATTGGCGCGAGGCCCTGGTGGGGCGCGCGCTGCCGCGGGTCGACATCACCGGCGCCGGCGCGGAGCGGGAGCGCCGGGCGGTGGCGGCCGTGGAACGCCTCCTGGCGGGGGCGGCGGCCGGCTGAAGCGCCGGCCGCGGCGGGCTACTTGCCGCCGGCGAGGATCCGGGCGGCCTCGGCCGCGCCGATCTCGCGCACGAAGACGTTGCGCCAGCGGATCTCACCGCCGTGCGTCTGGAGCATGATCGGGCCCTTGGCGGGCAGCGGCTGCTTGCGGTCCCAGTAGTTCTCCATCACGGCGCCGTCGACGACGACCTGGCCGTTCAGCCAGACCCAGGTGCGGGCGCCGATTTGGCGGATGCGGAACTGGTTCCACTCGCCGAAGGGCCGGTCCGCGACGACCAGCGGGTCGCGCCCCGGCGCGCCCGGCGTGTTGTTGAACAGGCCACCCGAACCCAGGTGCGGCTTGCGGTCCGCCTTCTTCGCGTCGAACGCCTGATTCTTGTCCCAGATCTGGACCTGCGGGGTGCCGCGCAGGTAGATCCCGCTGTCGGCCTTCGCGACGGTCCGGTACTCGAGCAGCAGCTCGATGTTCCCGAATTCCTCGTCGGTGGTCGCGTAGGGGCCAGTGCCGGGGTTGACCAGTTCGTCGCCCTGCACGGACCAGTGCTTGGGGAAGTCGGCCCGCTCCTGCGCCAGCTTGGCGGTCTTCTTCTCGCCCTGGAGCTTCACCACGCTGTGGGGGTTCAGGCCGTGCCAACCCGTCAGGTCGCGGCCGTTGAACAGGGCGCGGAAGCCGGCGGGCGGCTGGGGCGCGGCGGTGAGGCTGGCGGTCGCGAGGAGCGCGCCGAGGAGGACGAGGGGGAGGGGTTTCATGCGGGTGCCCGGAGGAAACGCCGGCGCGGGACGGATCGACAACGGAAAAAACGCCCGGCGCAGGCTTGCCCCGGCGGGAGCGGTCCCGTGAATCGGGTCATGCGCACGCAATGCCGGTGGGCGGGATGGCTCGGTCTATGGCTCGGCGCGACGGTTCCCGCGGGGGCCGCCCCGGCGGAGGTGCGCCGGGACGTCGAGTACGGCCGGGCGGGTGGGGAGTCGCTGCGGCTCGACGTGGGGATGCCGGCCGGGCCGGGGCCGTTCCCGGTCGTGATCCTCGTGCACGGCGGCGGCTGGACGCGGGGCGACAAGGCCGGCAGCGACCGGCCGGGCGACGGCGCGGACATTTCGCCCTGGTTTGACCTGCTGAGCCGTGCGAACCACGGGTGGTTCTCGATCAACTACCGCCTCGCCCCGCAGCACCGCTGGCCGGCGTGCCTTGAGGACCTGCAGACGGCGGTGCGCTGGGTGAAGGCGAACGCGGGGAGTTACCGCGGCGATCCCGGCCGGATCGCGGTGTTCGGTCACTCCGCGGGCGGGCACCTCGCGTTGATGCTCGCGACCCTGAGCCGGCCGGAGACGCGGGTGCAGGCGGTCGTCGGCTTCGCCCCCGTCACCGACCACGAGCACAAGCTGGCCGTGCGGGGTGGGTTGGGGGAGGGGCTGCAGGCGCTGCTGGGCCGGCCGGCGGAGATCACGCCCGAGGCGCTGCACGCGTTGCGCGCCATTTCCCCGGTGAACCGGGTGAAGGCCGGGATGCCGCCGCTGCTGATCCTGCACGGCGACGCGGACCGCACGGTGGCGGTCGAGCAGAGCGCGGCCTTCCAGCGGCGGGTGCGGGCCGTCGGGGGCAACTGCGACCTGATCGTGCTGCCGGGGGCCCCGCACGGGCTCCGCGACTGGGCGCGGTTCGCGCCCGACTACGAGGCCCGGCTGGTGGAGTGGCTCGGCCGCGCGCTCGGGCCCGGGGCGCCCGCGCGCTGAACGGGCGGCGTCAGCCCGACTTCGCCTTCCGTTTCGCGGGCGCGCCCTCGATCCGGCCGGGCTCGCGCACGCCGGCGCCCTGGCGTTGCGTGAGGGTGTCGCCGAGCTCCGCGCGGCATTGCTCCGCGAAGGCCTGCAGGCGCGCGACGACCTCGGGGTGGGCGGCGGCCACGTCGGTGGTCTCGGCGCGGTCGGTGCGCAGGCGGTAGAGCGCGGGGCGCTCGAGCGTGACCGTCTCGTACTTCGCCGGGATGCCGCCGGTGCCGCCCGCGCGTCCGCCGAGCGTGCGGTAGCGGTGGGGCAGGACGAGCTTCCACTCGCCGTCGCCGCTCACCACCGCCTGCAGTTCATTCTGGGCGTACCAGTTGCCGTAGCCCTCGTGCGGGTTGGCGGCGCCCGGTTGGCCTGTGAGGATGGGCCAGACGTCGCGGCCGTCGATCTTGCGGGCGGGTGGCGGCGCGCCGATCAGGCCGGCGAGCGTGGGCAGCAGGTCGATCGTCATCACGTACTGGTCGGAAGTCGTGCCGGCGGGAAGGCGGCCCGGCCAGCGCATCAGGCAGGCGACGCGGGTGCCGCCCTCCCAGGCCGTGCCCTTGCCCTCGCGGTGCGGCCGCGCGCTGCCCGCGTGGTCGCCGTAACTGAGCCAGGGTCCGTTGTCGCTGGTGAAGATCACGAGCGTGTCGCGGGTGAGGCCGTGGCGCTCGAGCGCGCCCAGCACCTGCCCCACCGACCAGTCGAGTTCCATCATCACGTCGGCGTAGAGCCCGCGGCCGGACTTGCCCTTGAACTTCTCGCTGACGAACAGCGGCACGTGGGGCTGGGGGTGCGCGAGATAGAAGAAGAACGGCCGCTCCCGGTGCCGCTCGATGAAACGCACCGCGCGTTCGGTGAGCCGCGTGGTCAGCTGCGCCTGCTCCTCGGGCGTGACCTCGGCGTCGACGACGCGCCCGTCCTCGAGGAGAGGCAGCGGCGGGTACGTGCCGGGCTTGGCCTCCGGGTGGTGCGGCCACATGTCGTTCGAGTACGGGATCCCGAACGACTCGTCGAAGCCGTGGCGCGGCGGCAGGAACGGCGCGTGGTGCCCGAGGTGCCACTTGCCCGCCATCCCGGTCGCGTAGCCGCGGGACTTGAAGACCTCGGCGAGCGTGGTCTCGTCGGCGTGGATACCGTGGGTGGACTGGGGCCCGAGCGCGCCATGGATGCCGACCCGGTTGGGATAGCAGCCGGTGAGCAGGGCGGTGCGCGAGGCGGAGCAGACGGCCTGCGCCACGTGGAAGTTGGTGAACCGGACGCCCTCGCGCGCCATCGCGTCGAGGTGCGGCGTGGCGTAGCCCTGCGCGCCGAACGGGCCGATGTCGGCGTACCCGAGGTCGTCGCAGAAGATCACGATCACGTTGGGCGGCCGGGCGGCGGGGGTGGCCGCGGGGGCGGCGCCGGCGGCGACGAGCAGCAGGGCGAATGCGCTGAGCGCGCGGGGCAAGGAGGGCAGGGCGGGGCGGGGCATGGACGTGCTGAAACGCGTTGTCCGCCCAGCGGCAAGCCTGATCCCAGGCCGCGCCGCGCGAACCGGGCGA
>JBMTAG010000011.1:0-57892 GCA_049428505.1 Opitutaceae bacterium | reverse complement strand
CGCCGGGAATGCGCGAGCAGGCCGGGAGACATCTGCGGGTTGCGCTGCCGAATGAGGGCGTCAGCGGCCGCGGGATCGCCGTGCAGGTACTCCTGCCAGCCAAGGATCGAGGCCGCGACGAAGGCGCGGACGAGCTCGGGCCGATCTCGCACGAGGGCGCGGCGCGCGACCACGACGTGGTACGCGTCGTAACCGGCGGCCGCGAGGCTGAGCCAGCGCACGTCGCGGCCCTGGGCCCGGGCAAAGTAGGGCTCATTCGTGACCATGCACTGCTGGATGAGGTCGGGGCGGCCGAGAAACTCGCCCAGGCCGTAGGTATTCTGGCGCTTCTCGAAGGTGATGCCAAAGCGGCGCTCCAGGTACGGCATCCACGCCATCCCCACGTTGCCGATCACCGTGCGGCCCGCGAGGTCCGGAAACGCGCGGACCGGGCTGTCGGCGTGCAGCATCAAGGCGAGCGGGTCGTGCTGGAGCGTCGCCATCACCATCACGAGCGGCAGCCCGCGACTGGCGGCCAGGAGGACATCGTCCGCCCGGAGCATCCCGAAATCCGCGTCGCCGCGGGCGACCTTGAGCCGGATGCCGGCCCCCGGCCCGCCGGGCCAGATTTCAACCTCCAGCCCCGCGGCCGCGTAGTGGCCGGCGGCGAGAGCCTGATAGAAGCCCCCGTGCTCGCCCTGCGGGAACCAGTCCGTCTGGAGCGTCACGCGGGGGCGCGTCGCGGCGGAGGCCGGGAGGGACGGGGGCTGGTCCGGGCCGCGCGCGCAAGCCCCGAGCGCCAGGACGGCGAGGGCCAGGCACCAGGAGCGCGACGGGCGGGAACGCATCCCCCATCCAACGGTGGGGAGGTGGGATCGGGCCAGCCCGAAACGCCCGGATTGCCTCCCCCGCGTCGGTCCGCGACACTCGCGGGATGAGCTTCGCGGAGTGGAGAGGGATGGCCCCGGCGGCAGCGGCGGCGGAAGTGCACCGGCGGGTGCGAACCCGGCTGGAGCCCACGCAGCAACGGGCGGTGATCGCGTGGCTCCGCCCGGAGCCGGAGCTCGCGGCGGCCCTCGCGGCGGCGGATCCCGGCCGGCCGCTCGGCCGCGTGCCGTACTTCGCGAAGGACCTCTTCGACACCGCCGGCGCGCCGACAGCCGCGGGGTCCGCCTTCCTGTCGCGGGAGCGGCCCTCGGGCGCGCGGGATGGCGAGCTGGCGGCGGCGTGTGCCCGGGCCGGGGCCGTCCTCGCGGGCAAGACACAGCTGCACGAGTTCGCCTACGGCATCACCGGCGAGAACCCGCATTTTGGCGACTGCCACCGGCCCGGCTTCCCCGGGCGGACCACGGGGGGCTCCAGCAGCGGTTCCGCGGCGGCGGTGGCGGCGGGGATCATCCCGCTGGCGCTGGGCACGGATACGGGCGGGTCCGTCCGCGTGCCCGCAGCCTTCTGCGGCCTGTTCGGCCTGCGGCTGACTCCCGGCGAACCTTGGATCGCGGACGCCGTGCCGCTGGCTCCCACCTGCGACACCGCGGGTTGGTTCACCGCCGGGGCGGAGGATCTCGCGACGGTGCTGGCGGCGTTGCTGCCGCCGGAACGTGCGGCGGAAGGACCGGGGCGCGGCCGCAGTTGGGCGCCGCCGGGGCTGGACCCCGAGGTGGCGAAGGTGTTCGGACGGGCAGCCGGACAACTGGCGGAGCCCGCGGAGGTGTCCCTCCAGCAGGAGCTCGCGGCCGGGTTCGCGCCGGCGCTGGCGACCTACCACACCATCGTCGCGGCGGAGGCCTGGGCGTGGCACCGCGGCTGGTTCGCCCGCCGGGCCGCGGAGTACGATCCCAACGTGCGCCAGAGGCTGGAGAACGCGGCCCGCATCAGCCCGGAGCAAGTGGCGGCCGCCCGCGCGGCGACGGAGGGCGTCAGGTCGGTCTGGCGGGAGTATTTCCGCACGCACGATTTCCTCGTGATGCCCGCGACGCCGACGCCGGCTCCGACCAAGGCCGAGTGCACGCCCGAGCTGCGCAACCGCATCATCCAGCTCACGGCGCCCGCGAGCCTGGGCGGTCAGCCGGTGCTTGCGCTGCCCGTCGCATTGCCGGGCGGCCTCACGACCGGGCTGCAGGTGATTGTCCCGGATGTCCGGAGCCCGGTGCTCCGCTGGGCGTTGCGGACGTTCCGGACGGATCGAGCAGGCTGAGCAGGTTTCCGCCGAACACCGCGGCCCCGGCTCCCCCGGCCCGGGCCTCGGCGACGAAGCGGCCGAGACCGGCACCCGGTTCCCGCGGGTAAAGGTGGAGCGGGTGGTCCGAGCCGAAGAGCACGCGCTCCGGCCCGACGGCGCGGAGGAACGTTTCCCAGATGCTGGGCCCGTGCACGAGCGGGGACGCGGCGGTGTCGTACCAGACGTTCGCCGGCGCGGGTCCGTCGCCCGCCAAGGGCAGCAACCCGCCCCAATGCGCGAGGATGAAGCGGGTGTCGGGAAACCGGAGCGCCAGCGCGCGGAAATCCGCGAGCGGCGTCGCGATGCGCCCCGGGTACGCCCCGGCCGCGGGGTCGGTGACATGGAGGTTGACGGGCCAGCCCGCGGCGCCCGCCCACGCGAGGACCGCCGCGAAGCCGGGCGCCGCAAGCGCGTGGTGCTGAGCGTGCGGGGAAAGCTCGCCCACTCCGCAAAGGCCCTCGTCGCGGGCGCGTTCCAGTTCCGCAAGGCAGACCGCGGGCCCGGCAGCGGGTTGCACCGTGGCGAAGGCCAGGAGACGGTCGGGGTGCGCGCGCCGGCAGGCGGCGAAGAAGCGGTTCTGCCCGGCGCAGGACGCGGCCTGCTCCCAATACCAGCCGAGCAGCACCGCACGCTCGATCCCGGCCGCGTCGAGTTCGCGCAGCAACGCATCCACGTCCGGGAAACCCTGGACCGGCCGGCCATCGCGGCGCCGGCGGGTGCAGAGGAGGGCCCAGTGCGGCTCCCCGTGCGCCGCGGCCCAACCCGCCGGGTCCCGGTTGATCTCCGGAGGATAGAGGTGGACGTGGGCGTCGAGGATCCGCACGGCGTCCGCTCAGGGGGCGGCGTAGACTTCGGCGAGTTCCCGCAACACGCCCTCCAATTCGTTCAGGTAGGCGTCCTCCGCGAGCTGGGCCTTGCGGGCCCGGATCTCGGCCAGGCGGCCCTCCAGCGTGTCGCGGCGGGCCCGGGCCTCGGGCGACAGTCGTCGTTCTTCAGCGCTGGGCACGAGGTGGAACTGGTGGGCGCGCAGCCCGTCGAGCGCGGCCCCGTCCCGGGCCCGGCGCGTCGCGAGGACGCCGCGGAACCAGTCGGGGGGCGTGCCGAGGCCGTCGCCGTTGTCATCGAGCAGCGGGTGTTCGGTGGCGAGGCGACCGGCGGCCTTGTAGAATTCGCGGGTGCGGTTCGCGGCGGCGAGGTAGGCCTCGAGGAGGGAGACCTGGCCGTCGCGGTCGAGGTCGCTGGCGGGTGCGGCCACCGCCTCGGCGAAGTGGCGGCCGAAGCGGGTGTAGTTCTGCTCGTTGCCACTGCGGGTGGCCGTGACGACGATGCGGCCCGGACCGGCGAGGCGAGGCAGGAACGGGGCGCTGGCGGAGCCGGTGTGGACGAACGCGAGCGGCCGCCGGACCGGCTGGAGCCACTCGGCGAGCTCCGCGGAGGTGAAGTCCGGGCCCCGCAGGTTGAAACGGGCCTCCCGACCATCGAACGTGCCGTGGCCGACCAGCACCAGCCACAGCTCGGCACCGCCGGCCGCCGCCTCTTCCGCCAGGACGCGTCGCAGGTGATCACGGTCCGCCGCGGTGCCTTCCGCCGGCGCCGGACCCTCGCCGATGAGGCGCAGCTTCGCCCCGGCGCGGGCGCAGGCCTCCGTCCACGCCTTGACCTGCGCGGTGAAGTCGGGCGCGAACTCGGCCTCGCCCGCCGGGCCGGAGACCAGAATGACGGTGGGGGTGCCGGCGGCGCGGAGGGCGAGCGCGGTCCAGGCGAGGAGGAGCAGGCAGCGGCGGATCACGGGAGGCCTTTCCAGCGCCGGAGTCCCCATTCGGCGAGCAGGCACGCGAGGGCGAACCCGAAGAAGAAAGGGGAATGCCACGCCGGCTGGGACCAGGGTTCCATCACGGGGGCGCGCCGTTCGGGCAGGCGGCGCACGAAACCGTCGAGCTCATCCGCGGCGACGACGCGACCCCCGGTGCGGCGGGCGAGTTCCTCGAGGAGGGCGACATTCGGCTGGAGCGAGCGGAACTCCTCGGCGGCGAGATCGCTGCTCCAGCCGGTCTCGGCGCGGCCGAGATCCGCGCCATCGGCCCCGCGGACCATGGCGACCGCCCGGAAACCGCCGGTCTGCCGGGGAACGTAGGTGGCTTCGTGCAAGCCGGGTTCGGCGGCGGCGGGCTCGGCGGCGAGCCGCAGCGGCGGTGCCGGCGGGGCGGCGGCGCCGGCCAGGAGGACGGGTTCCACCTCGAGGGTGACCACTGCGTCGTCAACCGGCTGGAATTTCTCATCGCGCACGCGGACCTGCAGGCGCTGCGCCCCGTTGGGGTCGCCCGCAACGGGTTCCGCGGTGACCTGGATCCGTCCCGGGACGTCGGCGACGAGCCAGCGCACCAGCTGGCGCCAGGAGCGGGCCATGTCCTCCTGCGCGGCGGCATCCCGCATTCCCCAGCGCCACAGATCCCCGACCATCAGGGCCGCGGTGCGCCCTCGACCAAAACGCTGCACGGCCAAAGCGGGCAGCTCCGTGCCCTTCTCGTCGCGGACGCTGGCGATCACGCTGGCGCCCGGCTTCAGGGCGCGCACCCGGTTGAGCACCGCGAAGGGCGGCATCGCCTCCAGCCGCGCGCGTTCCTCGCCCTCGGTCTCGCGCAGGCGGGCCCAGGGTTGAAGCCAGCCTTCGCGCGAGAGCTGGAATTGGACCTTGGCCGGTCCGGCCGTCTCCTCCGCGGAGCGGTCGAGGTAGACGGGGAGCATCTCCCCCACCGGCGTGCGATGGTAGCGACCTTCCTGGAAGGATTCCATCCCCCCGAGCATCAGGAAGCCCCCGCCGCGCTCGGACACGAAGCGCTGCAGGAGCGCCGTCTGGTCGGGCGAGAAGAACTCGGCCTCGAGGTCATCCACGATCACCGCGTGGTAACCGAACAGCTCCTCGGGCGTGCGCGGGAAGCCCGCCCTGAGTTCCAGTTCGTCGCGGGTGTTGAGCCGGACGAGCACGGGCTGGTCGTAGCGTTGGACATCCTCGGGCGCCTGGTTCCCGAACCCGCGGAAAAGCGGATTGCTGGTTTCGCCGGCCCGACCCCGGAAATCGAACTTCGGTTCCCGCTTCGCCACGCGGATCAGGCCCACCAACTGCAGCTGCTCATCGCCCTCGATCGCCCGGTTCAGGAACTTGTACTCCCAGTTGGGGCGGCCGGACACGTAAAGCACACGGAGCGGGCCGCGCCCGCGGTCGACGGTGATCACGCGCTGGTTATTCACCCGGGTCGCCTCCGAGGCCTCCTCGCCCGCGGGCGGAGAGACCCTCACCTCGTGGAAGGAAAGACCGGGCTCCGCCGGCTTGAAGCGGAAGCGGAAACCGAGGGTCTCGCCGTCGCGGCGGACCTCGCGGGTCTGCTCCTGCAGGACCTTGCCCGTGCGGTCCAGGAGCTGCGCCGTCACCGCCCGGCCGGTGAAGCCGCCCGCGACCACCTCGGCCTGCACATCGACCGGCGCGTCCTCGAACGCGGACTGGGTCACCCCGACCTGAGCCAGCGAGAGGTCCCGCACGGCACCCGGGCGGCCGAGCACGACCGGGTAGACCGGGGGCAGGCCGGCGAGGTCCGCGGGCAGGGCGCCGCGCAGGTCCGTGGCGTTGCCATCCGTCAAGAGCAGGATCCCGGCGAGGGGGCGGCCGGCCAGGCGCTCGGTGACCGCACGCAGCCCGTGGCCCAAGGCGCTGGCGCGGCCCTCGAAGGTGAGGTCGCGGAAGTCGGGCGAGGCCTGGAGGCGGGCGTCGAGCAGGTAGCGGCGGACGTCGAAGGTGGCCGCGAGCGCCCCGGGCCACGCCGCGCGGACGGGGTCGAGCACTTCGCGGAGTTCCTCCCCGCGGGCGCGGTTCGATCCCGGGTCGCGGACCTGCAGGCTCTGGCTGTTGTCGGCGACCACCGCGAAGAGGTTGGCACCGGGCCGCGCGCGCTGGCGGACCCACGTTGGTTCCAGGAGGCAGAGCACGAGCGCGGCGCAACCCAGGGCCTTGAGCGCCGCCAAGCCCCAGCGCCACGGGTGCCCGGCGGCCCGGTGGTAACCCCACGCCAGCGCAGCCAGCGCGATGGCCCCGGCGGCGAGCGCCGGCCAGAGCCAAGCTCCAGCGGAAAAAGTGAGCGTGGGCCCCATGGTCAGCGGTCCTTCCCCAGTTCCTCGTAGTAGCGCCGGACCGCCTCGGCGAAACGGGCGGGCACCGGATCGCGGTCCAACGGCACCAGCGGGTCCTTGGATTCCCGCCGCGCGAGGTCTTCCGCGACCCGGCTGCGCACCTCGAGCAACGGACGCAGGATCTGCAGTTGCACCGAGGCCCAGTCGGGCTTGCGGCGGTCCTGCCGGAAATCGCGACGCACCAGCCGGGCCTGCTCGCGGGCGGAAGCCAATGTGTTGCGCAACTCGGGGGATTCGACGAGGTCCTCGACGTCGCGCAGGCGCTCGCTCCAGCGGTTGAATTCCTCGCCCGTGAGCGGTCCCCGGGCGACGGCGCCGCCGAAGTCGCCGCCGCCGATCCCGGCGCGTTCCCCGCCGGATTCAAAGAGCGCATCGAGGCCGAGGGATTCCCGGCCGCCGCCCCCCCCGCCGCCGCGGCGCACGGGGCGCGGTCCGTCGGCGGCCATCCGCTCACCGGCCGGGCGGGCCTCGGAGCGGCCCCGGCCCTCGTTCTCGCCGGGGGCACCCGAGCGGCCGCGGCCTTCGCCCGGAGTCCCCCCGGCGCCGGGTGAGCCCGGTTGCCCCGGAGTCCCCGCGGCGACCGCTTCGCCCGGGGTACGGCCGGGAGGGGAACCCGGACGGCCGGGCTCACCTCCCGGCGCGGAGCCGGGGCCTTCGGCGCCGGCGGGGCGTTCCCCGCCGGGAGCACCGGCGGAGGCCTGACGTTCCCCGCCGGGTTGGGCGGGGCCCGGGGCGCCCGCGGCCGCGAGTTCGCGCTGCAATTGGTCGGCTAGGGCGTCCAACTCGGAACGGGCCAGCTTCAATTGCTCGGCATCGTCGCCCAACACGCGTTCCGCGGCCCGCTCCACCCCGCGGCGGAGTTCATCGACCAGACCACGGGAGCGCTCACCGGCCTGGCGCGCCTCGGAGAGGAGTCCGTCGCGGAGGAGTTCCCGCGTGACGTCGACGGCGCGGCCACCCTCCTCCCGTTCCTGCGCCTGCTGGAGGCGATCATTGAGGTCGCGGGAAAGGGCGCCGCCGGCGAGAAGGGCATCGCGCGCGTCGCGGACGGCCTTCGCGTCATCCTGGCTGACCTTGCGGAGGCTGTCATACAGCTGGCGGGATAGGAGCGGCTCGGAATTCTCGGCCTGCTCGGAGAGGCGGCTGGCGCGCTCGACGAGGCGGTTGAGCTGTTCCTTCTGGCCTTCGAGCTGGTCGAGGAGTTCCTGGCGGTCGCCAGCGCCGGAAAGCGTCTTGCGTGCGCCAGCGGCGCCACCCTGGGCGAGTCGCTCCAGCTGGCGGGCGGCCTCCTCCTGCTGCTGGGCGAGGCTCCGGGCTTCGCCGCGCATCGTCCGCAACTCCTCGGCGAACTCGCCCGCGCTCTGGCGGCGGAGCTCGTCCCGCATCTCCTGCAGTTGGCGCTGGGCGCGGGAGCCGGAGGCGAGCGCCTGGGCGACGGATCCGCCGGCGGCCGCGTCGGCGGCTTGGCGAAGCTGGTCCCGGGTCTCCTCGAGCTGCTGGCGCTGGTTGGCGAGGGCGGCCTGGTTCTCGGCGCGGTCCATCCGCTGGCGGATCTCGTCGGCGTCGGCGAGCATCTGGCGCTGTTCCTCCTCGAGACGGCGGAGCCGGCGGGCGGCTTCCTCCCGCTCCGCCTCGGTCTTGGCCTCCTGCAGCGAAGCCTGCACCTCGCGCAGGCGCTCGTTGAGGTCCTGCTGGCGGCGCGCGAGCTCCTGCAGGCGGTTCATCACCGCAAGTTGCTCGCGGCGTTCCTGATTCTGCGGGGAGCGGGCGACGCGCTGCGTCTCGTAGCGGTTCTCGGATTGCTCGAGCTCCAACTGGTCGAGCTGGCGCTGGTTGCCGCCTCCACCGCCACCCCCGCCCTGCTTGCGGTTGCGGCGAGCGACCGAGGTCTCACGGCTCTGCAGCCGAAGCAGGGCCTGGTAGGCGGCCTGTTCCTGGACGAGCGCCTGCGCCAGCGGCTCCGGCGCGGTGGCGGCCTCCCGCAAGCGCTCCACCGCGCGCTCCATCCCTTGCAGGACGGGCTGCCAAAGCGCCTCCTGCCGCGGACCACGGGCCTCGGCGGCGGCCTCGCCGGCCTGCGCAAGGGCCTGCTGCTGCGACTCAAGGACCACCTTGGCGTCCGCCTCATAGCCGGCTTTGGCCCCCTCGCGGCGCAGGCGCCAGGTGGCACTGATGATCTGCTTCTGCAACTCGGTGAGGCGCTGGGCCTGCTGCCCCTGCTGGCCACCCTCGCCCTCTCCGGAATCCTGACGCTGTTCGCGAAAGATTTCGTCGAAGGGCCGAACCTCCGCGAAGAACAGGTCGCCCTGCGTGCGGCGGGGGCGGCCGTCGGGCCCGATGTCCTCGGCCCACGCATGCCAGGTGACGAGGTCGTCGGGCTTGGCCCCGAGTTCCTCCAGGCGCAGCAGGTGGGCGAAAGGCCGTTTTTCGCGCGCCGGGGCGTCCCGGCCAAGCTCGACCTCCACCGGCGTCCCGTCGGCGAGGGAGTAGGCCAGGCCGTGGCGCAGCACCCCGAAGTCGTCCCACACCGTGCCCTCAAAACCGACCTCCTCCAGCGCGGAGGGGCGGACGTCCCCGCGGGGCAAGGCGAGGCGGATCTCCGGTGGCCGGTTGGGCTGCACGTCAATCGTGAAGGGGACGGCCGCCTTGGCGGCCCGGCCCTCGTCGTCCACGAGCTGCAGCTCGTAGGTTCCGCTTGCGGCGGGCACGTGGCCGACGAGCAGGGCTTCGGGCCGCCCCGGGGCGGCCTGCAGCTCCAGCGCGCCCTTGGTGGCGCCGCGACCAACGAGGCGCGCGGTGCGCACGGGCTTGTTCAGGGCGAGCGACAGGTCCAGCCGGGTGCCCTCGACGGCGCTGACCCGCCGCGTGTCCTCGATGCGGCGGGACGGCAGCCGCGTGTACTCGGGGAACGTGAGCGCGAAGTCAGCGCGGAGCAGGCGCGGATGCTCAAAGACGGAGACGCTGAACTCCGGCGTGCGGCCGCCGGGGTATTCGACGTGGTAGCGCAGGTCCCGCTGCACCTCGGGGACGCTCCCGCCGAAGACCGGGTCCGCCAGGCTCTTCACCAAGGGAACCGCGCGGGAGCCGGCGCCGGACTCGCGCACGACCAGCGTGACGCCAGCCGGAACATCGCCGCCGAAGCGCGCCAGCACGACCAGGCTCTCACCCTTCTCCAGCTGGGTGTCACCGGGGGTAACGGTGACGCCATCCAGGCCGCGCCACGAGGGCTTCTCCCCCAGGACCGGCGTCATGCGCAGGTAGGAAAGCGAGCCGACGAAGAGGCCGCACGCGACCCAGTGGAGTGCCTGTCCGAGGAGGAGCCGCCGCCGCGGCAGCACGTCGCGCCAATCCGCGCGCGCCGCCCGGGCGGCCGCCTCCTGCAGGAGCCGTTGCCGGAAATAGGCCCCGGGACCTGCGGCATCCCCCGACTGCTGAACCGCGGTGAGCAGCAAGCCGTCGAGCTCCGGGTGCGCGGCCTCGATGCGGCGGGCGAGCCAGCGGTCGTCGATGGGACGAGTGAGCTGGTGCAGGGCGAGGCCGAACGCGAGGGCGGCGCCGAATCCGGCCACCGCGGGCAGCGCGAGGGGGGAAGTCCAACCCAGCGGTCCCTGCAGCCACGCGAGGCCGAGGGCGAGGAGGGTGGACGCGGCCCAGCCGGCAGCGAGCGCGCGCCAGAAACGGAACCAACGGATGCGCGCCGCCACTCGCCGGAGCCTTGGGCGCAGGACAGGATCGTTCATGGGGAGGGGGCCGCCGGACGGATCGCCCGGCCGGCGAGGAAGGTTTCAGCCAGCAACACCAACAGCGCGGCGGCAACAAGCCACCGCCAGAGCTTCTGCCGGCCCTCCGCCTCGGCGCCGAGGAGCGTGGCGGGAGTCACCGGTCCGGCGGAAGCGAGGCTGGCGCGGGTAACGGGAACCCCGAGGCGCTCCAGCTCATCCGCCCCGAGCGGAGCCGTGCGGCTTTCCGCGGGATCCACGTTGATGGCGAACCGCAGCGCGGACGGTCCGGAGCCCACGGTGTACACGCCGGGAACCGCGGCCCCACGGAACGGCTGTCCCGGCATCACCGGCAGGAGCTCGCCGCCCGGACCGCGCACCGGCCCGTCGGCGGGAGGGGCGGGCAACGGGATCGCGTCCCCGACCACATGTTGAGAACTGAAGCCGCCGATTCCGCCGGCCGCCTCGAGCAGCGACCATACCAGGGGCACGAACTTCGAGGAGAGGGCGAGTTGGCTGTCCGCCGGGTGCCAGCCGCTGGTCCACAGGAGCAGGCGGCCACGCCCGCGCGGAACCTCGAGCAGCAACGGGTGCCCCGAATCCAGGCGAACCAGCACCCGGGCGCCCGGCAGCGCCGCCGGATCGAGCTCCCGGTGGCGCCAGACGCGGATGCGGCTGAAGTCGCTGAAGCGGGCATCCGTGAACGGGGCCAGCAGCGGGTGACTGAAGTCCACCTCGGCCCAGAGCGCGGGCCGGTCGACGCGGGATTCACGGAGCGGCACCGGGGCGGTTCCCGCCAGGCGGCCCAGCGCCTCACCTTCCCCCGCCCCGGCGCCGCGCAGCAGCGCGACCACCGTGGCGCCGTCCGCGACCGCCCCGCGCAGGACCTCCGCATTGCCGGCGAGCGAGGAGACAAAGATGAGACGGGCGGCGGCGAGGTCGGCCGCCCCAAGCGGCACCGCGGGGAGGCGTGGCTCAACCTGCACGGCGACTCGCGGCGTCTCCGCGAAGGCGCGCCGCAGGAAGAAGAGCGCCTGCGCCGGGTCCTCGGCCGGCTCCGCCCCCAGCCAAAGTACCCGCGGGCGATCCTGGACCGGCGGGATCCAGTGCACCGTGTTGTCGAAGGGGTCGTCGTCCCCGGAGAGCACCAGCCGTTCCTCGCCCGTCGCACCGGCGGGACGGGTGAGCGCGAAGGTCCGGGACTGCCCCGGGGGCACGTACGCCTCCACTGCTTCGCCCACCGCGGGGCCTTCCGCGCCCGCGGTGAGGCCGGCGCGCCGCCACGATAGGGCGAACCGCTCCTGGCGGGAACCCACTGCGTTGGCGACGCGCACCCGCACCTTGCCGTCCGGGTCACGCGCGCCCGCCGCGGCCTCCGTCAGCAGCTGCAGGCCGGCATTGGTGGTGGAGCGCGGCGCGACGGGCTCGAGCCGCAGCTCGACGCCCCGCGGCCACTCGAAGGCCTGCAGGGATTCAAGGCGGCTGCCTTCCTGCAGATCGCTGACCAGCACGATCTGGCGGGGGCCGGGCGCCCCCCCCGGCTCGTCCTCGGCCAGCAGTTCCGCCGCGAAGGCGAGCGCCCGTCCCAGCTGGGTGCCGGCCCAGCCGGGCTCGAGCGCCGCCAGGCGACCCTCCGCCAGCGCCTTCCGGTCAACCGGCGCGGCCTGGTTCCACGCCCGGAAATCCAGCAGCGTCTCCACCGAGCGGTCAAACGTCACCAGCGCGACTTGGTCCGCGGGCGCCGCTTGCGCGAGCAAGGTGCGAACGCGGGTGCGGGCGTCGTCCCAGAGGCCCGCGCGGCGCATGCTGGCGCTGCGGTCGAGCAGCACCACGAGCCGGCGGGGCGGGTCTGCGGTTGGATCGGCGGCCGGCGACTCCGGCAGGAAGGGGCGCGCAAATCCGAGGGCGAGCACGAGCAGCGCCAGGCAGCGGAGCAGCAGCAGCAGCCAGTGCTCGACGCGGTGGCGCTGGGAGACCCGGGGAGGGCTCGGCTCGAGAAAGAGCAGCGAGCTGAAGCGCACGCGCTCGCGGGTGGCGCGCCGCACCAGATGGTAGACGATCGGCCCCGCCACCGCGAGGGCGCCGAGCAGGAAGAGGGGCGTGAGGAAGTTCATCCGCCCCCTCCCCCGGTCGCCCGTCGGACCAGCCGGCCCCGCCGGGCGCGGGCCTGCAGGAACGAGAACAGGGCGAGCTCCAGCGGCTCATCAGTCCGCACCTCGTGCAGCATCACCCCGAGGCGCGCCGTGACGCCCCGCAATTCCTCGCGGTGCTGGCCAAAGCGGCGCCCATAAGCCTCCCGCGCCTGCGCCGGATCGATGTACAGCGCCCGCCCCGACTCGACATCCTCCACCAGCGCGGGCCCGCCGAGCGCGAGCGCCGGCTCGGCGGGATCAAGCACCCGGAACGCCGCGACCTCGTGGCCCGCCGCGGTGAGCGTCAGGAGATCGCGTCCGAGCCGCTCAAGCGGCGCGAGAAAATCGGAAATCACCAGCACCAGGCCACGCTTGGCCGTGAGCCGGGAGAAGTGCTGGAAGGGGGCCGAGAGGTCCGTGGCGCGCCCGGCGGCGGGACGCTCCAGCGTCTGCAGGACCTGACGGAGGTGACCCGCGCGGTGACGGGGGGGCAAGTGATCCCGCACCTGTTCGTCGAAGGTCGTGAGTCCCACGGCGTCCCCCTGCTGGTGGAGGAAGTAGGCGAGCGTGGCGGCGAGCGTGGCGGCGTAGGCCGCCTTCGTGCTCCCGGCGGAGCCGTACTCCATCGAGCGGCTGCGATCGGCGAGGACGTGCACCCGCAGGTTCGTCTCATCCTCATACTTGCGGAGGTAGAAACGATCGGACCGGGCGAAGACCCGCCAGTCGACGTGCCGCGGATCGTCCCCGGGGGTGTACTGGCGGTACTCGGTGAACTCGACCGAGAAGCCGTGGTAGGGGCTGCGGTGGAGCCCGCTCCAGAAGCCCTCCACGACCGCCCGCGCCCGCAGCTCGAGGCTGCGGATGGTCATCAATGCGCGCGGGTCGATCAGCGCGCCCGGGGCGGCGGCGAGGGTGGCCATCGGGTCAGGGGCGGCCCCCGCGCGCCAGCTCCACCAGCCGGCGGATCACCTCGTCGACGCGGACACCCTCCGCCTCGGCGCGGTAGTTGAGCAAAATGCGGTGCCGCAGCACGGGCAGGGCAAGGCTGGCGATGTCGTCGAGGGTGACATGCGCGCGGCCGGCGAGGAGCGCGCGCGCCTTGCCGCCGAGAACGAGGAACTGCGCGGCCCGCGTGCCCGCGCCCCAGCCCACCCAGTCGTTCACGAAATCCGGCGTGCCCGGCTGGCGCGGCCGGGAGAGACCCGCCAGGCGCACGGCGAACTCCACCATCTCGGTCGCCACCGGGACCTGGCGCACCAGCGCGTGGAAGCGCAGCACGTCCTCCCCGGTGAAGAGCGGCTCGATCACGGGGGGCCGGCCGGCCGTTGTCCGCCGCACGACCTCCACCTCGTCGGCGACGGGCAGGTAGTCCATCACCACGTTGAACATGAAGCGGTCGAGTTGGGCCTCCGGCAGCGGGTAGGTGCCCTCCATCTCGATCGGGTTCTGCGTGGCGAGGACGAAGAACGGCTCTTCCAGCGTGTGGCGGACCCCGGCGGCGGTGACCTGGTGCTCCTGCATCGCCTCGAGCAGGGCGGCCTGGGTCTTCGGGGGGGTGCGGTTGATTTCGTCGGCGAGCACCAGGTGGGCGAAGATCGGCCCGCGCACGAACGTGAGGCGGCGGCCGCCGACGCCATCGTCCTGCAGGATCTCGGTGCCGGTGATGTCCGCCGGCATCAGGTCGGGGGTGAACTGGATGCGGGCGAAGTGCAGATGGAAAACCTGGGCGATGGACTTGACGAGCAGGGTCTTGGCGAGTCCGGGGGCGCCGGTGATGAGGCAGTGTCCGCCGGCGACGAGCGCGAGCAGGATCTGCTCGATCACCTCCCGCTGGCCGACGATCGCCTTGGCCAGTTCGGCCTCGATGCGGCCCCGCCCGGCCAGCAGGCGTTCAGCGATCTCCCGCTCGGAAGCGGGGGTCGCGGCGGGAGGGGGGGCGGAAGGGGCGGGGTCAGCGGGGATGCTCATGAAGGGAAGGGGATGCGCTCAGTGCGTCATCAGATAAAAGACGAGGTTGATGCCGAGGGGATAGGAGATCTTTTCCGAGAAGGTCGCGAAGTAATCGGCATTCTCGCCCTCGCGCTCCCAGCCATCGCTGAGGTCGCTGTTGTGGAACGCGATCACCATGATCCGGCCGCGATCATCGAGGAGCGCGCGGACGGAGAGCTTCTCCGAATCGGGGCCGCGGTCGATCTGCAGCGGCGCGGAGGGGTCGTCGGGGTTCCGCGCCCGGTTCCAGAACTGCATCGTCGGCACCTGCAGCGCCTGCAGCGGACCCTTCAGGTCGTAGACGCAGTGGAAGAGCGGGTGCTCGATCCCAAGCTCGGTCCAGTTGCGCTCCGGCAGGATGCGGCGCATCTGCGCGGCGAGTCCGTTCCATTCGATGGAATTCCAGAAGTCGACGATCGCGATCACGCCGCCCGCGAGCAGGTACTTGCGCAGGTTGGCCACCTCCGTGTCGTTGAGGATCGAGTAGCCGGGGTGCGTGAGGTAAAGGAACGGGTAGTCGTGCAACTCCGGCTCGGTGAGGCGCAGGACGCGGCCGTCGGGGTCCGCGCGCAGGGAGGTGAGCTGTTGAAGACGGTAGGACAGGTTGAGGTCGGCGTCCGGGAAATCCACCCACCAGCCAATGCTGCGGCCGCGATGGAAGACCGGGGAAGGGGCGGTGGTCGGCCCGGCCTTGAAGACGCCGCGGGCGAAGGTGAACACGTCCTTCTCAAAGCCCGCCGGGTTGCTCCACTCCGGCGTGCCGGTGCTGTGCGAATCGACCTCGCGGGCCGTGCGCACCGCGTTCTCGTCGATCATCCCGCTGCCCTCGGTGCGGACCCACGAGGAACCGGCGTCGGACTCGTTGCCCCAGCGCGGGGCGCGGACGGGACCCCGGCCACCGGGCGCGGGCTGGGCCATCAACCCCGCCGCGCGGTCCGGCGCCGGCGCGGCGAACGGGCCGATTCCGGCGGGCGGGCAGGCACCGGGAGCGGGGCCGCGGCCCGCCCCGGTGAGCGCGAGCCCCCCTCCGAGCAGGGCGAGGGCGGCAAGGGCCCGGCGGAGCGGCGGGCGGACGGTGGCGGAGGCAGCCATCGGATCAGTGCGTCATCGCGTAGAACACGACGTTGATCCCGAGGGGATACGCGATGCGCTCGGAGAAATTCTTGAAATAGTACTCAAACTCACCCTCGCGCTCCCAACCGTCCCCGTTGTCGGAGTTATGGGCCGCGAACACCATCATCCGGCCCTTGTCATCGTGAATCGCGCGATGGTGGACGGTGCGGGAATCACCGTCGTGTTGTTCCCAGGTGATCCCGGTGTACTGGCTCTCCTCGCCGGTGCGGACGTTGGGGACCTGACCCTTGGCCTTGATCTGAAAGACGCAGCTGTAGATCGGGTGTTCCAGCGGCAACTCGGTGAAGGCGCGCTCGGGAAAGACGCGGCGCATCTCGCGCTCGACGTTGTCCCACGCGGACTGGCCCCAGAAGTCATCGAACATCAGGAATCCGCCGTTGAGGAGGAACTTCCGCAGGGCGACGACCTCCTCGTCGGTGAAGCGGAGTGCTCCCGGCTCGACGATGTAGATCCACGGGTGGGAGGCCAGGTCGGGGTCGGTCAGCTCCAGGATGCGGCCGTCGGGGCTGCACTTCAGCGACGTCATCTGCTGCAGCCGGTAGGACAGGTTCAGGTCGCTGTCGGGCAGGTCCGTCGCCCAGCCGCCGCCGCGGCGCCCGTAGCCGGAGCGGCCGCTGTCGTAGCGGACGCGGGTGAAGGTGAACACGTCCGCCTCAAAGCCCCTGGGATTCTCCCAGAGGGGCGTCCCGGTGCTGTGCGAGGGAATCTCGCGCGCGGTGCGGACGTCGGCCCGCGAGCCGCCCTCGCTCCAGAAACCGCCGCGGCCAGGAAAGCGCTGGGCCAGGAGCAGACCAGCGAGCCCGAGGCCCAAGCCACCGAGCAGAACGCGGCGGGAGCAGGTCATGGCGCGAGCCCCCCGGCGGGCACCGGCCCGAGTTCGCGCAGGAGGTTGAGGGCGGCGCGGAAGCGCGGGGTCTCCTCGAGCGCGAGCAGCACGTGTCGCCGCGCCTCCCCGCGCTCCCCGCGGCGCAGCAGCACCCGGGCGAGCTCGTGGTGGATCTCAGCGCGCTCCGGCACGTCGAGCTGCAGCAGCGTGCGCCACGCGACCACCGCGGCCGAGTCGTCCGCCATGGCCGCCGCCGCGCGCGCAAGGTGGCGGTACGGGCCGGGCACCAGGGGATTGACCGCGAGGCTGCGCTCGGCGTTCTCCCGCACCTCGGCCCACGCGCCATCGGCGGCGGCCAGTTCCATCAGCCGCTGATAGGCCTCGACCGCCTCGTCATCCGTCGCGGCCCACCGGCGCAGCGCCTCCCGTTCGCCCGCGGTGTCCCCGAGGGCCCGGAGCGCCGCGACCAGGGGCCGGTGGGCGGCCTCCTCACCCTTCTGGCTTGGGTAGAGGTCCACCAGCCGCCGCAGCGGCACCAGGGCCCCCGCCCAATCCTGCGCGGCGGCGAGGCGCTGGGCCTTGGCCCGCAGGACCCAATAATTGTCCGGCTGCCGGCGTTCCCACGCCGCGAACTCCGTCGCGCCTTCCTCCAGGAAAACCGCGGCCTCCGGGCGTTCCCACCCCAGGCCCGGCGCGAGCCGCTCCGCCTGCTCCCGCGCGTAGGCGGCGAAGGCCGGCTCCAGCTGCTCCAACGGCACGGTGCGGCGCGCGAGCGCGGCGTTGATCTCCACGCCGTCGCGCAGGTCCTGCAGGATCGCACGCAGCGCGTCGAGGCCGTGGCGCGCCACGAGGTACTCCACCACCAACGACGACTGCAGGTACGCGAACTGGAGGTGCCGCGAGGACTTCGGCGCGAGGAAGGCGGCGCTCAGCCGGCCCACGGGCACGAGGTCGTCACCCAAGATCATCTCCCGGTACGCGGGGTTCAGGCGCTGCCCCCACGCGGGGTTCGCCTGGCGCTCCTCGTACACCGAAATCCCCTCGCTCAGCCAGCGCGGCATCCGGTTGCGGGTGAGCTGCAGCGTGACGACGTGGCAGAACTCGTGCCAGAGGACGGCCTCCCAGTTGGTGGGCGACGTGCTGCTGGCGGGGCTGTTGGCGGTGACGACCCGGCCGAAGCAGACGCCGAGGAAGCCCGCCACGTCGGGCAGACCGAAGGTGCGGACCGCGAAGTCCCGCGGATCCGCAAAGATCTCGATGTGGGTGGGGCGCTGCAGCTCCGCGCCATACTTGGCCGCGAGCGCGTCGTGCGCCCGCCGCAGCAGCGCGACCACCCGCGGGCCGTAGACGGCGACCTCCGGGGCGGCCATCCGAACCACGAAGTCCTCGTTCGCGAGGGTGGCGTACTTGTCCATCGTCTCGCGAAGGGTGACCAGGTTGAAGGCCTCGACGTCGTACTGGTCCCGCTCGTGGACGGCCTGCGCGAGCGCCCAGCCCTCGGCGTGCTCGCCCAGCCGCAGCAGGTCGCTGGCGAGGCGCGCCTTCGCCGGCAGGTGTTCGGGGTCGGCGGCGAGGGCCTTCCGCTGGTAGGCCGCGCCCTCGGCGAAGCGGTACTTGGCGGACAACTCCTCCCCGATGAGCGAGTCGACGCGCGGGTTGCCCGGCCACGCGGCGAGGGCCTTGGTGCGCGCGAACTGCTCCGCGACGGGGTCGTGGCGGAGGTGGGCGAGCACCGCGCGGTAGGCCCACGCCTCCGGGTGCCCCGGGTGGATGTCGAGCACCGCGGCGATACCCTGCTCCGCGTCCGCGTAGGCCTCGGCGGAAAGGTGATTGTCCACGGTCTGGAGGAGCGCGGGCACGTGCCGCGGGTTGCGCTCCAGTGCGGCGGCGAGGGCGGCCTGCGCCACCTTTCGGTCGCTCTCGGCGTAGGCCCGGGCCCGGCCCGCGTGGAGGTCGGCATCGTCGGGCAACTGCTTGAGCCCCTCCTCGAACGCCCGGGCGGCCAGGGCGTAGTCGTGCTTTTCGAGGGCGAGCTCGCCGCGGGCAAGGTAGACGTCGCGGAGCCGCGGGTCCGCCTTCTGGGCCGTGGCGTAGACCTTCTCGAGGACCTCCTTGGGATCGGCGCCCAGCAGGAGGGCGGCGCGGCCGAAGACCACGAGGTCCGGCGGCGAACGGTACATCCAGGGGCTGTTGCGCACGGCCTGGCGCACCTCCTCGAGGCGGGCCTGGGCCTCCTCCGGCCGGCCGTTGGCGAAGGCGACGTCGCGACCGAGCCAGCGCAGCCGCAGGCTGCGGGCATCACGCCCCAGCGCCTCCTGCAACGCCCCGTCGGCCTCCGCCGCCCGGCCCGTGATCAGCAACGCACGGATGAGGAGCAGCGCCCACTCGGTGTTGCCCGCGCCCGAACGGAGCTCGGCCTGGGCCTCGCGGATGACCTCGGCGTACCCCCCGCCGAGCAACCGGTCCCGGGCGGAAGCCAGTTCCGCGCCGCGGACCCCGACGAGGAGCAGGGACCAACCGAGCACCAGCCCCGCCCACCGAAGGAAAGCCGGCCGGGCCGGAGCGGAGGGGACGGGAAGGAGGCGGTTCACGGAGGGAGAGGGGACGGCGGGTCCCGGGGCAAGACGCACGCCGCGTGCCAGAGTGATGGGGCCGCGGGTGGATTTCTCAAGCCCCGCCGCGCAACTTTCTCCACGCCGCCCGCCCCGCCAGCCGTCCCTTGACACCGCGCGCGCCCGCGCCCGACAGTCCGCCGCGTGAGCCGCACCTCCCCGCGCGAACAATTCCGGGCCTTCCTCGCCAAGCGGGGCCTGCGCGCGACCAACCAGCGGCTGGCCATCCTCGACGCCGCCCTCGCCCAGCGCGAGCACTTCACCGCCGAGCAACTCCTCGATTACGCCCGCGACATCGACGATTCGGTTTCGCGCGCGACCGTCTACCGCACCCTGCCCATCCTCACCGAATGCGGCCTGCTCCGCGAGGTGGACATCGGGAGCGGCGAGAAATTCTACCGCACCCACCGCGAGGGGGACGACACCCAGGTGGCGCAGGTGGTTTGCGTCGACTGCGACCGGATCTTCGAGATCAGCGCCCCGTTCATGTCGTGGTACGGCAACACCGTGTCCTCGAAGCTCGGCCTCACCCCGGTGAACCAGCGGCTGCAGGTGAGCGCGCGCTGCGACGCCCTGCGCGACACGGGCCAGTGCGCCCGGCGCGGCCGCCCCTGACCCCCGGATGAAACGTCCTCCCGCCGACGCCGAGTTCGAGGTCCGCTTCTTCGAGTCCGTCCTCCGCCGCGAGCCCGGCTACGCCCGGGTCGTCGAGATCCTCGGCTCGCTCTACACCCGGCTCGGGCGAATACCGGACGGGCTGCGGATGGACCGGCGCATGGTGCGGCTCGAGCCGGACAACTCCACCGCGCGCTACAATCTCGCCTGCAGCCTCGCCCTCACGCGCCGGCGCGCTGAGGCGCTGCGCGAACTCCGGCGGGCCCTCGCGCTCGGCTACGATGACTTCCGGTGGATGCGGAAGGATCCGGACCTCGCCTCCCTGCACGACGACCCGGAATTCCGCGCGCTCCTGCCCGCGGCGACGAAGGGCGGCTGAGCGCCGCCCGGGGACGGCTCAGCCCAGCAGCGCGCCGTAGGCGGCCGCATCCAGCAACGCGCCAGCCGCCGCGGGATCCGCCGGCCGGAGCCGCAGCATCCAGCCCGCGCCGTACGGCTCGCGGTTCACGGTCTCGGGCGCCCCGTCGAGGGCCGGGTTGACCGCGACCACGGTGCCGGCAACGGGGGCGTAAAGGTCGCTGGCCGCCTTCACCGACTCGACCACGCCGAAGACCGCGCCCGCGGCGAGCACCGCGCCCACCTTGGGGGCCTGGACGTAGGTGATGTCGCCGAGCGAGTTCTGCGCGTAGTCGGTGATGCCAATGGTGACGGTGCCGTCGGCCTCGGGGCGGACCCACTCGTGGGACTTGGCGTAGCGGAGATCAGCGGGCAGGGAGCTCATAAGGGAGGGGAATCAGGTGCGGCCCAGCGGGACGAAGGGCGGCCGGACCCGTTGCAAGGGCACCGCGACCCCGCGCACATCGACGGCCAGCGGCGCGGCCACGGCGGCGGTCGCGACCAGGGCCGAGCCGATCGCCTCCTGCAGGATCGGGGAGAGGGTGCCGGACAGCACGCGGCCAACCGCAACTCCCGCGGCATCGAGGACCGGGGCATCGGGGCGGAGGATGCGGCGGTCGCCGGTGCGGAAGTGGATCACCCGCCGGGGGGAACCGGCGCGCTTCTCGGCAAGCAATGCATCGCGGCCGATGAAGTCACACCCCTTGTCCAGCTTCACGGTCCAGCCCAGCCCGGCTGCCAGCGGCGAGACCTCGGGGCTCAACTCGTGGCCATAGAGCGGATACCCGGCCTCCAGACGGAGGCTGTCCCGCGCGCCGAGCCCCGCGAGCTCCAGCCCATGGGGCGCGCCGGCGGCGAGCAGGGCCTCCGCGAGGCGGACTGCGTGCCCGGCGGCGTGGTATAGCTCAAAGCCGTCCTCGCCCGTGTAGCCGGTCCGGCTCAGCACGCAGGGCACGCCGGCGACCTCGCCGGCCGCGAAGTGGTAATAGCCGATCTCGGCCAGCTTCGTCGCCGTGAGTTCCTGCAGGATCGCCACCGCGCGCGGGCCCTGCAGGGCGAGCAGGGCCGTCTCGGCCGAGCAGTCCGTGACCGTCACGTCGTGGCCGGCGGCCTGGCTGCGGATCCACTCGAGGTCGCGCGTGAGGTTGCCCGCGTTGACGCAGAGGAAGAAATCATCCGCGGCGCGCTGGTAGACGAGGAGGTCGTCAACCACCCCGCCGTCGGGATAGCACATCGGGCTGTAGAGGACGCGGCCGGGAAAGAGACGGGAGACATCGTTGGTGACGAGCCGGTTGAGGAAGGCGGCGGCCCCGGGGCCCCGCACGTCGAACTCGCCCATGTGGCTGACGTCGAAGAGTCCCGCGGCGCGGCGCACGGCGCGGTGCTCCTCGAGGATGCTCCGGTACTGCACGGGCATCTCCCAGCCGGCGAAGTCGACGAGACGGGCCCCGCGCGCGGCGTGGAAGTCGCGCAGGGGGGTGCGTTGCAGCTGGGTCATCGCGCGCCACGTTGCCGGCGCGGGACCACGGGCGGCAAGGCCTAAGTCGGCGACGCGGACCGCGCGCGAAAATCCGCGGGCCGGACAAGGGTCCGGCTTGCCTTTCCGCCGGCAGGTCGTGCAAAACCCTTCTCTGTCGTCGCCCCGACGACTCCTCCCCTCGACTCTCACCCACTCTACCCATGAGCGCCCATCACGCCCCCTCGTCCGAAACCAACCGTCCGGAATACACCGCGGCCTTCCTGGTCCTCCGCCTCTGGCTGGGCCTGCGTACCCTCTTCGCGGGCCTCGAGAAATTCGAGAGCGGAGGCTCGTTCTCGTTTGAGAATTACTACAAGAACATGGCGCGGATGGCCGGTGGCATCTCGGGCGCCTCGATCCTTCCGCTCTGGGCCACCAAGACCTTCGCCTTCTTCCTCGGTTACCTCCTCGTCGCCTTCGGCCTGAGCCTGCTGGTCGGCTTCAAGACGCGCAGCACCCTGTTCTTCACCGGTCTGCTCTACACCGGCCTCTCCTTCGGCCTGATGGCCGTGCAGGAGGGCGAGGGCGTCGCCTGGCTCGGCGTCCACGTCGCGCTCGTCGCGTTCGCCTTGGTCCTGGTCCGGCACAACCGGTTTGCGCTTTCTTCCGAGCAGGGTAACTGACCGCCAAAACCTGATCCCATGGCTGACCTGATCCCCTTCACCCGCCGCAGCTTCCTGAGCACCAGCGCCAAGCTGGGTGCCGTGGCCGCGGCCGCCCCCTACATCTCCCGGGCCGCGGAGGTGGGCGCCAAAGGCGCTGACACCCTCAACGTGGCCATCATCGGCTGCGGCGAGGAAGGCCGCATCCTCGGCAACGCCGCCCTCAACATCCCCGGCATCCGCTTCGCCGCGGTGTGCGACATCTGGCCGTACAACCTGAAGCGCACCTCGAACCTGCTCAAGAAGTTCAACCACCCGGCGGAGCCCTTCGAGGACTACAAGGACCTGCTCGCCAACGTGAAGGACCTGGACGCGGTGCTCATCGCGACGCCAGACTTCATGCACGCCGAACAGACGATCGCCGCCCTCAAGGCCGGCAAGCACGTCTATTGCGAGAAGCTGATGTCCAACACCGTGGAGGGCGCCCGCTCGATGGTGCTCGCCGCCCGCGAGACGAAGAAGCTGATGCAGGTCGGCCACCAGCGCCGCAGCAACCCGCGCTACCAGCACGCCCGGGAGAAGATCGTCCGCGAAGGGCGCCTGCTCGGCCGCATCACCAACATCAGCGGCCAGTGGCATCGCGCCGTCACCGACGATTTCGGCTACCCGAACGGTCAGGCGATTCCGGAGGCGAAGCTGCAGAAGTACGGCTACGCCAACATGCACGAGTTCCGCAACTGGCGCTGGTTCCGCAAGTACGCGGGCGGCCCGGTCTCCGACCTCGGCGCCCACCAGATCGACATCTACAACTGGATGCTCGGCGCCAACCCGCGCTCCTGCATCGCCTCCGGCGGCGTTGATTACTACAAGAACCACGAGTGGTACGACAACGCGTACATCATCTTCGAGTACCCGACCAAGGACGGCGTCGTCCGCGCCCAGTACCAGGTGCTCACCACGACGAGTGCCGGCGGCGGCTACCACGAGTACTTCATGGGAGATGAAGGCGCGCTCAAGATGTCCGAGAACCCGCGCTTCACCAAGCTGTACCGCGAGGCCCGCGCCCCCGAGTGGGAACCGTTCGTCGCCAAGGGCTACATCCTCAAGCCCGAGACCGGTGAAGGCGCCGCCGCCCCGGTGAAGCCCTGGGAAAAGCCCGGGGTGAAGAAGCTCGGTGGCCCCGCCCCCCGGGGAGCCACCGTCGACGTCCGCGAGACCGCCCAGCTCTCCGCCTGGGACATCCCCGTCACCCTCGACAAGGCGATCCACCAGCCGCACCTCGAGAACTTCTTCGACGCGATCCGCAAGGGTACGCCCCTGAACTGCCCGCCCGAGGAGGCCTTTGCCTCGGCCGTCACGGTCCTGAAGGTCAACGAAGCCATCGCCGCGAAGAAGGAACTCTCCTTCAAGCCGCAGGACTTCATCGCCTGAGCTCCCGCGCCTCCGCCCCCGCGGTCCCGCGACCCGGGGGCGCTTTTTTCCCGTAGCCAAGCCCCCTGAACCACGTCTTCCCTTCCTTCCCGTCCATGCACTCCCGCCACCTCCCCCTCCTCCTCTCCGCGCTCCTCGGCGCGACCGCCTTCGCGGGCGCCCCCGGCAAGGTGCCCCTCGCCGTCGAGTACCCGAAGCCGCTCTTCGCCGGCACGCCGCGCCCGATCTCGCTCTCGAACCTCGAGCCCGCCGGCGCCAAGCGGCCCGACATCCTGGTCTCGGCCGATTCCAAGCTGCTCTCCCGCGGCAAGAAGGTCACCAGCAGCGACTCCCTCCCCGTCATCGGCGAGCTGTCGTTCATCACCGATGGGGACAAGACCGGCATCGACGGCGCCTACGTGGAACTCGGGCCCAACACCCAATGGGTGCAGGTTGACCTCGGCGCCTCCGCGAAGATCGACGCCGTCGCCGTCTGGCATTTCCACTCCCAAGCCCGCGTCTACCACGACGTCGTCGTCCAGATCTCCGATGATCCGGAGTTCAAGAAGGGCGTGAAGACCATCTTCAACAACGACGACGACAACTCGTCCAAGCTCGGCAAGGGCCGGGACAAGTCCTACGTCGAGACCAACCACGGCCGCGTGCTGCCCGCCGAAGGTGCCGCCGGCCGCTACGTCCGCCTCTTCAGCAATGGCAACACGTCCGACGAGCTGAACCACTACTGCGAGATCGAGGTGTTCGGCGTGGCCAAGTAAGCGCGATTCCCCCGTTCCGGCCGGCCGCCCCGCGCGGCCGGCCTTTTTTGTGCGCGGCGACCGGCGGGTTGGTGCTGACAAGCTCCGCGGCCTCGCCCAGCGATGGGGCGTGCCCCCCGCCCTCCTGCGCTGCCTCCCGCTGGCCCTGCTGGCCGCCGCGGCGTTTTGGCTCCGGACGGACGACCTGGCCAGCCGGCCGATGCACGCGGATGAGGCCAACCAAGGAGTGAAGACGGGCGAACTGGTGGAGGCGGGCCGCTACGCCTTCGATCCACGCGATCATCACGGCCCGACCCTTTATTATCTCGGCGCGGCGGTTGCCGCGATCCGCGGGCAGGCGACCCTCGCCGCACTCGACGAAACCACGCTCCGCCTGGTACCCGCGTTCGCCGGCGCGCTCGCCGTGCCGCTGGTCGTGCTCCTCGGGCGCCGGCGCGCGCCCGAAGCACCCGGGCTCAGTGGTCCAGCGGCCTTGGCGGCGGGCGCCTTCCTCGCCCTCGCCCCACCCGCGGTCTACTACAGCCGTTATTTCATCCAGGAAACCCTGCTGGCGACGGGGGCACTGGCCGTTGCCGTCATCCTGCGGCGCTGGAGCTTCACGGGGCGCATGCGGTGGGCGATCGCCGCCGGCGCCGGCCTGGGGCTGATGCAGGCGACCAAGGCCAGCACACCGCTGTTCATCGCCGCCGCGGGGATCGCCTGGCTGTTCAGCCGGGGCGCCGCCCACCCCGCCAGTCCACGGCCGGGCCGCGACCTGCTGGCTGGCATCGGCGCCGCCGCCGGCACGGCCGCACTGCTGTACTCCTCCTTCGGCACTCACTGGGCGGGGCTGCGCGACGCCCTGGCGGTCTACCTGCATGCCGTGATCCGCTTCGGGGCCGAGGCGCCGCCGACGGGCCACGAGAAAGCCTGGACGTACTATCTCCAACTGCTCGGCTGGAGCCGCACAGGCGGACTGCTCTGGCATCAGGCCGGCCTCTCCATCCTGGCGCTCGCTGGCTTGGCGGCAGTCGCCCGGCGCCGCGACCCGCTCCTGCGGGGCGTCGCCCTGTACGGCCTGCTGATTCTGGCCGCCTTCTCCGCCTTTCCCTATAAGACGCCCTGGCACGCGATTCACTTTGTCGTCCCGGCGGCCCTCCTCGCGGGCGCGGCCCTGGACGCCCTGGGCCGCGGGCGCGCGGGCCCGGCGCCGGCCTTGGCCGCCACGCTACTCGTCGGGTTCACCCTCTGGCAGCAGACACGGCTCACCTCCTTCCTCCGCCCCGCCGACGGCCGGAACCCCTGGGCCTACGTGCACTCCTCGCGCGACGTGCTCAAGTTCCGGCCGCTAGCCGAGGCGGCGCGCGCGGTCCGACCTGGGCAACCCATCCGGGTCGTCAGCGAGGAATACTGGCCGTTGCCCTGGTACTTCCGCGGGCTGCCGAACGTCGGGTATTGGAGCGAGGCCCCGGCGGACTGCTCCGGGGCGCTCGTCATCGCCTCCGTGACTCAGGCGGAGACGGTCCGCGCGCGGCTCGGCCGGCCGGCCCGCGAGTCCTACGTCGGTTTGCGTCCGGGTTTCCTTTGCGTGGTGTTCCAACCCGAGCCGTGAAACCCGCCCTTTCCCTCGTCATCCCCCTCTACAACGAAGCGGGCAACATTCTCCCGCTGGCGGAGCACGCGGCCTCCGTGCTGGGGGAGCTCGGCCGGCCGTACGAGATCATCCTGGTCGACGACGGCAGCACCGACGCCACGGCCGCCGAGATCGCGGCCGCCGCGGCGCGCTGGCCAGCCGTGCGCCCCCTGCCGCTGCACCCCAACCGCGGGCAGGCCGAGGCCCTCCTCGCGGGACTGCGGGCCGCGCAGGGGGACTTCCTCGCGATGATGGACGGCGACGGCCAGAATGATCCGCGCGACCTGCCCGCGCTCCTCGCGCTGGTGGAGGGCGGGGAAGTCGACCTCGCCTGCGGCTGGCGCACCGACCGGCACGACACCCGCCTGCGGCGACTGATGTCGCGCGTGGCGAACGCCGTCCGCGGACGCCTCCTGCGCGACGGCGTGCACGACTCGGGCTGCCAGCTGCGCGTGATGCGCCGCGAGGTCTTGGCGGCCCTGCGGCCGATGGAGCTGATGCAGAGTTTCGTGCCGGCACTTGCGGCGGGCGCGGGATTCCGGGTGGGCGAACGCCCCGTGCGCCACCACGCGCGCACCCGCGGCAAATCCAAGTACGGCCTCGGTCGGCTCTGGCTGCGCCCGGCCCTCGCGATGCTCGGACTCTGGTGGCGCCAACGCCGTTCCGCCCGCCGATGAACGCGCCGCGGTTTCAACACGAGGCCATGGCCACGTTCTGGGAACTGATCCTGCCCGGGACCGACGCGGCCTACGCCCGCCAGGCCGCGTCGGCGGCCTTCCGGGAACTCGACCGGCTGGAAGGCGAACTCAGCCGCTTCATTGAGCACAGCGTGATCTCCCGTGCCAACCGGCTGCCGACCGGTGGCAGCCTCACCCTGCCCCCCGACACCCTGGCCTGCCTCCTGCTCGCCGCCGAGGTCAGCGTCGCCACCGGCCGTGCGTTTGATCCGGCGTTTCGCTCCGTGCGCCCACCGGAACTACCGGCGGACCTGCCGCCTTACTTCCTTGATCCCGAAACCCACCGCCTCACCTCGCGCGCCGAACGCCTCGCGCTCGATCTGGGCGCCGTGGGGAAAGGCTACGCCCTCGACTGCCTGGCCGACCTGCTGCGCGAATGGGGTTTCCCGGCGGCGCACCTCAATGCCGGCGGCAGCAGCGTGCTCGCCTTCGGCGACGCGGCGGCCGCGGGCGAGGGGTGGACCGCGGGACTGGTCGACGGCGCCGGCCAGCGGGTGCCGGTGCCCCTGCGGGACGCCTCACTGAGCGGTTCCGGCACGGAGGAACAGGGCGAGCACCTGGTGGATCCGCGGAGCGGTCGGCCCGCCGAGATCCGGCCCCGCGCGTGGGCGCTCGCGCCCTCGGCCGCGCAAGCCGACGCCTTGTCCACCGCCTTCTTTGTCCTGGAGGAAACGCGCATCCGCGAGGTCTGCGCCGCGTATTCCGGCATCGGGGCGGCATGGCTCGCGGCGGACGGTTCCCTGCAGGCGGCAGGCTCCCTCGCCGGAGTGGTCGGGGAGCGTCCGCCGACGCGGGCTTGAGTTCGCCCCCGGAATCGCGTGTGCTCACGGCACCCCCCGTGCCGACCCACCCCGTCGCCGCCCTGCCGTGCGCCCGCCCGGGCAACCGATGCCCCGGTTTGCGCAAGATCGGAACGTCCTTGCCCGTTGCGCGGAACCGGCGGCGCCCCGAGGTTGCGGGGTGGAACCGATGACTCCCCACCCCTACGCGTTCCTCGCCCTGTTCGCGCTGGTGGCGCTCGCCGTGCCCCTCACGCTCCTCGGGCTTGCCCGCCTCTGGTTCCGCCGCTTCCAGCCACCACGTCCGGGACCAGCGAAGAATGCCGTGTACGAATGCGGCATCGCACCCACCGGCGACACGCGGATCCGCTTCTCGGCCCACTATTACCTCTACGCGATCCTCTTCCTCATCTTCGACGTCGAGATCCTCTTTCTGCTGCCTTTCGCCGTGGCCTTCTCGGGCCTGCCCGCCGGAGCCCTCGTTGTGATGCTCGTCTTCGTGCTCCTCCTGGCCGAAGGCCTCGTTTGGGCCTGGCACCGGGGGCACCTGGAATGGACCTGACATGAACCCCGCCCTCCCGACCCCGTCCCCGCCCGCCGCGTCGGCCCCGGCGCCCGCGATCAGCGACGCCGAGCGGACCGAATTGCGCCGCCAGGGGATCCTGCTGACGAGCCTCGAGGAGTTGTACAACTGGGGCCGGAGCAACTCGGTGTGGCCGCTCCAATTCGGGTTGGCCTGCTGCGCGATCGAGATGATCGCGGCATCGATGGCGCGCTTCGACATCGCCCGTTTCGGTTCCGAGGTCTTCCGGCCCTCGCCGCGCCAGGCCGATCTCCTGATCGTCTCGGGCACGGTCACCAAGAAGATGGCCCCGCAGGTGGTCCGGCTCTGGAACCAGATGCCCGAACCGAAGTACTGCATCGCGATGGGCGCCTGCGCGATCTCCGGCGGACCCTTCAAGCAGGGCTACAACGTCCTCAAGGGCATCGACCGCTACATCCCGGTGGATCTCTACCTCCCCGGTTGCCCGCCGCGGCCGGAAGCCCTCCTCCACGGCTTGCTGGAGCTGCAGGTGAAGATCCGCGCGCAGCCCCTCACCGGTCCCGCCGCACCTCCGCACCTGCGGCCCGGCGCCGACGGGGGGGAATGCGTCATCCCGGACTTCGGCGCGCACGACCTTGAGCCGCCCCACGACCCCGCCCGCTGGCAGCCACCCCGGCTGATCCGCACCGAGTGATCCGCGATGGAGACCATTGAACAGCTCCACGCCCGCCTCACGGCCCGCTTCCCCGCCGCCGCCCTCACCGTGGTGCTCAACCCGGGTCCCGCCGCCCAGCACTCGCTGCTCGTGCCCGCCGCACACGCGGTGACCCTCGCCGCCTTCCTGCGGGATGACCCGGACCTCCGCCTCGACACCTGCTCCAACGTCACGGGCATCGACTGGCCGGAGCGCGAGGTCACGGAAACCATCCGGCGGACGATCCCCGAGCCGCTCCCGGCGGATGCCGCGCCCGGCACCGGGGCCGCAAGCACGGTCGTCGAGGAGAAGGTGCGGCGGACCGTCCCCGGATTCCTCGAGGTCGTCTATCACCTCTATTCGGTGGCACACGGCCACGGCCCGGTGATCCTGCGCCTCCGCACCGGGGACCGTCGCGACCAGGTCGCGCTGCCGTCCCTCACCCCGGTGTGGCGCGCGTGCGAGCTCCAGGAACGCGAGGTCTACGACCTCTTCGGGGTCGTCTTCACCGGCCACCCCGATCTCCGACGACTGCTGATGTGGGACGAGTTCCGGGATCATCCGATGCGGAAGGATTACGTCGAGCCCGACGACTACGAATGGGAGCCGACGCCCCACGACCGCGTCCTCACGCAGGCGCGGCGCCATTATCCCGCCCTGCCCGCCGACTCCGGCGAGGCCGCCCCGCGATGAACCCGGCCGCGGCCCCTCTTCCCGCCGGCGCCTCGGTGCGCGCCGTGCAGGATCCCTTCCACGGGGACCTGCTGGAGGTCTCGATGGGACCGCATCATCCGTCGACCCACGGCGTCTTCCGGATGATCGCCACGCTCGACGGGGAGCGGATCGTGCGCCTCAAGCCGGTGTTCGGCTACCTGCACCGCAATCACGAGAAGCTGGGCGAGAACACCAGCTACCTCGCGTCGATGCCGTACACCGACCGGCTGGATTACCTGAACTCGATGACCAACAACTGGGCGTACGCCCTGGCCGTCGAGAAGCTCTCCGGGCAGGCCGTGCCTGAACGCGCGGAGCATGTCCGCATCCTCCTTGCCGAGCTGACGCGCCTGCTCAACCACACCTGCCTGGCGGGATTTCTGCTGCAGGACACGGGCTGCAGCGGCACGCCGCTGATGTACGCGTTCCGCGAGCGGGAGGCGATCCTCGATCTCTTCGAGGCGCTGAGCGGGTCGCGGATGATGTGCAACTTCCAGCGCTTCGGGGGCTGCCGGGTGGATCCGTCGCCCGAGTGGCTGGCCGCCGTCGCCACCCTGGTCGGGCGCTATGACCGCTTTCTCGACGAGTACGAGGAACTGATCACCGGCAACGAGATTCTCCTCGCGCGCACGCAGGGCGTGGGCGTGCTGCCCGCGGCTCTCGCCATCAACGCCGGCATCACGGGGCCGATGCTGCGCGCGAGCGGGGTGAACCACGACCTGCGGCGCGTCGACGGCTACGGCCTGTATCCGCGCTTCCCGTTCCGGATCCCGTTGGGCGACCACGGCGACACGTACGACCGGTACATGGTTCGGATGCTGGAAATGCGCGAGTCACTCGGGATCCTGCGCGCGGTCCTGCGCGACCTGCCGGGCGGGCCCATCATGGACCCCAAGGCGAAGCTCCGCGGCTTCCGGCCGAAGCCCGGCGAAGCCTACGGCCGCATCGAGGGACCCAAGGGCGAGATCGGATTCTACCTGATCAGCGACGGCGGGCCCCACCCCTACCGCTACCGCGTCCGCCCCCCGTCCCTCATCAACCTCACCGTGCTCGAGGACCTCTGCCTCGGGCAGACCGTCGCCGACGCCGTCATCATCCTCGGGAGCATCGATATCGTGCTCGGCGAGGTCGACCGCTGAACCCACCGCCCATGCTCGGAACCGGACTCCTCCAGGGCCTCAAGGTCACCGCCCGCAACCTGGTCGGCAGCTTCCACGACCCGGCGCGGATGGTCACGACCCAGTACCCCGAGGAGCGCACCCGCCTCCCGGAGAACTACCGCAACTTCCCCTTCCTGGTCGGCGAGGACCCCGCCGACCCGCTCGGCACGCTGCGCTGCGTGGCCTGCCAGATCTGCGAGAAGGAATGCCCGCCCCAATGCATCTACATCGTGATGGAGCGGGATGAGAAGGGGAAGGCACAGAAGCGGCCCCAGGTCTTCGACATCGACCTTTCCGTCTGCATGAGCTGCCAGATCTGTGTGGAGGTCTGCCCGTTCGACGCGATCAAGATGGATCAGGAATTCGAGCTCGCGACCGCGGACCGCTTCACCGGCCTCCTGCGGCACAAGGCGGACCTCGCCAAGCCGAACAGCTACTACCACCGGATCCACCCGAACGAGGCGGCGGCCGTCGACGCCGCCCACGCGGAACAGCAGGCCCGCCCGGCCCCCGCGCAGGCCGCCAAGGCCCCCACGCCCACCCCGGCTTCCCCCGCGCCCGCGGTCGCGTCGCCGGCCCCGCCGCCGCCCGCGGCCCCCGCCCCGTGAACCCGCCCGCCGCCGATCCCCTCGCCGCGGGGCTGCTCGAACGACTCCCCCTCCTCGCGCGCGACGCCCTCACCGGCGCGTTGCCGGAACCCTGGCGCTGGTGGGCCAACAGCCTGCTCGCGATCCTCACGATCATCGTCGTCTTCAGTTCCCTCTTCGCCCTCCTCACCCTCGCGGAGCGCAAGGTGCTCGCCCGCGTCCAGAACCGCCCCGGCCCCAACCGCGTGGGCCTTCCCCTGACCCGCTTCCGCCTCGGCGGCCTCGGCCAGCCGCTCGCCGACGGCATCAAGATGCTGACCAAGGAGGACATCGTGCCGCGGGGCGCGGACCCGGTGCTGCACTTCCTCGCGCCGGTGGTGCTGCTGGCGCTCTCGCTGCTGACCTTCGCGGTGCTGCCCTACGGCCGCCTGCTCGTGCCGGTGGAGCTGGAGGCCGGCGTGCTGTACTTCTTCGCCGCGGGCGCCGCGACCGAGCTGGCGCTCTTCATGGCGGGCTGGGCCAGCCGCAACAAGTACGCGCTGCTCGCGGCGATGCGCGCGCTGGCGCAGCTGATCAGCTACGAACTGCCGCTGCTGCTGGCCGTCGTCCCGGTGGTCCTGCTGGCCGGCTCGCTCTCGACCACCGGCATCGTCGCGGCCCAGGCCGGCTGGGACCTGGGTTTCGTGCCCCGCTGGTTCGTCCTCACCCCGTGGGGGTTCGCCTCGTTCCTCATCTTCCTGACCGCCGCCCTCGCGGAATCGAACCGTTCCCCCTTCGACCTGCCCGAGGCGGAAAGCGAGCTGATCGCCGGCCACCTGACGGAGTACTCGGGCTTCAAGTACGCGCTGTTCTTCATGGCGGAGTACCTCGGGATGACGGCGTTGGCGGGCCTCGGGGTGACCCTCTTCCTCGGCGGCTGGCGGGCGCCCCTGCCCTTCCTCGAGTTCGTGCCGTCCTACGCCTGGTTCGGGCTGAAGCTGCTGGCGCTGCTGTTCGTCTTCATCTGGATCCGGGCCACCTTCCCGCGCCTGCGCATCGACCAGCTCACGCGGCTGGCGTGGAAGTTCCTGGTGCCGCTCGCGCTGCTCAACCTCGGCACCGCCGCCCTCTGGGCGCTGACCGCCGGCTGGGGTCCGGTCCTGCAACCCCTGCGCTGGCTGGGCGCGGCGGTGCTCGTCGCCGGCCCCTTCGTCCTGCTCGGGCGCGGCCTCACCGCCGGCCTGCGCCCACGCACCTACCGCTTCGCCTGAACCGATGACCGCCCTCGCCGCCATCGCCCTGTTCACGCTCGCCGCCGCCGCCGTGGCGCTCGCCCTGCGCGACCTGATCCACAGCGCGCTGCTGCTCATCGCGAGCTGGGTGGGAATCGCGGCATTCTACCTCTGGGCCGGCGCCGAGTTCGTCGCCTTCGCGCAGGTGCTGATCTACGTCGGCGCGATCTCGATGGTGGTGCTGTTCGCGGTGCTGCTGACGCGCCCGCCGGCTGGCCCAGCGACTCCGGGCCGCTCCGGCCGGGCGGTGCCCGGCTTTCTCGCGGGCGGCGCGGTGCTGGGGCTGCTCGCGGGCGCCGTGCTCTCCACGCCGCTGCCCGCCGGGAACGGGGCTGCACCGGCCTTCGGCGTGCGCGAACTCGGCCTGAAGCTGCTCGGACCGCACGCCGGGGCGTTGCTGGCGACGGGCGCGCTCCTGACGGTCGCGTTGCTCGGGGCCGTGGTGCTCGCGGCGGCGCGACGGAAGGAGGACGCGTCGTGAGCCCGCTCCAGGCGTGCCTGCTGTTCTCGTCGGCCCTCTTCAGCCTCGGCCTGATCGCCGTGCTGGTGCGTTCGAACGCGATCCTGGTGCTGCTCGGGGTGGAGCTGATGCTGAACGCCGCGAACCTCAACTTCATCGCCTTCTGGCGCTACGGCCCCGCGCCGGCGGAGGGACATGGCGTGGTGTTCGTGGTGTTCGCGCTCGCGGTCGCCGCCGCGGAGGCCGCGGTCGGGCTGGCGCTGGTCATCGCGCTGCATCGGCACCAGCGCAACGTGCGCCTCGGCGAGGCGCGCCGGCTCCACGGCTGAACGATGCACCTGCCCGCCCAGCTCACCTGGCTCATCCCCGCGCTGCCCGCGGCGGCGGCGGCGGTGATCGCGGCGGTGCCGGCCCGCCGGGCCGGGCTGGGCGCCGGCCTCGCCCTCGCCGCGCTCGCGGGCTCGCTGGTCCTCGCGATCCTGGCGCTCGCCGGGGCCCTCGCGGATCCCGCCGCGCGCCTGACCCACACCTTCACCTGGTTCGCCGTCGGCCACGGTGCCATCCGGCTCGGTTGGCTGCTCGATCCGCTGGGCACGCTCCTCGCGGTGATGGTCGCCGCGGTGGGCCTCCTCATCTTCACCTTCAGCCTCGGTTACCTCCGCGACGACCCCCGCGCGAAGCAGTTCTTCTGCTTCCTGAGCCTGTTTGCCGGTGCGATGCTCGGGCTCCTCCTCGCGAACAGCCTCCTCCTGCTCTTCCTCTGCTGGGAATTGGTCGGCCTCGCCTCCTACCTGCTCATCGGCTTCTGGTTCCAGCGCCCCGCCGCGGCGCTGGCCGCCCGCAAGGCCTTCATCACCACGCGCATCGGCGACCTCGGACTCCTCCTCGGGCTCGTCTGGCTCCAGGACGCCACCGGCACGCTGCTGCTCTTCGACGGCGGCCGGGGCGTGCTGGAGGCGGAGGCCCTCGCCACCCTCGCCGGCACCGCCACGATCGGCGGGCTCGCGGTCTCCACCGCCATCGGCCTCCTGCTCTTCTGCGGCGCCGCGGGCAAATCAGGACAGGTGCCGCTCCACGTCTGGCTGCCCGACGCGATGGAGGGTCCCACCCCGGTCTCCGCCCTCATCCACGCGGCGACGATGGTCGCGGCCGGCGTCTTCCTCGTCGCCCGGGTGCACCCGCTGCTCGCCGCCGACCTCACCCTCAGCACCGTGCCCGTCCATGCCCTCAGCGTGGTCGCCACGGTGGGCGCGGTGACGGCCCTGTTCGGCGCGGCGGTCGCGGTCGCCCAGGACGACATCAAGCGGGTGCTCGCGTTCTCCACCGTCTCCCAACTCGGCTACATGATGCTGGCGGCGGGGACGGGCGCCTGGACCGCCGCGATCTTTCACCTGCTGACGCACGCCTGCTTCAAGGCGCTGCTCTTCCTCGGCGCGGGTTCGGTGATCCACGCCACCCACCATGAGCAGGACATCCGGCGGCTCGGCGGGCTGCGCGGGCGCCTGCCCGTGACCTGCGCGACGTTCACGGTCGGGATGATGGCCCTTGCGGGCGTGCCTTTCCTCTTCTCGGGCTTTTGGAGCAAGGAGGCCATCCTCCACGCCGCCCACGGCTGGCCGGTCTCGGCGTTGCCGTTCCTGGCGGCCCTCGCGGCGGTCGCGCTCACGGCCTTCTACATGACGCGCCTGCTGGCGGAGGTCTTCGCCGGCTCGCCCCGCGGCCACGGCGCGGAGACGGCGCACGAGAGCCCGGCGGTGATGACCATCCCGCTGGTCTTGCTGGCCATCGCCTCGGTCGGCCTCGGTTTCCTGGGCACCCCGTGGTGGCCGTGGCTGCAGCGCACCCTGGACCCGGCCTTTGCACCCGCGCCCGGCGGGGCGGGCCTGATGGCCGTCTCGATCGCCCTCGTCGGCGCCGGCCTCCTCGCCGGTTGGGCGCGATACGGCCGCCACCCGCGCACCACGCCGCAGGCGCCGGATCCCCTCGCCCGGACCGCACCCCGCCTGCACCGGGCCCTCGCGGCGCGGCTGGGTTGCGATGAGCTCTACGCGGCGACCCTGGGCCGGCTCACCGCGGCCCTCGCCTCCGCGGCCGCGGCACTCGACCGCACCATCTGGGACGGAGGCATCCGGCTCCTCGCCCGGCTCGGCGGCTTCACCGGCCTCGTCTCCCAGGAGACCGATGAGGAGGTGCTCAACGGCGGGTTCAATGCCACGGGCGACGGCCTCCGCGCGACCGGACGGGCCTACGCGCGGACGCAGACCGGCGACGCGCACGGGTACGTGTGGCTGCTGGCGGCCGGCTTCGTGCTGCTCGCGCTCGCCGTGCTGCTGGGGGGCGCCCGATGAATTCCTGGCCGCTGCTCTCCCTCCTGGTGTTGGCGCCGTGGACGGGCGCGGCCCTGCTCGGCCTGCAGCCGGGTCTCGCGGACCGCACGAGCCGTTGGCTCGGGCTCGCCTTCAGCCTCTCGACGGCGTCGCTGGGCGCCGTGCTGCTCGCGGGCTTCGAGCCGGAAAGGACCGGCCTGCAGTTCGTCGAGCGCCACGCCTGGATCAGCTCGTTGAACGTCCATTACCACCTCGGACTGGACGGGCTGTCGCTGGTGCTGGTGCTGCTGACGGCCGCGGTCGCCCCGGCCGCGCAGTTGGCTGGCTGGGGCCGGCCGGGAGCGGCACGCATGCCCGTCCTGCTGCTGCTCCTCCTGCAGGGTGCGGCGCTCGGGGTCTTCCTCGCGCAGGATTTCTTCCCGTGGTTCACCTGCTGGGAGCTGAGCCTGGTGCCGGCGTATTTCCTGATCCGGCTGTGGGGTGGTCCGGGCGCGACGCGCGCGGCCTACCAGTTCGTGATCTACACCCTCGGCGGCAGCGCCTTCCTGCTGGCCGGCTTCGCCGCGCTGTTCGCGGGGACGGGCACCTTTGACTTCGGGCAACTCGCGCAACTGGGCCGGGACGGCGCGCTGGCCGCGGCCCTGGGGCCGTGGGGCGTGCGGGCGGCCTTCGCGGGGATTCTCCTGGGGCTGGCGGTGAAGGTGCCCCTGTGGCCCCTCCACACCTGGCTGCCGCCGGCGTACGCGGCCGCGCCGACCGGGACCGTGATGCTGCTCACGGGGGTGCTGTCGAAGATGGGGATGTACGGCTTTCTCCGCCTGCTCTGGCCGCTCTTCCCCGCGCAATTGCAGGCCGTGGCGCCGGTGCTGCTGGCGCTGGCGGTCGCCGGCATCGTGCTCGGCGCCTGGGCCGCGCTGCGCCAGGAGGACCTCCGGCGGATGCTGGCCTACTCGTCCATCAATCACCTCGGCTACTGCCTCGCCGCGCTCTTCGCGGTGGCGGCCGCCGCGGGCGGGGAACGGCCGGCCGCCGAGGCGGCGGCGGCCGCGCTGGCGGGCCTGGTGCTCCAACTCTTCAACCACGGCGTGACCGCGGCCGCGCTCTTCCTCGGGGTGGGCATCCTGGAGGCGCGGGCGGGTGGCCGGAGCGGGCTGGGCGACTTCGGCGGACTTCGGGCGACCGCCCCGGGCTTCGCCGCGTTCGCGGGCGTCGCGTTCTTCGCCTCGCTCGGCCTGCCCGGCCTGAGCGGCTTCGTCGGCGAGTTCCTCATCTTCCGCGGGCTCTTCGGGCTGCACCCGGCCGCGGCAGTGCTCGCCTTGCCCGGCCTCCTGGCCACCGCGCAGTTCCTCCTCACCGCTTGGCGGCGGGTGTTCCACGGCCCCGTCGCGGGAGCGGCGGCCGGCTTCGCCCCGCTGACGCCCGCGGAACGCGCCGCGCTGACGCTGCTCACCGTGCTGCTGATCCTGCCCGGCGTCGTGCCGGGACTCCTGACCTCTCTCACGCATCCGCTGGTCACGACCTGGGCGGGGCACCTGACGCGATGAACGCGCTTCCCTGGACCATCTACGTCTCCTTGGCCGGCGCGGTGGTGGTGCTGCTGCTGGGGCGCGCGTCGCCCGCGCTGGCGCGGGGGGTCGCGTTGGCGACCGCGCTGCTGGGGGCCGCGCTGGGCGCGGCCGGCGCCGCCGGGTTCACGGCCCGGCCGGGGCTGCAGACCCTGGTCGACGCACCCTGGGTGGCGGGCCTCGGCATCCGCTACCACCTCGCAGCGGACGGGATCAGCCTCGTGCTGGTGCTCCTGACGGGCCTCGCGGCGACGGCGGGCGTGCTGTTCTCCTGGAACCTGCGCGAGCGCGTGGCCGAATTCTTCGCGCTCTACTTCCTGCTGATCGGCGGCGTCTACGGGGTGTTCCTCAGCGCCGATGCGTTCCTGCTCTTCGTGTTCTACGAGATCGCGATCGTGCCGAAGTATTTCCTGATCGCGAACTGGGGATCGACGAACCGCGAGTACGGGGCGATGAAGCTGGTGCTCTACTCGTTCGCGGGCAGCGCGCTGGTCCTTGCCGGGCTGCTCTGGGCCCGCGCCGCCGGCGGGGGTCGTGGCTTCGCGCTCGCGGAGCTCATCCGGGGCGCGTCCGCCCTCACCCCCGCGCAGCAGGTGCCGCTCTTCGGCCTCCTGTTCGTCGGATTTGGGGTGCTGGCGGGGCTCTTCCCGTTCCACACCTGGGCGCCCACAGGCCACGTGGCCGCGCCGACCGGCGTCTCGATGCTGCTGGCCGGAGTGGTGATGAAGCTGGGCGCGTACGGCTGCCTGCGAGTCGCACTGCCGCTCTGTCCGCTCGGCTTCGCGGCTTGGCAGCCGGTGCTCGGGGGGCTGGCCCTCGCGGGCATCCTCTATGCCGGATTCGTCGCCCTCGTGCAGGAGGACTTCAAGTTCGTGATCGGCTACTCCAGCGTGAGCCACATGGGCTTCGTACTGCTGGGGCTGGCGGCGGCGACGCCCCAGGCGTTGGCGGGTGCGGTGCTGCAGATGTTCTCCCATGGGGTGATCGCGGGCCTGCTCTTCGCGGTGGTGGGACGGATGGTCTACGATCGCGTCCACACCCGCCGGCTCGATCGGCTCCAGGCGCTGGGCCTCCACCGGCACCTGCCGTTCCCGGCCCTCGTCTTCGTGCTGGCGGCACTCGCCTCGATGGGGATGCCCGGCTTCAGCGGGTTCCCCGCGGAGCTCTCGATCCTGATCGGCACCTGGCGGACCGCGCCAGTGTGGGCCCTCGGCGCGGCGGCGGGCGTGGTGGTCGCGGCCGCCTTCACCCTGCGCGTGCTGCAGGTCTCCTTCTTCGGTCCGGCGGAGTCGGTTCCCGCCGCGGAGCCTCCCCTGCCGCCCGAGAATGAGCCGATCACCTGGCCCGAACGCGCCGGGGCCGCGCTGCTGCTGGCCGCGACGGTGTACGTCGGCCTCAAGCCGGATGCGCTGCTCGGGTGGATCCTGCCGGCCCTCCAATCGCCCGCCCTGCAACCGATCCTGCGGGGCAACACGCCGTGACCATCGATCACTCCGAGCTGCTGCACGCCTTCCGACCCGAAGCCTGTCTCGTGGCGGGCGCGCTTCTCGTGCTGGGATTTGACCTCACGACCAGCCGGGGACGCGCGCCTGAACGCCGGGCCCGGAGCGCCGCGCTGCTCGGTCTGCTCGCGCTCGCCGCGGCGCTGGGCGCGAATTTCGCCGCCGCGCCCGCCGGACCCCTCGCCGCCGGAACGATGCTGCTGGACCCGCTGGCCCGGGTCACCCGTGCCGGCGTCCTGGGCCTCGCCCTGCTCGCGCTGGCCGCCACGCCCGGCACGCTCCGGCTGCCGCAGGCCGCGGAATACGTCGCCCTGCTCCTTGGCGCGACCGCGGGCTTCACCCTGATGGCCGGGACCACATCGCTCCTGCTCGGATTCGTCGCGCTCGAGCTGGCGAGCATCCCCCTTTATCTGCTGGCCGGCTTCGACAAGGCGCGGCCCGAGTCCGCGGAGGCGGGCCTCAAGTACTTCCTCTTCGGCGCCGTCGCGGCGGCCTTCCTGCTGTTCGGCTTCAGCCTCCTGTATGGTCTGACCGGAGCCGTGGAACTGGCGGGGATCGGCCGCGAACTCGCGGGGCAACCGCCCTCCCCGCTGCTCCTGGTCGCGATCGTGATGGTGCTGGTCGGTTTCGGCTTCAAGGCCGCGGCCGCCCCCTTCCACCTCTGGGCGCCCGACGTCTATCAGGGTGCACCCGCCCCCGCGGCGGCCCTGATCGCCTCCGCAGCCAAGCTCGCGGGGCTCACCTTCTTCCTGCGCCTGCTCGGATCCGGACTCCCCGGAGCTCCGGGGGACGCGCAGCCGGCGCCCTGGACCGGGGCGGTGGCCGTGCTCGCGGTGCTCTCGCTCGTCGTGGGTAACCTCGCCGCGCTCGGCCAAGGCAATGTGCGCCGGCTCCTCGCCTACTCCGCCGTGGCCCACGCGGGCGCGCTGCTCCTGGGCGTACTGGTCAGCGCACGCGCGGGACCGGGGCCGGCGATCTACTATGCCGTGACCTACGGGCTGGCCACGGTCGGGGCGTTCCTCGTCCTCGCGGTACTCGACGGCCAGGGCGGAGCTCAAACGCCCGCGGACCTCGCGGGAATCCACCGGCGTTCGCCCCTGCTGGCGGCCGCGCTCGCCGTCTGTCTGCTTTCCCTCGCCGGCATCCCGCCCCTCGCTGGTTTTTTCGGGAAGTTCCTCATCTTTGCCGCGGCCCTGCAGGCCGGTGGACCCACCTCCCTGACCGGCGGAATCGCGTTGCTCGCGATCGCGCTCAGTGCCGTGGCGCTGTATTATTACCTGCTTGTGCTCAAGCAGGCCTTGGTGCGCGCGCCGGCCCCCGGGGCTCCGGTGGTCCGCGTGCCGGTGGGCGTGGCGCTGAGTCTTGGGGCGACGGCCGTTCTCCTGCTGGCGCTCGGGATCCTCCCCGATCTGCTCCTCCGCCACTTCTGAGCCGGCCCGCGATCAGCGCAGGCGCAGGAACAGCCAGCCGGCGATGGCCGTCATCCCGGCATTAGGCAACCACGCCGCGACCGCCGGCGTGAGGGCTCCCCGGGTGGCCAGCGTCGTGGCCACCGTGGTCAGCACATAGTAGAAGAAAAAGAGGCCGATGGACTTGGAAACGCCCACGGCGGGATTCACCCGCACCCCGGAGACCGCGAAGGGGATGGCGATCGCGATGACGATCAGCGGGCCGACGACGTCCGCCAGCAGGCCGTAGTAGCGGACCGCGTAGGCGGGGAGCTTCGGGCTGCCCTCCCGCGCGAGGTGGTCGACGAGCTGACCGAGCTCGTGGAACGACAGGCGCGAGGCCCGGCGGTCGATCAGCAGCATCAGTTCGGGATCCTCATCGTAGCCGGCCTCGCGGCGTTCGCGGAACGGGGTGGCCGCCATCAGTTCCCCGGTGTCCGGCGCAAACACGAGCTCGCGTCCGTCGCGGAACACCCAGCCGCCGGCCTGCGGGTCGCGCCAGGCCTCGGCCGCGACCAACCGGCGCTGCTCGCGGCGGTCGGGATCCAATTCCGAGACCGAGACTCCGTAGCCCCGCTCCTGCGCCTTGCTGTAGCGGTTCAGAAACCACACGCGCCGGGCGTCCGGATGGTCAAAGGCGACGCTGAGCACCGCGCCCACCCGATCCGCCGGCAGCGCCCGCGAAGACTGGTGCCGGAACTCCAGCTCCTCGCGCAGGGCGCGCGACGCCTCAACGGACCACGGCACGACCGCGGTGTTGAGCCACCAGGAGAGCCCGCAGCAGGCGAGCCCGACCAGCCAGACCGGCGCCGTCATGCGGGCGAAGCCCACCCCGGCTGCCCGCAGCGCCGTGAGCTCGTTGGCCCGGTGCAGTTTCCCGAGGACGAACAGCAGGGAGATCAGCAGCGAGAGCGGCAGGACGACCGAAAAGAAGCTTGGCAGCCGCACGGCGACGTACCGCGCCAATTCCACCGGTCGCGCGCCCACCTGGTTCAGGTCGCGGAGGTCGTTGAACAAAACCTGGACGACCAGCAGCCCACCGGTGGCCAGGAGCACCAGGCCGAGGATCTGGAGCCACTCGCGGAGCAGGTGGCGGTCGAACGTGTTCACGCGCCGAGTTGTAGGCGCCGGCCTTCCCGCGGGAAGCCTAAAGCCGGCCCGCCCGGCGAGTGCGGGGTTGAAATGCGCCTCGAATCAACGTTGCCTCCCGCCGACCGTTCCCGATGCACCTTACCCGCCTCCCGCTGCCCCTCCTCGCCGCGCTCGCGCTGCTCCTGCCCGCCGCCCCCGCCGCCGCGGGCGAACCGGCCCCGATCAAGGTCGGGGTGTTCGCCTCGCTCACCGGCAAGGAGGCCGCCTTTGGTCAGGCCACACGCAAGGGCGTCGAGCTCGCGGTCGAGGAACTCAACGCCGCGGGCGGCGTGCTCGGGCGGCGCCTTGAGCTGGTGATCGAGGACAACCAGTCCAAGGCCGGCGAGTCGGCCACGATCGCGAAGAAGCTGATCGCCCGCGACAAGGTCGTCGCCCTGATCGGCGAGGTCGCCTCGAGCCGCTCGCTCGAGGCCGCCCCCATCGCGCAGCAGAGCCGCGTGCCGATGATCTCCCCCTCCTCGACCAACCCCAAGGTCACCGAGATCGGCAACTACGTCTTCCGCGTGTGCTTCATCGACCCGTTCCAAGGCGTCGTGATGGCGAAGTTCGCGCGCCAGACCCTCAAGCTCCAGCGGGTCGCGTTGCTCACCTCCGTCTCGTCCGCCTACAGCGTCGGGCTGGCCAAGTACTTCCGCGAGCACTTCACCGCCGCCGGCGGGACCGTCGCGCTCGAACAGAAATACTCGGAGGGCGACAAGGACTTCAAGGCGCAGCTCACCGCGATCAAGGCGGCCGGCGTCGACGGGATCTTCGTGCCCGGCTACTACACCGAGGCGGCGCTCATCTGCAAACAGGCGCGCGAGCTCGGCCTCGGGCTGCCCCTCTTCGGCGGCGACGGCTGGGAGGCCCCCCAGCTGCTCGAGATCGGCGGCGAGGCGGTCGAGGGCACGTACTACTCGACCCACTACTCGTCCGAGGACCGCTCCCCCGCCGTCCAGGGCTTCGTCGAACGGTTCAAGCGCCGCTGGAACGGAGACGCGCCCGACGCGATGGCCGCGCTCGGCCACGACGCGGTGCTGGTGCTCGCCGACGGCCTCCGCCGCGCCGGCGGCACCGAGGGCCCGAAGCTCCGCGACGCGCTCGCCGCCACCCGGAACGTGTCCGGCGCCACTGGCCAGACCACCCTCGACGCCCGGCGCAACGCCACCAAGTCCGCCGTCGTGATCACCGTGAAGCAGGGCCGGTTCTCCTTCGTCGAGTCCGTCGCGCCCTGAGCCCCCTTTGGCCCGCCCCGGTTTCTGCCGCGGGGTTGGTGTGATTCCTGCATACCGGAAGGCGGATTCCTCGCCCTATGCCGCTCACCTCCTCCACCGCCGCCCCCCTGCCCGCCGCCGCCAGCGCGGACGCCGGGCTCGTCACCTACCTCAACCTCAAGCTGCGCGAGATCGGGCAACCCGGAGTCACCCTCGCCGAGGGGACCGACGCCCTCGCGCCGCTGGTGGACCACTTCCTCGCGGTCAGCCGCGAGAAGGACCGGGCCCTGACCCGCCACCTCTGCCCGATCGACCAGCGGCTGCAGAACTTCCTCTACGACCACCTCGAGGCCGGGCCGGAACTGGCCGGCGACGTCCCCCGGCTGCCCCACACCACGCTCGTCCTCGACCGCGCCGGCCTCGCCCGCATCCTTTCCCTCCCGCCCGGCGCGGACGAATACCGCAGCGACATCCTGTCCTCCTACCGCGTCAGCCAGGGCGTGCTGCACAATCCGCGCAGCGACCGCCGGACCACGCAGGGCATCTTCCACGTGGCGGACTTTGGGTTCCCGGTACCGGACGACAAGAAGGCCGTCCCGCCCGCCGTCTTCGGCCGCCTGCTGCGCCACGCCCTCCAGCCGCCGCCCGAGCTCCTGCGGCTGCCGTTCACGGCCGCCGCGCCCGCCGCGGCCGAGTGCTTCGTCACCCTGCTCCTCCGCCCGCTGGTCTGCCCGGCGGTCCCCGGCGCCACTCCCGCACGCGCGATGGAGACGCGCTTCTTCGTGCCCGGCGCGCTGGTGGCCAACCTCGACTTCATCGAGCGCATCTTCGGCAACGCGGGCGACCCCCACCTGCCCGCCAACGACGCCGCGCTGGATCCGGCACACTGGACCGGCCACACCGGCGGCGTCATCCTCGCCACGCACCTCACCCGCCTGACCAAGCGGGAGCTGGGCCTGCCCGCCCATGCCGACGCCACCGCCCGCCAGCGCCGCGATGGGATGTGCTGGAAGGACCCGGACGAGAAGTACAACGACGGCGTCGCGTTCAAACTCACGGCCCGCGATCGCCGCGGGGTGATGCTGACCGTGATCGCCGACAACTACTTCGGCTACTGCAAGAAGGAGGTGAAGGCCCAGATCAGCTTCGCGGCCAACCTGCTCGGCCGCGGGGAGGAGGAGCACGCCGGCGGCGCCCTCGCCTTCCCCAGTTACGACCTCGGCGCCGACTTCCAGCTCAGCCGCCACCTCGCGGTGGTGGACCACACCTTCGCCGGGGCCCTGCGCACGCTGGGCGACCGCGCGGAGCCGCAACCCGGCGGCTGGGCCCGCGATCGCCTGCACCCGGACATCTGCTACGTGCCCGAGGACGCCGCCTTCGACCTCCGCAAGCAGGCGATCACCTGGCGGGACGCGGCCGGCGGGACCGCCACCCTCAAGCTCCTGCCGCGGCACACCTACGTCCTTCCCTCGGGCTACAAGGTCGAGATGGTCAAACCTGAGGACGGCCGCCGCTGGCGCCTGCGCGGCACCACCGCCGAGGGCCTGCTCTGTCACAAGCCCTGCACCGTCTCCGGCGGCGGCAAGTCGGAGATCTCCAAGTCGATCGCCGACGCGATCTTCACCGCCCCAAACTTCGTCGGGGACCTGGCCCGCGACTTCGACGCGATTGATGCCATCCTGCGCCGGGAGTACGGCGAACGCTTCCGCGACGCCGCGCGCAACCGACCCCGCGGACGTCCGCTGCTCAGCCCCGAGCGCTCGCTCGGCTCGGTGGTCAAGCTCCTCAGCCGCAGCCCGGACTACACCGATGCCTACAATGCGTGGCTCGAGTCCATCCCCCGCCACATCCTCGACCTGGTGCTGCTGATCAAGCGGGTCCACAAGCCGGAATGGGGCGAGGACTGGCGCTCCCACTTCACGGTCGACACCATCAACGGGCGCCCTGGCAACGAGCTGAAATTCGAGGGCGAGAAGGCGATGACGCACTTCCTGCGCGTCGGCTTCACGCCCGAGGGGGGCTGGCGAACCTTCAGCCTGCGCAAGGACTTCTATCCCGCCCTCAAGATCCAGGCCGAGGACGACATCTCGGCGGCGATCATTCTGCCCGGCGATCGCCTCGCCGGCCTGCCGGCGGCCGCCGCGCGCGCGGGCCGGCCCGTGAAGTTCGTCGCGAACTGCGAATCCGCCTTGTTCCAGCGACCCGACGACGCGATCCACCGCGGCTACGACCGGACCACCGAACGGGACTTCTCCCGCCCGGGCAATTTCCTCTCGAACTACGAGCCGCTCGACCGGGCCGCGGTCCGCCACCTCGTGGAGGACGCGATCGGCTTCGACGCCTTCACCGAGCCGATCCGCGTTCTCCTCGCCAATTTCGCCGCCGCGGCGCGGCCGGCCTATCTCGCGTCACCCGCGCACCCCCGGATCGTCGACGGGAAGCCCACCAAGAATCCCCGGTACCTCCAGCGCCGCCCGGACCTTGAGGATCCCCGCGCCTCGCACCTCGCCCAGATTGGCGCGCAGCTCTACCGCCGCCTGTCCCCCGCGACGCCCGCGCTCTTCCCGGTCGGCGCCGTGCTCGCCGGGCGCCGCCTCAACCCGCCCGAACCCGGCGTCCGCCCAATGTGCGTCTTCGGCCCGCTCCATTACCAGGAGTTGCCCGAGGCGTTCATGGACTTCATCGCCAGCCTCACCGGCAAGTCCCCCTCCACCACCGGCGCCGGTTCCGAGGGCGCGCTGACCAAGGGCCCGTTCAACGCGCTCCCGCCGATCCACGACCTCAACGCCGCGCTCGTCGGCTACATCCTCACCGACCTCGCGGTCTTCTCCTCCGCCGCCGGCTGGATCGGACCGCACTTCCGCGTCGACCACGACATCAGCCTGCTCGTCCCCGAGATCTGGGCGCGGATGAGCCCCGAGGAACGAACGCCGCGTTTCCTGATCGAGGGCGGCTTCCTCGAGCGGTGTGCGGACTGGACGCACGCCGGCCGGCCGGTGCTCGCCAGCCGCCTGGGCTGGCGCATCACCCCGCGCTTCGTCCAGAACTTCTGCGGGCGCGTCCTCGGCAACCCCAGCACCCTCTTTGCCGAGGAATTGCTCCGGCCCGAGCGGCAGGATCCGGCGGTCTTCGCCGACGGGATGGACAACATCGTGCAGGCGATGCGCGCCGCCGCGGAGAGCTACTTCGCCGACGGCTCGGTCGCGCAGGCCGTGCCCCCGCTCCGGGCCCTGCTGCACCTGATGCGCGACGGCCACTGGGAGGGCCACGGCGCGGACGCCCCCGCGTTCCGCGCGCTTTTCACCCGGGAGCACCTGCTGGCGAGCGACTGGTACGCCGCCCGCCTTGAGGCGCAGCGCCGGCGCGACTTCGCCTACTGGGACCAGGCCGCCACCTACCTCGAGCGTTTCCTCTCCCGGCCGAACTACGCGGACGTGGCCGTGCAGCTGGGCATCCGGGAGCGGCTCGAGGCGGCCCGTGCCGCCGCGGGGGCGGCCCGCGAACCCGGTTACGCCGCCGCCTTGGCCGGCACGATCGGCCTCGACCCCGCGGTCCTGCCCTGACCCCCGCCGCGGTGCGCCGGCGGTCCCCGCGCGCGCCGCTCCTCCCGGATTGCCAAGCCGCGGGCGGAGCCTTTTCCTCCGCCGCGATGCCCTCCGCCCCCCTCGCGTCCGTGCGCGCGGCGCTCACCGCCGCCGGCCTCCTGCTCCTGCCCCTCCTCCCCGCGGCCCAGCCCAAGTCCGGCGAGCCCCGGCCCAAGGCGCCCACGGCCCCCATCGAGCCGCCCGCCCCCTTCATCCCGCCGGCGATGCTGGCCGCGCCTGAGGGCCTCGAGGTCACCCTCTGGGCCCGCACCCCGCAGCTGCGCAACCCGGCGAACATGGACATCGACGCGCAGGGCCGCATCTGGATCGCCGAGGCCTACAACTACCGCCGCCACGCGGGCAAGGATCCCGCCGGCGACCGCATCGTGGTGCTCACGGACTCCGACGGCGACGGCGTGGCGGACCAGACCCGCGTGTTCGTCCAGGAACCCGCGCTCCTCGCCCCGATGGGCATCGCGGTGATCGACAACCAGATCATCGTCTCCTGCACGCCCGACCTGATCGTCTACACCGACGTCAACCGCGACGCGAAGTTCGACCCGGCGGTGGACAAGCGCGAGGTGCTCCTGACCGGCTTCGACGGCCGCAACCACGACCACTCGCTGCACTCGGTCACGATGGGCCCGGACGGCAAATGGTACTTCAACCACGGCAACTGCGGCTCGTACTTCACGGACCGCTCCGGTCGCACCTTCCGCATCGGCAGCCCCTACGACGGCGGCCGCAGCGGCGGCGGCATCCCGATCACGACCCGCCGCCCGCCGGAATTCGCGGGCGAGAAGAGCGACGACGGCCACGTGTACATCGGCGGCGCCACCTTCCGGATGAATCCCGACGGCACCCAGGTGGAGCCGATCGGTTTCAACTACCGCAACTCCTACGAGCAGGCCGTCACCTCCCTCGGGGACGTCTTCCACAACGACAACGACGACCCGCCGGCGGCGCGCACCTCCTTCCTCCAGGAGTACGGCAACTTCGGCTTCGCCTCGCGCGACGGCAAGCGGGCCTGGGGCGCCGACCGCCGCCCCGGCCAGCCCACCGCGGTCGCCGAGTGGCGGCAGGATGACCCCGGCGTCGTCCCGGCCGGCGATGTCTACGGCAACGGCGCGCCCACCGGCATCGTGTTCTACGAGGGCGATGAGCTCGGCGCCCGCTGGCGCGGAACCCTGCTGAGCTGCGAGACCTCGCGCAACGTGGTCTTCGGCTACCATCCCGCCGCCGAGGGCGCCGGTTACCGCCTCGACCGCTTCGCCTTCCTCACCTCCAACCCCACCGGGGAACTCGCCGGCATCGACGGCCAGCGCGGCCGCCTGCGCGCGGACGACCTCAAGACCTGGTTCCGGCCCGCCGACGTCGCCATCGGTCCCGACGGCGCGGTCTACGTCGCCGACTGGTTCGATCCCCGCACCGGCGGCCACGCCGCCCTCGACGCCAGCTTCGCCGGCGCGATCTACCGGATCGCCCCCAAGGGCCGCCGCCTGACCGTCCCGCGCCTCGACCTCGCGACCACCGCCGGCCAGATCGCGGCCCTGCGCAACCCCGCGGTGCACGTCCGGGCGCTCGGCTTCCAGCGCCTCCGCGCCGCCGGCCCGTCGGCCGCCGGTGCCGTGGCGAAGCTGCTCGAGGATCCGAATCCCTACGTGCAGGGCCGCGCCGTGTTCCTGCTCCCCCACCTCGGGGAACCGGGCCTCGCCCGCGTCGAGGCGCGCCTGCGGCATGCCGATCCGCTGCAGCGGATCGCCGCCTTCCGCGCGCTGCGCCGGGTGAACCATCGCGTGCTCGTCCACGCGCGGAGCCTCGCCGAGGATCCCTCGCCGGCGGTCCGCCGCGAAGTCGCCATCGCGCTGCGCGACGTGCCCGTCGCCGAGGCCCGGGACCTGCTGCTCACCCTCGCCCGCGGCTACGACGGCAAGGACCGCGCCTACCTCGAGGCGTGGGGCACGGGTTGCACCGGCAAGGAAGCCGCGATCGCCGCCGCCCTCGCCCCGCTCGCGCCGGACCGCGATGCCGCCCGCTGGCCGGCCAAGTACGCCAACCTCCTCTGGCGCCTCGGCTCCGCGGGCGCCGAAGCCGCCTTCACCGCCCGCGCGGTCGCCGAAACCCTCCCCCAAACCGACCGCCTCGCCGCGGTCACCGCGCTCGGCTTCAATCCGGCCGCCGAGGCCGCCCTGGCTCTCGTCGACGTCGCCGCCCGCTCGAGCGGCATGGTCCGCGACCATGCCCTGTGGTGGCTCCTCAATTACAAGGACTCGCGCTGGCCCACGGCCGGGGTGAACGCCGCCCTCAAGGCCCGCGGACTCTACGACCCCGATCAGGTCTCGATCTCTCCGAGCGTCGTGCCCGCGGCCGGCCCCAGCGCCCTGCCGCCCGCGGCGGAGGTTGCGCGGCTCGCCGGCGACGCCACCCGCGGCGCGCGCGCGGCCCAGTCCTGCCAGCTCTGCCACCGCATCGGCGGTCAGGGCCACGAGTACGGCCCGGGACTCGACGGCTTCGCCCGCGGTCAGTCCACCGAGGTGGTCATCCAGGCGATCCTCGAACCCTCGGCCGAAATCGCCCACGGGTACGACGGCGTCGCGGTCGACCTCACCGATGGCACCCAGATCCACGGGCGGCTGCTCACCACGGGCGATCCCGTCGTGATCCAGTCGATGGGCGGCCTGACCCAGCTTGTGCCCGCCGCCCGCATCAAGGGCTCGCCGCGCAAGCCGCTCGGCCGCTCCCTGATGCTCAGCGCCGACCAACTCGGCCTCTCCGCGCAGGACGTGGCCGACATCGTCGCCTACCTGAAGACGCTGTGACTCGCGCGCCCCGCCGAACCGCAGGGGCGGCGCCACCCTGACGCCCCATGGCGAAAGTCTACTTCTATTACGCGGCGATGAACGCCGGGAAGAGCACCGTGCTGCTGCAGGCGGGGCACAATTACCGCGAACGGGGCCTGCGGCCGCTGCTGCTGGTGCCAGCGATCGACGACCGCGCCGGCGCCGGGCGCATCCATTCCCGGATCGGGCTCGCCGCGGACGCCCGGCCGATCCAGCCCGGTGACGACCTGCTCGCGGTCATCGGGCGGGAACACGCCGCCGCCCCGGTCGCGTGCGTGCTGGTGGACGAGGCCCAGTTCCTCTCGCCCGCGCAGGTCTGGCAGCTCACCGACGTGGCGGATCAGCTCAGCGTGCCCGTCCTGTGCTACGGCCTCCGCACGGACTTCCAGGGCCGGCTCTTCCCGGGCAGCGCGGCACTCCTCGGCGTCGCCGACGACCTCACCGAGCTCAAGGCGATCTGCCATTGCGGCCGCAAGGCGACGATGAACCTGCGCGTCGACCCCGCCGGCCGCGCCGTCCGCGAGGGCGCGCAGGTGGAGATCGGCGGCAACGACCGTTACGTGGCCCTCTGCCGCCGCCACTTCAAGGAGGCCCTCGCTCCCGACCGTCCCGCCGCCGCCCGGCCGGCATCCCCCCCGTGAGGCACTGGCTCCTCCTCCTCGGCACCTACACCCGCTCGGGCGCCAGCCAAGGCCTCTACCGCGTGCGGCTCGACGCCGCGACGGGCACCCTCGGGCCCGTGGAGCTCGCGGCCGCCACGCCGGACCCGGGTTGGCTCGCGTGGACCCCGGACGCGACCCGCCTGCTCGCCACTCACCCCTCCCCGGCCCAAGTACGGGTATTCCAACACGGTCCGGCCCCCGGCGAGCTGCACCCCCTCAGCGTCCCCCCCGCCGCCAGCCCGACCGCCGGCCCCAGTCACCTCGCGATCGCCCCCTCCGGCCGCCTCGCGCTGGCGGCCCATTATCACGGCGGTCACCTCGCGGCATTTCCCCTGCACGGCGACGGCTCCCTCGGCCCGGAACGCCGCGTGTCTCACCTGGGCCGGAGCGTGCATCCCACCCGGCAAGACCGGCCCCATCCCCACTCGGTGCTCTTTTCCCCGGACGGACGGCACGCCCTCGTCGCGGACCTCGGCCTCGACCAGATCCTCACCTACGCCCTCACGCCCGCCGGCGACGCGATCCGGCCCGAGCCCGTCGCCCTCGCGACGACCCACCCCGGCGCCGGACCCCGGCACACCCGGTTCAGCTGCGACGGCCGCTTCCTGCACGTCCTGAATGAGCTGGATAACACGCTCACCACCTACGGCTACGCGGCGGACCACGGGCGCCTGAGCCCCCTCGGGACGGTCGCCACGCTCCCTCCCGGCCCCACCCTCCCCAGCACCGCCGCCGAGATCCGGGTCCACCCGCACGCGCCCTTCGTCTACGCGTCCAACCGCGGCCACGACAGCCTCACGGTGTTCCGCGCCGATCCGGCCCACGGCAACTTGTCCTGGGTCCAGAATCTCCCCAGCGGCGGCCGCACCCCGCGCAACTTCGACCTCTCCCCGGACGGACGCTGGCTCGTCTGCGCGCATCAGGACTCGCCGGAACTCACGGTGTTCGCCGTCAATCCGGTGGCAGGTACCCTCACGCCGACCGCCCATCCCGCCGCCGTTCCCTGCTGCGTCTGCGTGCTCTTTGCCCCCACGCTCGTCCTATAAATCCAGCTACTGGCCCAAGTAGCGGCCCCACAAAACCCCTTATCCCCCAGGCGTGGCCTGGCGTCCCGTTGACTCGGGATTTTCGCGCGGCCACCCTCCCGGTCTCATGGTCAGTCCGAATACTCCTGAAACCCCGGGCGGAGCCAGCGCTTCCGCCGCTCCCCGCTCCATCAAGGACGTCGTCATCCGCCTCGCCGGCAATTCCCAGGACGGGATCCAGGCGATCGGCGGCTTCCTCGCCCGCCTCGCCGGCCGCAGCGACCAGGACGTGATGACGTACATGACCATCCCCTCGACCATCTCCGGGGGGCCCTCGATTTTTCAGGTGCGGATGGGCACTGGCGACATTCTCTCGGCCGGCGACCGGGCCGACCTGCTGGTGGCGTTCTACCAGCATAGCTACGACGCGCACATCGGCTCGCTGCGGCCCGGCGGCGTGCTGCTCTACGATGCGGACCACGTGAAGCCCGCCGAGGGCGATCATCGGTTCACGAACGTCGCCTGCCCGATCACCACCGGCACCATCGAGGCGGTCGGCGGCACCGCCAAGGACAAGGGCAAGAACATCTACGTCCTCGGCCTGATCGCGCGCATCTTCGACCTGGAGGTGCCGAAGCTGACCCAGCTCATCCGTGAGCGCTTCGGCGGCAAGAACGAGGACGTCGTGCGCAATGCGCTGCTGGCCTTCGACGCGGGCTACGCCTGGCCGCAGAACAACCTCCGTGACCTCTTCTACCGCTTCGAGGCGATCGACCGCGCCACGGCCGTCTCGGGCAAGACCCAGGTCACGCTCGACGGCAACTCGGCCATCGCCTACGGGTTCCTCGCGGCCGGCGTCCGCCACGGCGCCGGGTACCCGATCACCCCCTGGTCGAGCATCATGGAGATCCTCCGCACCGAGCTGCCGAAGTACGGTGGCGTCTTCGTGCAGTGTGAGGACGAGATCGCCTCGATCTCGACCGCGCTGGGCTTCTCCTACACCGGCAACGTGGCCATCACCGGCAGCGCCGGCCCGGGCCTCTCGCTGAAGATGGAGGCCCTGAGCTGGGCCACGATGGCCGAGATGCCGATCGTGGTCGTGAACGTGCAGCGCGGCGGCCCCTCGACCGGCATGCCGACCAACGTCGAGCAGTCCGACCTGATGCAGGCCATCTATGGCAGCCACGGTGACACCCCGCGCGTGGTCCTCGCCCCCAAGAACGTGGAGGACTGCTTCTACCTCGCGATGGAGGCGGTCCGCATCGCCCGCACCTACTCGACCCCGGTGCTGCTGCTCACCGACCAAGCCCTTTCCTCCCGCATCGAGGCCTTCGACGAGCCCGACCTGAAGTCCCTGATGATCGCGCCGGGGCCGGACCGCACCGAGCGGCCCGCCGACTTCAAGCCGTACCCGCTCGACCGCCAGACCCGCCACGCGCCGGCGGGCACCCGCATCGCCTCCGGCAAGTACCCGGTGGTCACCGGCCTCGAGCACGACGAGTTCGGCCATCCCACGGGCAGCCCCAAGCTGCACGCGCAGATGAACGCCAAGCGCCGCGAGAAGATCAAGGCCCTCGCCGCCACCCTGCCCGCGCCGGAACTCGGCGGCGACGCCTCCGGCGAGGCCCTGATCGTCACCTGGGGCTCCAACTACGGCCCCGCCCGCGAGGCGCTCGCACGCATCCGCGCCGCCGGCGTCGAGGCCGGCCACCTCCACATCCGCCACGTTCACCCCCTGCCCCCGGGCCTGGAGGAGATCCTCAGCCGCTACCGCAAGGTCATCGTGGCCGAGTTGAACGACGAGGGCGTCTACGGCTTCGGCCAGTTCACCACGCTGCTCCGCGCCCGCTACGCCCTGCCGTCGATCGTCAGCATCTGCAAGACCGACGGCCTCACCTTCAAGGTGAGCGAACTCGTCGCCGGCGTCGCCCGCCACCTCGGCAACACCACCCTCGAGGGCCTGGTCAGCCAGGCCCGGCCCAGTCCCTTGGCCGCCCGCTAAAAACCGCCCACCCTGCCCTTCCGAATCATGTCCACCGCCGTCGCCACTCCCCCGCCCCCGGCCGGAGCGCCGCTCACCAAGAAGATCCTCACCGCGGACCACCCCACGTGGTGCCCCGGCTGCGGCGACTTCGCCGTCCTCGCCTCCTTCTACCGGGTCCTGGAGAAGCTCCAGTACCCGCACGAGAAGATCGTGACCTTCGCGGGCATCGGCTGCTCGTCCCGCTTCCCCTACTTCGTCAACACCCACGGCGGCCACTTCATCCACGGCCGCGCCCTCCCCTTCGCGGCCGGCATCAGCCTCGGCGGCGATGACCTCCACGTCTTTGTCTTCGGCGGCGACGGCGACGGCTTTTCCATCGGCGGCAACCACCTCACCCACACCGCCCGCAAGAACGTCCGGATCACCTACGTGATCATGGACAATTCGGTCTACGGCCTGACCAAGAAGCAGACCTCCCCGACCTCCCCGGTTGGCTTCAAGTCGAAGACCGATCCCTGGGGCGCGCTCGACCAGCCGATCAACCCGATGCGCACGCTCCTCAACAGCGGCGCCACCTTCGTCGCCCGCAGCCACGCGACCCAGGTCAACCACATGACCGAGATGATGCTGCGCGCCGCCCGCCATGACGGCTTCTCGGTGGTCGAAATCCTCTCGGAATGCGTGGAGTTCTTCGAGGGCGCCTTTGACGCCGCGGTGCCCCGCAAGGGCGGCAACTGGGTGCTGATCGATGAGAAGAAGCACGACGGCTCACCCGAGGACGCCGCCCGCCACGATGTGACCGACGAAGTGGCCGCGTTCCAACTGGCCGGCCTCGGCTGGCCCGGGAAGTTCGGCGTCTTCTACGAGAACAAGACCCGGCGCACCAAGAACGCCCTCGAGGCCGAACTCATCGCCAAGACCCGCGAAAAGACCAAGGGCGCCACGGACCTCGCGCTGCTGCAGGCGACCTTCGCGAAGCTCCGCTGATCCGCCCCTCATCCTTCACGCGCCCCTTCGACCGCGGCTCCCGGGCCGCGGTCTTTTTTTTGGCCGCGCGGCCCGCGGCAGCACGCATCCATCCCCGCCGCCCCTCCGCGGAGGGGCCAAGCCTTCAACTTTGTAAGGTTCCCGCAAGGGGCCCGCAAGGGACCCGTGGCATCGTGCCCGCACTGTTCACCACGATGAATCCTCACCACTCCCTCGCCTTTAACCGCCGGCCGGTCCTCCGGACCGCGTGCCTCCTCGCCCTCGCGGGCGCGGCGGCCGCCGGCGCGCAATCCCTCCTCGCCGCCGCCCCCAAGGATCGCGTCGAGCTCCGGCGCGACGAGCGCCCCGTCAACCGCACCGGCCCGGAAGCCGCCAGCTTCTCGCCCGTGGTCAAGCGTGTCGCCCCCAGCGTGGTCAAGGTCACGACCGCCACCAAGGCCCGCCGCAACGCCGCCGCCGCCGGACTTCCGCCGGGCTTCGATCACCCGCTGATGCGGCCGTTCTTCGGCCCCGGCGCCCCCCGCCTCGAAATGCCCCCCCAGGCCGGCCTCGGCTCCGGCGTCATCCTTTCCGCGGACGGCTACATCGTGACCAATAACCACGTGATCCAGGGCGCCGACGAGGTCTCGGTGCAGATGGACGACGGCCGCGACTTCAAGGCCCGCGTCGTCGGCCGCGATCCGCAGACCGACATTGCCGTGCTCAAGGTGGACGCGAAGGACCTGCCTGCCGCCACCCTCGCCGACAGCGACCGCGTTGAAGTCGGCGATCGGGTGCTGGCGATCGGCAACCCGTTCGGCATCGGCGAGACGGTCACCACCGGCATCGTCAGCGCGATGGGCCGCCGCGCCGGCCTCGGCCTCGAGTACGAGGACTTCGTGCAGACGGACGCCGCGATCAACCCGGGCAACTCCGGCGGCGCCCTGGTCGACATCGAGGGCCGCCTGATCGGCATCAACACCGCGATCCTCAGCCGCACCGGCGGCTTCCAGGGCGTCGGCCTCGCCGTCCCGGCCAACTTGGTCAGCCAGGTCGTCAACGGGCTCGTCGCTCACGGCAAAGTGGTGCGCGGGTACCTCGGCGTCAGCGCCCAGGACCTGACCCCCGCCCTCGCCGAGACGCTCAAGCTGGAGGACCGCCGCGGCGCTCTGGTCGCCGAAGTCCGCCCGCAGAGTCCCGCCGCCAAGGCCGGCCTCCGCACCGGGGACGTCATCGTCTCGGTGAACGGGGAGACCGTCGAGGATGCCCACCGCCTGACCTTCCGCGTCGGGGCCATCGCCCCCGGGACCAGGCTGGAGCTGGGCATCCTGCGGGACGGCGAGCCGCGTACCCTCAAGGCCACCGCCGCCGAGCGTCCGGCCCTCCTCGCCGCCGCCGGCCCCGACGGGGCGCCCGAGGCGAGCACCGACACGGGCGCACTGGCGGGCGTCACCTTCGGCGACCTGTCCCCGGAGCAGCGCCGCCGGCTGAACGTCCCCGCCCGCGTCGAGGGCGCCCTCGTGACCGGCGTCGCGCCTGACTCCGCCGCCGCCAAGGCCGGGGTCCGCCCCGGGGACCTCGTCCTCGAGATCAACCGTCAGCCCGTGCGTTCCGCGGAGGACGCCGCGGCGGTCATCGTGGCCGAGAACGACGCGCGAACCCTGCTCCGCCTCTATTCCCGGGGAGCCAGCCGCTACGTGGTGGTGGACGAGCGCGAAGCCGCCCAGTGAGCCCCCGCCTTTCCCGTTCGTTGGGGTTATGCGACACGATGCCCCGGCCCTGCGCGGCCGGGGCGTCTTTCGTTTCCCGCACCCGCACTTGCCTCCCCCGTCCCTCCCGAGAATCCTGCCTCCATGCGCGTGCTCGTCGTCGAGGATGATGCCAAGATCGCGTCCTTTGTGACCCGCGGCCTGAAGCAGGCGGGCTACGCGGTGGACCACGCCCCGGACGGCGACACCGCGCTCGCGCTGCTGGATTCGACCGCGTACGACGCCGCGATCGTCGACGTGATGCTGCCGCGCCTTGACGGCATCAGCCTCGTTCGCCGCGCCCGCGCCGCCCGCCGCGAGTTGCCGGTGCTGTTCCTCAGCGCCAAGGGCTCCGTCGAGGACCGGGTGCGGGGGCTCCAGGCGGGGGGCGACGACTACCTGACGAAGCCCTTCGCCTTCTCCGAATTGCTGGCGCGGGTGCAGGCGCTGATCCGGCGCGCGACCGCCGCCCCGGAGGCGACCCGGCTCAGCGCGGGGGACGTGAACCTCGACCTCGTGACACGCGAAGTGACCTGCGCGGGTGCGCCCGTCGACCTGCAGCCGCGCGAGTTCGCCCTCCTCGCGTTCCTGCTGCGCCACGCGGGCCGGCCGGTCAGCAAGACCATGATTCTGGAACACGTCTGGGACTACAGCTTCGACCCCCAGACGAACGTGGTGGACGTCGTGATGTCGCGGCTGCGGGCGAAGATTGATCCGGATCATCGGCGCATCGAGACCGTCCGCGGCGTCGGGTACGTGCTCCGCGCCGGCAAGGGTTGAACCGTGGCCACCGGCCGACTCCAACATTTCCGTCGGTCGCTGGCGCTGCGACTGGCCCTGCTCTACGCGGCCGTGTTCGCGGTGGGCTCCGGCCTGCTCTTCGGGTTTCTCTACTGGACCCTCACGGAGGCGTTGAACGACCGGGAACAGGCCACCGTGGAGCGGCGCGCGACCGAGCTCGCGGAGCTCTACGCCCGCGGCGGGCCCGCCCTGCTGCGGGCGCGCCTTGACCGGGAAGCCGCCGCCGGGGGCCGCGCCTTCTTTGTCCGCGTCCTCCGCCCGGATAATTCCCTGGTGCTGGTGTCCGTCCCTCCCGACTGGATCGAGACCCAGGTCGAGCGGCTCCCCTTGCCGGGCCTGATCGTCACGCGCCCGACCTACACCGTGCGCATCCCGCAGGACGCGCTCCGCGACTACGCCATCGCCGGCGTGACCTTGCCCGACCGCAACTTCCTGCAGGCGGGGATCTTGATCGAGAGCCAGACGGTGCTCTTCGCCCCGCTGCGCCGCGCCTTCGCCCTCGCCGGCGGCGGCGCCCTGCTCCTGTCGTTCCTGCTGGGCATGCTCGTGGCTTGGCGGGCGACGGGACCGCTCCGCGCCGTGGCGGAAACCGCCGGCCGGATCCTCGCGACGGGTGACTTGGCCGCGCGCGTCCCGGGTGGCGCCGGCCGGGGCGAACTGGCCGAGCTCGTGCGGCAGTTGAACACGCTACTGGAGCGGAACGCGGTCCACGTTCGTGGGCTGAGCGAGATGCTGGACAACCTCGCCCACGATCTCCGCACGCCCCTCACCCGGCTGCGCGGGGCGGCGGAACTCGCGCTGCAGGACGGCGGCGATCCCGCGGAAGGCCGCGCGGCGCTCGCCAGTTGCATCGAGGAGAGCGACCGGTTGCTCCACCTGCTCGAGGTGCTGCTGGACGTATCCGCCGCCGAGGCGGGCGTCCTGCAGCTACACCGGGAGGAGGTCGACCTTGGCACCTTGGCGCACCGGGCCGTCGACCTGTACCGGGAGGTGGCCGAGGAGCGGCGCATCCGGGTGCGGCTGGACCAGACCGCCCCCGCCCCGACGCGGGTGGATGCCGTGCGCCTCGGACAGGCGGTAAACAACCTCCTGGACAACGCCCTCAAGTACACGCCCGAGGGCGGCAACGTGATTTTGGCGGTGCGGCCCCGACCCGATGGCGCGGAGCTGGAGGTGCGGGATGACGGTCCTGGGATCCCCGAGGCGGAGCGGGAGGCAGTCTTCGGCCGGCTTTTCCGGTCTGACGCCAGCCGGTCCCAGCGCGGGTTCGGGTTGGGTCTGAGCATGGTGAAGGCGATCGTCGAAGCGCACGGAGGCACCGTCCGCGCCACCGCCGCCCCCGAAGGCGGGGCGTGCCTGCGCGTGCACCTTCCCGGCAGCGTCCCGGCGAAGGGCTGATTTTCGCAACCGCCTGATCTAAAACCCGCTTGCCTTTCGTACCCACGGACCGGGGCGACGCGCCCCGGCTGCATCGATCCGCTGCGGGCGGGCGGAAGGCGGGCCCTGTCGGCTGGGTCGCGGCTCGCGGGCGAGAGCCGGGCTTCACTTTCCTGGACACCCGCGTTACCCCCGCTGACGACGAGATGACGATAATGGCCAACCTGCCGCGCCTGCCCGCGGCGCCGCGTTCGATTGCCAAGGGCAGCACGCTCGCCGATCTCCTCGACGTCGAGGCAGTGGAGTGCCTGGCAGACAATCTGGCGCTCGCGCACCCGTCGTTCGACCGGGGTGCGTTTCGTCACGCGGCGCTCACCGGACTCGCTCCGCTGGCGATTCTCGCCCGGGGCCGCCATCTGGCCGCCGTGATGCGGGCGCACCTGCCGCCGCGTTATGAGGACGCCGTGGCCGTGCTGCTCCGTTCGCTGACGCCGCCCCTCACCCGGACCAGCGATCTCGGACTCGGGGTGTTTTTCTACCTACCCCACGTGAGCTTCATCGCTGCCTACGGGGTCGACGCCGCCGACAACGGCGGCCGCGATCCCTTCGAGGCCTCCATGGTGGCCCAATACGAGCTGACGCGCCGATTCACGGCGGAATTTTCGATCCGGGCCTTTCTCCTCCGCAGTCCGGAGCGCACCCTCGCGCGGCTGCTGGAGTGGACCCGCGACCCCGATCCCCACGTGCGCCGGCTGTGCTCCGAGGGTTCCCGCCCGCGGTTGCCGTGGGCGCAACGCCTGCCCGCGTTCGTGCGTGATCCGCGCCCTACCCTGCCGATCCTCGAGGCGTTGAAGGACGATCCCGACCTCTATGTGCGCCGCAGCGTGGCCAATCATTTGGGCGACATCGCGAAAGACCACCCGGAGCTTGTCTTCGAGCTTTGCGAAGGTTGGGCCGGGGGAGCGTCGGCCGGGCGAAAGTGGCTCATCCGCCACGCGGTGCGGCATCCGGCGAAGCAAGGCGTGAAGGCAGCGCTGCGCCTGCGCCG
>JBMTAG010000010.1:0-59029 GCA_049428505.1 Opitutaceae bacterium | reverse complement strand
CCGTGCGCTGCCGCCAGCCGTCGGTGTGGGTGACGTTCACGTCCAGGCGCGCCGACCCGAGCCCACCGAGGCCGGTGGCGCCGTGGGCGAGGATGCGGCGGACGCCGTGGCTGCCGGCCTCGAGGGCCAGTGCGGCGGTGGGCCGTTCCCCGGGCGCCTGGGAGAGCACGTTGACCACGCCGCCGATCGCGTCCGAGCCGTGGAGGGCGGAGCCGGGGCCGCGGACCACCTCGACGCCGCCGGCGCCGGGAAGGTTCACCTCGTAGAGGGCGTTGTGGTTGAAGAAGCCGGTCGCGCGCACCGGGATCCCGTCCTCGAGGAACAGGTACAGCGGGCTGGTCGTGAACGGCTGGCGGATGGCGGTGGTGTGGCCCTCGCCGTTGGTGACGGCGACGGCGACGCCGGGCACCTGGCCGAGCAATTGGCCCGGGTGCAGCGGCGCGGTGTCGCGGATCGCGGTGGTCGAGATGAGACCGACGGAAGCCGGCGTCTCGCGGAGCGGGGCGCGCTCGCGGGTGCCGGTCACGGTGTAGGCGCCGAGGACCTGGGTCGGATCGGCGGGTGCGGCCGTCTGCGCGACGGCCAGCGGGGCGGCGGCGAGGGCCAGCCCGAAGCGGGGGAGGAGAGGAAAATTCATGGTGGCACGCGTGCGGGAGAGGCAACCTGCCCGGCGGCACGCAGGCACGCGGGTCAGGCTCGCGCGGGGCGCGAACGGGGGGTGGTCGGAACGGAGGCGCGCGTCCGGTGGACGCGGCGGCACGACCCGGCCATCCGGCCTCAGGCCCGGGGCGGCCTCACCGGCACCGCTTCGACGCGGGTGGGACCGTGGAGGGCACCCGGCTCCGGCCAGCCGGGCGCGGGCGGGCGCGGCGTGAAGACCACGGCCCGGTGCACGGCCAGGGTCAGCTTCTCCGCGGAAAACTCCACCGCGGTCGGGAGTTGCTCCCGGGCGGCGCGGCGGGCGGCCGCGACCCGGACGCACAAGCGGCACGAGTTGGCCGGGTCGAAGGTCTTCGCGAGCGCCTCGCCCACCGGCAGCACCGCGGCGTACCCGCGGAACATCTTGCCCCACGCCAGCACCTGCGCCGCGTCGAGGAGCGCGCCGTTGGCGCACACCCACGCGAGCAGGAGGGCAATGATGGGAAGGCGGCGGTTCAAGTCCCCGACGGTGCAGCGGGTGAGGTCCTCCGGCAAGCGCGGGCACTACGGAGGCGGGATGCGCAGCCCTGCCTACGGGCAGGGCAGATGAACCGCGATTCATCCGCGATTCACCTTCCGTTCATGCCCGTCGGCTAGCTTGCCGGGATGCGTGTTTTCCGCCTCGTCCCCCGGTTGCTGCCGTTGCTCCTCGTCCTGCTGGCCGTCCGGCCGGCCGCCGCGGCCCGCCTCGAGGTCGATCCTGCCCGCTCCAAGGTCGAGTTCGCCGTCGCCGCCACCGTCGACTCGTTCACCGGTCAGCTGCGGAAACACGACTCGGAGGTCATCCTCGGTCCCGCGGGGGAGGTCACGGCCGCCCGCTTCCGCTTCCGCTGCGCGGACCTCGCCACGGGCAAGGACGCGCGCGACGAGGCGATGCAACGCTGGCTCGAATCGGCGGCCCACCCGGCGGTGGAGTTCGTCCTCGATCAGTTCGAGCCGGCCGCGGGCGGCGCCGGGAGCGGCCTGGCGAAGGGTCGCCTGAACCTGCACGGCGTCGAGCGCGGCCTCTGGTTCCCGGTGACCGTGACGGCCGACGGCGCGGAGCGGGTGATCACGGGCGAGGCCACCCTCGACACGCGCGAGCACGGGCTGCCGGTGATCCGGATGCTGGGCCTGCTCAAGGTCGATCCGCTGGTGCGGGTGAAGTTCGAGCTGCGCGGCCGCGTCACCCCCTGAACCCCGCCATGAAGCCCGATTCCGCCTTCCCCTCCGCGGCCCTCTGGCGCCACCTGGGCGCCGGTCCCGACCTCGAGCCCGGCCTGCGCGCGGCGCTGGCCTGGGTGGTACGCGCCCCCGGCAAGGGCGTGCGGATGCAGCTCGTGCAGGCGACCGCCCTGCGCTTCGGCCTCCCGGCCGCCAAGGCCGAGCGTCTCGCCTGCGCGGTGGAGTACTTCCACCTCGCCTCGCTGGTGCTCGACGACCTGCCCGCGATGGACGACGCGCACTCGCGCCGCGGGCAGCCGTGCGTCCACCGCGTCCATGGCGAGGCCGCGGCGATCCTCGCGGCCCTCACCCTGATCAACCGCGGGTACGCGCTGACCGATGAGTCCCTGGCGGCGGCCCCGGCGCGGGTGCGGCGGGCCGCGCGGGGCTGGGTCGATCGCTGCCTCGGGCCGGCCGGGCTCGTGGGCGGGCAGGCCCGTGATCTGAACTTCGACCCGCGGACCGCGACCCCGCGCGACGTCGGCCGCATCGCCGTGGCGAAGACCGGCGCGCTTTTTGCCCTCGCCGTCTTTTTGCCCGCGGAGCTGGGGCGTCCGGCCCCCGCCGAGCGCCGCGCGCTGCGGGCCCTCTGCGTGTACTGGGGACAACTCTACCAGCTCGAGGATGACGTGGCCGACGCCCTCGCCGCCGAGGCGGTCACCGGCAAGACGACCGGTCGCGACCGGGCCCTGGGGCGCCCGACCCTCGGCCACGCCCTCGGCCTGCCCGCGGCTCGCCACCGGCAACGGCGCCTGGCCGTGCGCGTGCGCCGCGCCCTCGCGCGGCTCGACGCGCTCGGCGGGGACCGCTGGCAGCCCCTGCAGGCGGTGTTCGCGCGGCCGGCGGCGGCGGAACGTTCGGCGGCCTGACCCGGCGCGCGATGATCCAGCCTCCCGTCTCCCCCGCGAACCCGTGGCGCGTCTACGCGCTGGTGTTCACCAACCTGCGCCGCCACCGCCTGCGGGCGCTGATCGGCACGGCCGGCATCAGCTTCGGCGTCGCCGCGATGCTCACCATCCTCGCGATCATCTCCGGCGCCATCGGGATGTTCCAGCGGATCCTGTCGAGCGACAGCCACTACCTCGTCTTCGAGCGGAACGTCTCCGACCTCTTCTTCAGCTCCGTCACCTCCGCGCAGGTCGCCGCGCTGCGGGCGCGGGCCGACGTCGCCGAGGCGCATCCGGTGCTGTTCGGCCTGGTCTCCGCCCCGGGCCATCCCGTGGTCACGTGCTTCGGGATCGAGGCGAGCGATCCGCGGCTGGCGCGCGCGCAGTGGGTGGCCGGCGGGCGGGCCGGGTTCGGGGCGCGGGCGGGAGAGATCTTCCTTGGCTCCCGCGCGGCGGAGTTCCTCGGCGCGAAGCTGGGCGCCGAGCTCGCGATCGGGCGGGGCACGTTCCGCGTCGGCGGGATTCTCCGGACCGAGAACGGCTTCGAGGACGGGGGCGTCTTCCTGCCGTTGGCCGAGGCGCAGGCCTTCTTCCACCGGTCGGGGGCGGCGTCGGTCGTGACCGTGAAGCTGCGGGACGAGCGGGCGGGCGCGGCCTTCAAGGCGGCGGTCGAGGCGGCCGACGCGGGCGTGATGGCGCTCGAGAACCGCGAGTTCAACTCCACCTACACCAGTTTCCGCATCCTCAATTTCACGGGCTGGGCGGTGGGGGTATGCGCCTTTGCCCTCGGCGGCCTGAGCGTGGCGAACACGATGCTGCTGTCCGTCTTCTCGCGCATCCGGGAGATCGCGATCTTGCGGGTCTGCGGCTTCTCCCGGGCGCAGGTGGCGGGCCTGATCTTCGGGGAGGCGGCGGCGGTGGCCGCGCTGGGCGTGGTCGCGGGGTGCGCCCTTGGCGCGGGGCTGCTGGCGGTGCTCGAGCGCATCCCGCAGTTCAACGGCTACGTGCAGGCGCGCGTCGACCCGGCCGTCCTCGCCGGGATCGTGGCGACGGCCTTCATCACCGCCGCGGGAGGCGCCATCTACCCGGCCCGCTTCGCGGCCCGGATCGAACCGGCGGAGGCGATGCGCTATGAGTGATCCCGCCGCCATGATCATCCGCGCCCGGGGCGTGGCCAAGTCCTACGACTCCGGCCGCATCCCCGTGCTCCACGAGGTCGACCTCACCGTCGCCGCCGGTGAACTGGTGGCGCTCTGGGGCGCCTCCGGCTCCGGCAAGAGCACGCTGCTGCATCTGCTGGGCGGACTCGACGTCCCCGACCGGGGTGAACTCGAGGTCTGCGGCCTCGACCCGCGGCGCGAGGAGGACCGCCTTACCCTGCGCCGGCGCGAGCTCGGCTTCGTCTTCCAACTGCACCACCTGATCCCCGATCTGACGGTGGAGGAAAACCTCCGCGTTCCGGCGCTCGCCGCGGGCCGGCCCGCGCGGGAGTCCGGCCTGCGCCTCCGCGCATTGGCCGAGCAGGTGGGCCTCGCCCACCGCCTCAGCCACCGGATCCAGGACCTCTCGGGCGGCGAGCGCCAGCGCACCGCCATCTGCCGCGCCCTGATGAACCGGCCGCGGCTCCTCCTCGCCGACGAACCCACGGGTTCCCTCGACGAGCGCAACGGCGAGATCGTCTTCGCCCTCCTGCGCGACCTCGCCGCGCGGCACGGGCTCACCGTCCTCCTCGCGACGCACGAACGGCGCTTCGCCGAGGCCTGCCACCGCATCATCCGGGTGCGCGACGGCCGGCTCGACGAGATCGCGGCATGAGCGGGTCCGGGACGAGGGGCGGGCGGCCCGGCGGCGGGGCGGCGGCCGCGCACAGCCTGGGCTGGCTGATCGCGGCGAACGGGGTCGGCCTCTGGCTCGCCCTGCTGCTGGTTTGGCCCGGCGCGGGCGACGCCTTCGCCCCGCTGACCTTCGGCCGCTGGGTCCCCGTGCACCTCAACGGTCAGCTCTACGGTTGGTGCGCGCTGCCGCTGGTGGGCGCGCTGCTCGCGTGGTTCCTCGATCCGCGGCATCCGCAGGCGGAGCGGCACGCCGCGGTGGCGCTCGGCGCGTGGTCGCTGGCGCTCCTGCTCGGCGCCGTCGCGTGGCTGGGCGGCGTCGCCAGCGGCAAGCCCTTCGTCGACTGGCACGGCTGGGCGCGCCCGCTCCTGCCCGCGGCGATGCATCTGCTCTGGGCCTTCCTTGCGGCGCATACCTGGTGGCGGCGCCGCCGGCTGGCCAAGGCCGGGCTCGCCGCGCGGCTCGCCGCCCTCGCGCTGCTGCTGGTCGTGCCGTCGCTGCTGCACTGGGCCGCGGACCGCCGGGTGTATCCGGCGGTGAATCCGGACAGCGGCGGCGCGACGGGCACGGCCCTGCTCGGATCGACGCTCGCGCTGGTCGGCATCTACCTGGCGCTACCCCGGCTGCTCGGGCTCGCGGCGCGCGCGGACGCCCGGCGGGGGGCGCCGGTGCTGGGCGCGTGGCTGGCCTCGTGGCTCGGGTTCGGCCTCACCGCCCAGGGCGATGTCTCCCATCACACGCCGGGGCAGGTCGCCGCGCTGGGCCTGCTGCTCCTCTGGATTCCCCTGCTGCCGTGGGCGTGGGGCGGCTGGGCGTGGCCGGCGGCGGCGCGGCCGTGGCTCCGGGCCGCCGCGGCGTGGTGGGCCTTTTTGGTGGCCTCCGGCTGGCTGAGTTTCCTGCCGGGCTGGTCCGAGCGGTTCAAGTTCACTCACATCCTCGTCGCACATTCCCACCTCGCGATGGCGGGATTCGTGACGAGCGTAAACGGGGCCGTGCTCATCGGATTGACCGGCCGGGCCCCCGGTGCGGGGGTCTTCCGCGCGTGGCAGGCGGGCACGCTCGCGTTCGTCGGGCTGATGTTCGCCCTCGGGGTGGTCGAGCACGCCGACCCGGCCGGATTCTTCGGGGGTGACGGCGTGACCCGGCTCCTCCTGTTCCTGCGGCTGGGCGTCGGGATCGTCCTGACGGCCGCCTCCGTCCGCTGGTGGCGGGATACTTGCGCCCGATGAACACCGTGAAACTTCCCCCCTGGGCCGCCCCGTATGCGCTCGCCGTCGGGCTGATGGACCTGACGACGGGGCTGGCGCTGTTCCTTGCGCCCGGCTGGACCCTCGCGCGGATGGGCGCGGTGGTCCCGGAGGTGCCGGCGCTGGCCTACGTGCGGTTCTGCGGCCCGTTCGTCGCGGCGGTGGGCGCGACTTACCTCCTGGCGCTGCGGCGCGGCGGGGAGCCGGCCCTGCGGGCGGCGCTCAGTGGCACTTTGGTTTTTCGGCTGGCGGCCGGGGTGGGTGCGGCCGTGAGCGTCGCCGCGGGCTGGCTGGATCCGGCGTGGCTGGTGGTGGCGGCGACGGATCTCGGCTGCGCGGCGGCGCAGGCGGGGCTGCTGCGGGGGCGGCACGCACCGGGAGGTGGCCAATGACGGCGGACGCGGAAGGTTCGCGGCCCTGGGGGGCGTGGGTGCTCGGCGTGGCGCTCATCGCGGCGACGTACGGCTATTTCCTCATCTTCGCCGAGTTTGCCTTCCTGGAACTCGTGCGGGAGGCGGCCGGGGCGCGCCTGCGGGTCGTGATGGCGCTGCTCGGGGGCGGCGGCGTCGCGGGGGCTTGGGCGGCGGCGCGGTTCTTCCGGCCGGACCGTGCGGGCCGGTTCCTGATTCTCGGCCTGCGGGGTTGCGCGGCCGCCGCCTTGCCGACGCCCTTCGTGGGCGGTCCGTTGGTCGCGGGGGCGCTGGCCGCAGCGGTGGGCCTGGCCCTGGGCTGGACCACGGTCGTGCTGGCCGCGGCTTTGCGAAACCTGGTCGGTGGCCGGCGCCTCGGCGCCTGCATCGGGGCGGGCACCGGCGTGGCCTACGCCGCCTGCAACGTGCCGGCGCTCTTCGCCGCCACGCCCGGAGCCCAGGCCCTGCTCGCGGCCGGGGTGGCGCTCGCCGCCTCGGGGTTGCCCTGGCCGCGGAACGGCGGCGCGGCCGGGTCGCCCGTGAGTCCACCGCTGGCCCGGGATCGCGGGCGGTTGCTGGCGTGGCTGGCGATCTTCCTCGCGCTCGTGTGGATGGATTCGGCGGCGTTCTACATCATCCAGCACACGCCCGGCCTGCGCGCCGTGACCTGGGGAACCCCGGCGCTGCTCTGGACGAATGCCGCCGTGCATCTGGGAACCGCGTTGCTCGCCGGGGCGGTGCTCGACCGCGGGGGTCGTCGGGCGGTCGTCGCCGGCGCCGCGGTCCTGCTGGGCTTGGGCAGCCTGGCCCTCGAGGGCGCCGTCCATTTGCCGCTGCCGGCGGGCTGGTGGTACACGGCCGGCGTCTCGCTCTATTCCGTCGCGCTGGTCGAGTATCCGGCGCGGACGGGCGGGGCCGGCCGGGCGGCGTTGGTGTTCGCGATCGCCGGTTGGATCGGCTCCGCCCTCGGCATCGGGATGGCGCAGGACCTCCACCGCGTGCCCGCGACCTTCGTCCTCGCCGCGTCGGGCGTGATCTTCGTCGCGCTGGGGCGGAACCGCGGCGCGGCGGCGGTGATGGCCCTGATTGGCGTGTCGGTCCCCGCGGGCCGGGCGGCGGGGGACGCGGACGCGGTCCGGCTGGGACGCGAGGTGTACGTCGCGGAGGGGTGCATCCATTGCCATTCGCAATACCTGCGCCCGGGCGTGGCGGCGGACGTGGAGCGGTGGGGGCCGGTGGGTCCCCGGGGTCCGCTTGCCGGCGACCCCCCATTGCCCGGCAACCGGCGGCAAGGTCCGGACCTGAGCCGCGTCGGGAATCGACGTTCCCCCGAATGGAACCGCCTGCACCTCATCCGCCCCCGCGCGTTCCTGGCGGGTTCCCGGATGCCCTCCTACGCGCACCTGTTCGCGGCCGGGGACCGGCGCGGCGAGGACCTCGTGGCTTACCTCGCCTCCCTGGGGGAGGAGACGACGGTCGAGCGGGCCCGGGCGGTGGCCGCGTGGCAACCCGCAGCCGTCGCACCCCTCGCGCCGGTCGAGGCGCGGCGGCTCTTCGGGCTGCGCTGCGCCCCGTGCCATGGGCCAGCGGGCGGCGGCGACGGCCCGCTGGCGTCGCTGCTCGCGGTCCCGCCGCCGGCCTGGCGCGGCGCCGCGTGGCGGCACCTTCCGCCCGGCGCCGAGGCTGAATCGGCGTTGGCGCGGATCATCAAGTTCGGCCTCCCCGGTCTGGCGATGGCCGGGCACGAAGTCCTCGACGACGCGCAGCTGCGCGGTCTGGCGCGCTACGCTGAGACCTTGCGTCAGGCGCCGGACCTTGCGTCGCTGCCGTCTGCGCCGCGATGAAGATCCTGATCGTAGAGGACGAGGAGAAGGTGGGCCGCTTCGTGGAGCGGGCCCTCACCGAGCAGGCGTACACCGTGCGCCGCGTCGCCACGGCGGCGGCGGCCCGCGACGCCCTCGCGGAGGAACCCTTCGACGCCGTCGTGCTTGATCTCGGGCTCCCGGATGGCGACGGGCTTGAACTGCTGGGCGAGTGGCGCGCCTCCGGCTTCAACGAGCCGGTCCTCATCCTCAGCGCCCGCGACGCGGTGGCGGATCGCATCCGGGGCCTGAACCTCGGGGCGGACGATTACCTGCCCAAGCCGTTCAGCGTGGACGAGCTTCTGGCCCGGGTGCGCTCGCTCCTGCGCCGCCACGCGTCGGCTCCCCGCGCGACGGTGCTGACCCATGGCGCGGTCCGCCTCGACCTCCTTGCGCGCACGGCGACCCTGCACGATCAGCCGGTGGAACTGACCAGCCGCGAATTCGCGCTGCTGGAACTCTTCCTGCAGAATCCGCGGCGCGTGCTCACCCGCACCGTGATCGCGGAGCGCATCTGGGACGCCGCCTACGATCTGGAGACGAACCTGATCGACGTCTACGTGCGGCGGCTCCGGCTGAAGTTCAATGTCCCGGGTGCCGAGCCCTTCATCCGCACCGTCCGCGGCAGCGGGTACCAGCTGGCATGAGGACCTTCTCCCAGCGCCTGACGCTGCGGTTCGCCGCCCTGCTCGCGGTGACCTCGGCGCTCGTGCTCGCCGGCGGCGGTTGGCTGCTCGACCGCGAGCTGCGCCGCAACCTCGTGCTGCTGCACGCGACGGAGCAGGCGGAGCTCCGGCAGCTGCTCGGGAGCGGGCCGCCGCTGACGCCCGCGGAGACCGCGCGGCGCATCGGCCGGGACGCCGAGAACGACGCGACGCTCTTCCTCGTCCAGGTGCGCGACCCCGCGGGCCGGGTGCTTTTCCGTTCGCGGAATCTCGGCGCCGCCGAATTGCCGCCGCTCCCCGCGGGCGGGTCGCACGGCGAGATCGAGCTCCCCGGCGTCGGGCCGCTGTTCGTCTCGGAGTTCCCGGGCGAGGGCTGGCGGCTCACGCTCGCCAGCTCCCTCGGCATCGTCGACGGGCTGCTCTGGGACTACCTGCGCATCTCCCTCGTTCTCCTGGGCGGGGTCGCGGCCGTGGGTCTCGGGCTGGGCCACGCCTTCAGCCGCGTCACCCTGCGTCCGCTCCGGCTCATCGCGGAGACCGCCAACCGCATCCGCTCGGACAACCTCAGCGAGCGCATCCCGGCGCCGGCGGGCCGCGACGAGCTGGCGACGCTGGTGCGGCTGCTGAACCAGATGTTCGACCGGCTGCAGTCCGCCTTCGAGCAGGTGGGGCGCTTCGCCGCCGATGTCTCGCACGAGGTGAAGACCCCGCTGTCGCTGATCCGCCTGAACGCGGAGCGGCTGCGGGGGCGGGTGGCGGCCGATCCCGAGGCGGTTGCCGCGGTGGCCGATATCCTCGAGGAAATCGACCGGATCAACCACGTGGCCGACCGCCTCCTGTTCCTCGCGCGGGCCGAGAGCGGCGCCCTCCAGTGCACGTTGCGTCCCGCGGCCGTGAGCGCCCTGCTTGGGCCCCTCGCCGAGGACGCGCAGGTGCTGGCCGCCGACCGCGGTGTCCGCCTGGTGGTGGAGGCCGCGGCCGACGCCGAGATCCGCGCCGACGCCGGCCTGCTGCGGCAGCTGCTCCTCAACGTGCTCTCCAACGCGATCTCGGTGACCCCGCCCGACGGCGAGGTGCGGCTCCGCTCGGCTCCGGTGGAGGGCGGCTGGCGCTTCGAGGTGCTCGACGAGGGACCGGGCCTGCCACCCGAGCAACTGGCCCGGGTCTTTGAACGGTTCGTGCGGTTTGACCGGCGCGACGGCGGCGCGCGGCCCGGGCACGGGCTCGGCCTCGCGATCTCGCGCAGCATCGCCCAGCTCCACGGTGGGTCGATCCGGGCCGAGAACCGCGCCGACCGCTCCGGATTGCGGATCGAGGTCGAGTTGCCCGCCTGAACCGCGGGTCCCCGGCGCCCGCTCAGCCGGCGAACCGATCCGTCGGCCGGCCGGTCGCCCCGACCTGTGCCGCGAAGACGAAGCCCGCCTCCGGCTGCGCCGCGCGTTCCGCGGGGGTCAGGCGGCAGGACGCCGTGGTGATGAACAGGGTGTCGCCCCTTGCCCCGCCGAAGGTGCAGGTCGTCACCCGCGTCGCCGGCAGGCGCACCGTTTCGAGCAGCCGCCCGCGGTGCGGATCCCAGCGGCCGACGCAGCCGCCGTCCCAGAATGCGATCCAGAGGTGCCCCTCCGCGTCGATGGTGCAGCCGTCCGGGAAGCCGGGCGCCGCCGTCGTCGCGAAGGCTACCCGCGGACGGGCGAGCGCCCCGGTGGCGGGATCGAAGTCGAAGGCCTGCACCGTCCGGGTCGGGGAATCGATGTAGTAGAGCGTCCGCTGATCCGGGGACCAGGCAAGGCCGTTGGAGACGCTCACCCCCTCGCGCCAGCGGCGGCACGCGGCGTCGGGGGTGAAGCAGTACAGCGCCCCGCGGCCCGGCGCCTCGTCGAGGGCCATCGTGCCCGCCCAGAGGCGGCCCTGGGGATCGCACTTGGCGTCGTTGAAGCGCAGCGTGGCCGCGTCGTGGCCCGGAGCGACGGCCCAGGGCCGCGTGGCCCCGGTGGTCGGATCAAGCCGGTGAATGCCGTCCTGCAGCGCCACGAGCAGGTCGGCGCCGCGGGTCGGCAGCACCGCGCCGACCCGCTGCGGCACGGGCCGGGTGACCGTGGCGGCGTCGCCGGGCGCCGCCTCGTGCACGCGGCGGCCGAGGATGTCGACCCACAGCAGCGTGCCGCGGTCGGGATGCCAGACCGCCCCCTCGCCGAGCTCGGCGGGGACGGCGCGGAAGAGGTGGACGCGGGGGTCGGCGGGCATCGGGCGGGCGAGGGCGCGGCTCAGCCGCCGTACGGGGAGCGGGGGGCGGAAGGCAGGCCGGCGGGCAGGCTGGCGACGTGGCTGCGCACCAGTTCGAGGCGCTGCTTCACGTAGGCGCCGAGCGCGAGCACGTCCGCGCCGACGTTGAAGACGCGGGTGCCCTCGTCGATCAGGTCGCTGAACGGCTGGAAGAGGCCGGAGGACATCGTGAACTTGCCGTGGTGCCGCGCGGCCGCGGCGACCCGCCGGCGGGCCGCGACCACCTCGGGGGCGTCGATCTGCCCGACCTTGCCGATCCGGTGGCTGAAGTCGCCGGGCCCGAACATCAGGCCGTCGAAACCCGGCACCGCGGCAATCGCCTCGACCTGTTCGAGCGCCTCGGGCGACTCGATCTGCAGGATGACGACGCGCTCCTCGTTGGTGTGGCGCGCGTACTCGGTGATCGGGATCAGGCAGAACTTCCCGTCGGTGTTGCCGCCGTCGAGCGGGCGGCGACCGACCGGATGGCAGCGCACCCAATCGACGATCTGCCGCGCCTCCGCCGCCGAGGCGACGTGCGGCACGATGATGCCGGTGGCGTCCGCCTCGAATGGCCGGAGGTAATCGCTGTACGAGCCCTTGGCGACCCGCACCAGCGTGTCCACGTCGTGCAGCCGCGCCGCGCGGATCTGGTGCTCGAGGTTCGTCCAGTCGTTGGGCACGTGCTCGTTGCAGATCCAGACGGCGTCGCAGCCGCAGAGCCCGGCGATCTCGAGGATCCGGGGGTCGTTGAGGTTGGCCTTGAACACGGTGACGAGCTGGCCCTCGCGCACGAGGGAGAGCAGGCGGCTGCGGCGGAGTTTCATCGGAAATCCGCGGGAGCCTTCCGGCGAACCACCCGCGGGGCGAGCCTTCGTTGCGGCCGCTTCCCGCTTGTGCCCGCCGCGTCCGGTCCTTCGATGGGGGGATGCCGCCGGCCGACCCCGCCCCGCCCCGCCCGTGCCGCGCCGCCCTGGCGCTCCTCCTGGCCCCCGTGCTGGCCGCCGCGGGGTCCGGCCCCGCCGGGCGCGACTGGCCCGCGTACCTGGGGGACGCGGCGCGTTCCCATTACTCCACCCTCGCGCAAATCCACCGCGGCAACGTCGGGTCCCTGCGGGTGGCGTGGACGCACGACACCGGCGAGAAGGGCGAATTCCAGTCGAACAACCTGGTCATCGACGGCGTGCTCTACGCGGCGACCCCGGGGCGGCACGTGGTCGCCCTCGACGCCGCGAGCGGCCGCGCGCGCTGGCGCTTTGATCCGAAGACGGAGCACGCCGAGGCGCTCGGCCGGCGTTTGCGCGGCGTGATGTACTGGGCCGACGGCGCGGATCGTCGCATCTTCACCGCCGGTGCCACCCGCCTGTACGCACTCGACGCGGGCACGGGCCGGCCCATCCGCACTTTCGGCGAGAACGGCTCGCTGGCGCTTGGCACGGGCCTGCGCGGCGGGTCCGACCCGGCCGTCGCCGGCCTGAACACGCCGGGCGTCCTCTGGCGCGACTTCCTGATCCTCGGGGCGAACGTGGCGGAAAACGTTCCCGGCGCCGTCCGCGCCTTCGACGCCCGCACCGGCGCGCTCCGCTGGGTCTTCCACACCATTCCGCGGCCGGGGGAGCCGGGGGCCGAGACCTGGCCGGCGGAGGGTTGGCGCACGACCGGCGGCGCGGCCCCATGGTCGGGCCTCACCCTCGACGCGGAGCGGGGCATCGTCTATGCCGCGACCGAGACGGCCGGACCCGACTTCTGGGGCGGCCGCCGGTACGGGGAAAACCTGTACGCCAACTGCCTGATCGCCCTCGACGCCGCCACCGGGCGCCGGCTCTGGCACCACCAGCTGGTGCACCACGACCTGTGGGACCTCGACCTGCCGGCGCCGCCCACGCTGCTCACGGTCCGCCACGGCGGACGGCGCATCGACGCCGTCGCGCAGGGGACGAAGATGGGCCGCCTGTTCGTGTTCAACCGTGAGACCGGCGAGCCGCTCTGGCCGATCCACGAGCGGCCGGTCGCGGCGTCCGAGATTCCCGGCGTCCGCACCTGGCCGACGCAGCCGTACCAGGAGAAGCCGGCCCCGCTGATGCGGCAGCGTTACACGGCGGAGGACGTTTCCGAGGTGTCCCCCGCCGCGCGGCAGCTCACCACGGAACGGCTGGCGCGCGCCGGCAACTTCGGCTCGTTTCCGCCCCCGCGGTGGAGCGAGACGATCCTGTTTCCCGGCTTCGACGGCGGCTTCGAGTGGGGCGGTTCGGCCGCGGATCCCGACGGCATCCTCTACGCGAACGTCAACGAGATGCCCTGGATCCACCAGTTGGTGCCGACGCGGCGGGACGGCGCGGCCATCGCTCACCCGGAACGGCAGTACCTGATCCATTGCGGCCCCTGCCATCGCCCGGATCTCGCCGGGGATCCGGCCAACGGGATCCCGGCGCTGACCGGCCTCGCGACGCGCCGGCCCCGCGCCGAGGTTGCCCGGCTCCTGGAGCAGGGGATCGGCCGGATGCCCCCGATGGCGGCCGTGCCGGTGGCGCAGCGGAGCGCCGTGCTCGACCACCTCTACGGTCCCGAACCCGGAGCCGCCGGCGGCCGGCCTGGGGCGGGCCCGGGCAAGGCGAAGGGTAAGGGCAAGGCCGCGGAAGGGGAGGAGCCGCTTTACACCTTCGGCGGCTTCCGCCGCTGGCTCGACGCCGAGGGCTACCCCGCGATCAAGCCGCCGTGGGGCACCCTCAACGCCGTCGACCTCAACACCGGCGAACTCAAGTGGAAGGTGCCGCTCGGCGAATACAAGGAGCTCACCGCGCGCGGCCTCCCGCCCACCGGCACCGAGAATTACGGCGGACCGGTCGTCACCGCCGGCGGCCTGATCTTCATCGCGGCCACGGCGGACGAAACCATCCGCGCCTTCGACAAGGACACCGGGCGCGTGCTCTGGCAGGCGCCGCTGCCCTTTTCCGGCAACGCGACCCCCAGCACCTACGAGGTCGCCGGCCGCCAGTACCTCGTGATCTCGGCGGGCGGCGGCAAATCGGGCCGCCCCGCCGGCGGGATCATCGTCGCCTTCGCGCTGCCCGACTGACGCGCCCGCCCGGGCGGCTCAGTCGAGCGGGGTCAACTCGAGGTTGCGGTACCAGATCTCCGCGCCTTCGGTCTGGAAGAAGATCTTCCCCTTCGTGACGTTCAGGCCCCAGGCCTTGTTCACGAGCTGGCCGTTGACGTAGAATTCCAGCTGGTCGCCGCGGCAGACGATCTCGCAGCGGGTCCATTCGCCCAAGGGGGACTCGACGTCCTTTGGTCCGCGCACGCCGAGCGTGTCGGTCCACTTCGGGTCGCGGCCCCACCAGTTGTGGCGGCCGCTGTCCTTGTACTGCATCACCTCGCCGCCGGCCTTGTAGTACTTCTGCTTCCCGTCGAGGAAGCCCTCGCTGGTGAGGAGGAGGGTGGCGGGACGGCCGGCGTCGTCCTTCTTCGTGGCGTTGACCACCAGGATGTCGCCCGTGCCGCCCTCGATGATCTGGAATTCATAGGACGTCATCCACGGGCTGACCTCATGGGGTCCGATGCAGTGCACGAGCACCCCGGAGTCGCGGGACTTGGTCTTGCGGTTGCCGTAGGTGGGCCCGCCCCACTTGTAGTCGAAGGTGAGGCGGTAGTTGGCGTAGCGCTCCCGGGTGATGATCCCCCCGTAGTAAGCGACGTCACCGGCGCCGCCGGAGACCTTGAGCATCCCGTCGACCACGGTGAAGATCCCGGGATTCTCGTGGCCGGTTTGGACGGTGTAGGTGTACCAGCCGTCGAGGTCGCGGCCATTGAACAGCTTGAGCGGGCGGGGAGCGGCGGCGGCGGAGAGCGCGGAGGCGAGGACGCAGACGGCGAGGGAGGGCAGCACGAAGCGCATGGGCCGAGGGTGGGGTGGTGGGGGGGACCGTGGCGGGTCGTCGCGCCGGTGCAAGCCCGGGCGGGCGCGCCGGGGCCGGGCGACGGGATTCAATCCTCGGCCGGCGGGCGGCGGCTCCAGGTGAGGCCGGCCAGCTGGCGTTCGCCGGGCGGCGGGTCGAGCAGGCTCAGGAGGTAGCCGGCGATAAGGGTTACCAGCGTGCCCGCGAGGGCCCACCACAGGAACGAGATCGGGGTGCGGAAGCTGATCCAGAGCGTCGCCGCGGTCCCGATCGCCCAGCCGAGCAGGGCGCCGCGGGCGGTGGCGCGGGCGGTGAGCATCCCGAGCAGAAAGAGTCCGATGAGCGGGCCGCCCACCATGCTGATCACCTTGTTGGTGGCCTCCAGCAGGGTGCCGAGCGATTCCACGAGGAAGGCCAGGAGCATCACGATCCCGCCGTAGGCGAAGGTGAGGAGGCGGGCGAGCCGCAGCTGGTGCGCCTCCGCGAGGTTGGGCCGGCGCCAGAGCCGCTGGTAGAAGTCGACCAGGCTGGCCGAGGTCAGCGAATTGATGCCGGCGGAGATGGTCGACATGCTGGCGGCGTAGATGGCCGCGATGAAGAGCCCGGGCAGGCCGGCGGGCAGCTGGTGCAGCACGAAGTAGGGCAGGATCTGGTCGGCCTTGGTGATCACCCCGGCCGCCAGCGGATCCCCCTTGAGCTGGTAAAAGGCCCAGAAGACCAGGCCGCTGCCGTAGAACACCGCCGTCACCGGCAGGACGAGGGCGAGCTTGATCCAGAGCCCGCGCTGCGCCGCGCGCAGGCTGCTCGCGGTCAGGTAGCGCTGCACCGAGACCTGGTCCGTCGCCATCTGCACCAGGTACATGAAGCCCGCGCCGAGCAGCAGGCCCCAAAGCGTCACGCGCACGGTGGGGTCGGGACTCAGGCTGAGCTCGAGCTTGCCGCCTGCCTGCCCGAGCGCGATCACCTGCGCGAGGCCCCCGGGGATCTGCCGCAGCGCGAGCAGCACCACCGCGAGCATCCCGCCGAAGAGCACCACCAGCTGCATGATGTCGGTCCAGATCACCGCCCGCATCCCGCCGAAGGTGGTGTAGACCGTGGTGACGAGGCCCGTGCAGACGATGGTGAACCAGAGCGGGAGGCCCGTCACCTGCTCCAGCGCGAGCGCGGGGGCATAGGTGGCGGCGGCCAGCCAGAGTAGCACGCGCAGGATGAAGGCGCCCGAGGCGAGCGTGCGCAGCGTGGTCGAGAAGCGCTCCTCGAGGTACTGGTAGGCGGTGAAGAACCGGCGGCTGTAGAGGAAGCGGAGGAAGACGAGGTTCGTCAGCGGCGTGGCGATGAAGAACCCGAGGTTGACGAGGAAAAAGGCGGGCCCGTGCAGGTAGCCTTCCCCGGGGGCCGAGAGGAAGGTGATGCCCGAGAACAGGGCGGCGAGGATCGTCATCGAGACGACGACGCTCCCCATCGATCGCCCGGCGAGGAAGTACTCCTTGAGGTCCCGCTGGCCGCGGGCGAACCAGAGGCCGATGGCGGCGGTGAGGCCGAGGTAGGCGGCGAAGACGGCGTAGTCGAGCCAGCCGAAGGTCTGGACAAGCGGGGGCATGGGGTGGCGCGACGATGCCGGGTCCGGCGGCCGGCGCAACCGTGGCGACGCGGTCCGCTTCCGGGACCAGGACCTCAGTTCTGCGCGACGACCTTGGTGCCTTCGAAGTCGAAGCGGAACCGCACTTCCTGCAGCCCCTGCTCGCGCATGGCGCGGCGCAGCTCCTGCTTGTCGCCCGCGTAGAACATCAGGAACCCGCCGCCGCCCGCGCCGATCAGCTTCCCTCCGAGCGCGCCGTGCGCCCGCGCGTGTTCGTACCACGCGTTGATCCGGTCGTTGCTCATCCCCGCGCTGCGCGCCTGCTTGCGCCGCCAGTGCACGTCCATCAGCCGCGCGAATTCCTCCAGCCGCCCGGTCTCCAGCGCGGCCAGCGACTGCCGGCCGAGTTCCTTGGTGAAGTGGAGGTTGTCCAGCATCGCCTGGTCGGCGGCCTTGGAGCGCTCGTTCTGGTCCTTGAGGATCGCGGAGGCGCTGCGGCTGTAGCCGGTGAAGAAGAGCAGGAGGTTGTCCTCCAGGTTGAACAGGGTCTCCTCGGAGATGGCGCAGGGCCGGTACTCGACGCGCCCGTCGGGGTGGAAGGTGAACGCGGTGATGCCGCCGATCGCGGCGATGTACTGGTCCTGCTTGCCGATCGGCTCGCCGAGGCGGTCGAGCTCGATCGTGCAGGCCTGCTCCGCGAGTTCCGCGGGCGAGACGAGGTTCTTGCGGTGCGTGTGCAGCGCCTTCAGCAGCGCGGTGGTGAAGCTCCCGCTGGACCCCAGCCCGGTTCCGCCCGGGATGTCCGCCATCGACGTCAGCTCGAGGTGCGGGTCGGTCACGCCGGTCAGCCGCAGCGCCTCGCGCACGATCGGGTGCTCGATCTGGTCGACCGAGGCCACGCGCTCGAGCTTGGAGTACTTGACGATGATCTCCGGCTGGAACGTGCGGTGCTGGGTGATGTAGACGTACTTGTCGATCGCCGCGGCCACGAGGAACCCGCCGTGCTCGCGGTAGTACGACGGCAGGTCGGTGCCGCCGCCGCCGAGGGAGACGCGCAGGGGGGAACGGGTGATGATCATGGGGAGCGGGCGCCCGCGGGGCGCGGATAACCGGAGGCGGCGTAGACGCGGGAGACGATCTCCAGCGTGCGGATGCCGGCGGCCGGGCCGGGGTCGGGCTCGCGGCCCAGCCGCAGGTCGTCGAGGAAGGCCTGGGTCTCCGCCGCCCACGAGTCGTCCCCGCGCGGGTATTCCCAGATCGTGGTCTCGGGGGGGCCCATCTCGGGCAGCATCCGGTAGAAGGCCAACCGCTCCACGCCGTAACTCCCGCCGAGGCCGTCGAGCGCGAGCTTCCCGTCGCGGCCGTACACCTCCAGGGAGAAGAGGTTCTTCCACTCGGTGCAACTGACGTGCAGCCAGGCGGTCTGGCCGGCCGCGGTGCGCAGCGAGAGGAACGCGTTGTCGTCCACCGGCATGTCCCAGAAGTAGGTCGCGGCGTGGCCCTCCACGGTGGGGAATTCGCCCAGGAACCAGCCCGCCAGGTCGATCAGGTGCACGCCCTGGTCGATGAGTTCCCCGCCGCCCGACTGCGCCGGATCCGCCCGCCACTCGCGGTCGTAGCCGCGGCGCCCGCCGTGACCGTAGCGGCCGCGGAGGAACAGGAGCGGGCCCAACTCCCCCGCGTCGATCAGGGAGCGTGCCTGGCGCAGGCCGGGATGAAAGCGGTGGTTGTACCCGATCCGCACCCGGGCGCCGGTCCGCGCGGCGGCCACCTGGATTTCCCGGAGCTGCGCGGCGTGCAGGGCCCCGGGCTTCTCCACCAGCACGTGCCGGCCGCCCCGGACGGCCTCGAGCGCGAGGGGGGCGAGGGCGGCGTTCAGGGTGGCGATGATCACGGCGCGGACCCGCGGATCCGCGAAGACGCGGGCGGCGTCCGTCACCGGGGTGCAGCCGGGGGCGAGGCGGGCCAGCTCGGCGGCCCGGGCGGCGTCGAGGTCGCACGCGTACAGCACCGGGGCGCGACCCGCGAGGGCGGCGAGGCGTTTTCTGCCGATGAGGCCGCAGCCGATGATGGCGCAGGGAAAGTCGGCGGCGGCGGTGGTCACGGTGGCGGGAAGGCGAAGGCAAGGGCAGGGGCGACGCAAGTGGGCTTTTGGGGCCGGGGCCATGGGTTGGGGATTGCCTGCGACGCACCGCACCGGTGGCTTCAGGACATGTCGCCGTCGTCCGTCCCGCCCCCGGGGCTTCCTCCCCGGCTGATCCGATTCCTGGCAGTCGGAGGCGGCTCCGCCGCGCTCCAGCTCGGCTTGCTGGCGTGGCTCGAGGGACGGCTCGCGCCGGCGGCCGCGTTCACCGTCTCCTACGGCGTCTCCACGCTCGCGCACTACCTGGCCAACCGCTTCTGGGCCCTGCCCAGTGCCCGCCGGGACACCGGTCGCCAGGCCCTGGAGTACTTGGGCGCGGTCGGCCTCAGCTACGCGATCAACCTCGGGGCGTTCCAACTCGCCCACCGCGGGCTCGGGCTCGGGGTTTTCTGGGCGGCCTTCTGGGCGATCCCGCCGGCGACGGCGGTCGTGTTCCTCGTGCTGAATTACCGCGTCTTCCGCTCCGCCTGACGCCGGCGGACGGTCAGCCGCGGCGGATCTCGGAGCCTTGGAACCGGATCTGGATCCGGTAGACCTTCTTGGTGCGGCAGCGGATCTGGCCCGTCTTCAGGTCGACCTGTTCGGGAATCTCGATCCGGTGGATGTCGACCACCGCGTGGTAGCCCCGCTCCGAGAAGACGTCGATCAGGATGGCCAGCGCGAGCGGGTCCTCGAGCACAGCTTCCTCGGTGTTGATCTGCGCGACGCCCGAGATCGCGTGGCGCAGCACGATCGGAATGATCTTCTTCTCGATGAAGACGACCACCCGACCGAACAGGTCCGCGTGTTCGAACTCATACCCGTCCAGCCGCTTCACCAGTTCCTGGCGGGCGTGGATGATCAGCTGGCTCGCGACCGGAATGCCGCGCAGGCGGTCGACGGTCCGCGGGTCGAGCTCGAGGGTGCTCTGGTACTCCAGCTCGCGCAGGATGTTCTGCTCGACCTCCTCCACCGGGCCCTGCGCGTTGATGAAGTGATAGTGGAAGGTCTCGCGCAGGGATTGGAGCGCGTCCCACGTTTGCTCCTTGAAGACCCGGTAGCGGCGCCGGGCGAGGCCCTCGTCGTGGTCGGTCGGCCGGTCCTCGAGGAGTTCGCCGATGCCGGTGCGCGCGACCTCCTCGTTGTGGATGCGGGTCTCGCGGCCGCGCTTGAGCTGGCGGGCCACCGCCTCGCGCTCGTCCACGAAGAGCACCATGATGTGGATGGTGGGTTGGCGGAAGTGGATGCCCAGCGGCGTGGTATAGAACTCCCGCCGCAGTTCCTGCATCTTGTCGACCAGCAGCTTGAGGCACTCGACCTGGACCTTCGTGCGCGGGAACCCGTCGAGGATGACGCCGTCGCGGTACTCCGCCTTGAGGAGCTCGCGCAGGATCAGCCCCACCACCTCCCGGTCGCCGACCATGTTGCCGGAGTTCTTGAGGGCCCGGGCCTCCGGGGAATCGAGCAGCGCGCTCACCACGATGGGGGCGCAGGTCAGCATCCGCGTCTGCTTGATGAACTCCGTGTTGGTGCCCTTGCCGGCGCCCGGGGCGCCCCCGAGCAGGATGATTTCCTTGGGGAAGCGCAGCTCGGACCGGCCGAAGTTCGCCTCCAGCTCCTGCCAGACGGACGAGAAGATCAGGGAGGCGTCCTTGATCTCGAGGTCCGTGGGTTTGGGGGCCAGCGGCTGGGTGGCGGGGGCGTTGGGCATGAAGGGCGGGGGGACGGTGGAGGCTTTTGCGGGCGAGTTCGATGCCAGAAAGCGGGCGGGGGGCGGGCCGGCGCCGCGGGTCAGCGGGGCGCGCCCTTGCGGGGCAGCGCGCGGGCGGGCGCCTCGATCTGGCCGCGGGTGACGCCCAGCTGGTTGATCAGGCGGAGTTCGCGCCAGAGGTCGGCGCCGGAGATCTCGCCGCGGAACAGCGCCTGGTAGCGCTCGAGGGTCCGCCGGACTTCGGCGGGCTCCTCCCAGACGAACTCGATGCGGAAGCTGCGGGCCCCGAGGGTCCGGAGACGGCTGGCGTACTCGGCGCCGGTCTGGGCGCGGTTGTTGTAGACCGTGTTGCGGCAGCCGGCGTCGGCCTTCACCGGGAGGTCCGCGCCCACCCGGTCACGCAGGGCGACCCGGCGCGTGTCGCAGGGCCGGCCGCAGTCCCGGTAATCCCGCCCGGTCGAAAGGAACGCGCAGAACACGCAGTGCTCCATATGGAACATCGGCATGTGCTGGTGCAGGGTCAGGTCGAACCACGCCGGCGGGGCGGCGCCGAGCAGCGCCTCCAGCTGCGCGAGGTTCAGGTCGTAGCTGGCGGTCACCCGCTCGAGGCCGTGTTCGCGGATGAAGTGTGCGGCGGTCCAGGGGTTGGCCACGTTGAGGGAGAAGTCGCCGCGGCGCCGCTCGCCGGCGAACGCCGCGAGGTGGTCGTGGTTGCGCACCAGGAAGCCATCCGGTGCGGCGGCGCGCACCTGGCGCAGGATCCAGTCCTCGCCCGGCTTGAAGATGCGCGGGGCCGCCAGCCAGATGGAGGCCTCCGGCGCGCCCGCCTGCAGCGCCCGGAACTCGGCCACGCTGGCCCGGTACTGCTTCGGATCCTCAAATTCACAGTACAGGGTCCGGCAACCCGCCGCCCATGCGGCCGCCAGCTGCTCCGGCTGCCGCACGACGGCGATCAATTCCGGCGGGGCCGCCTCCGGGGCCTCCGGCGCGCCCGCGCCGCGGAAGCGTTCCCCGAGGAGCGGTCCCGGATCGCGCAGGGTCCAGGCCCGGGGCCGGCGGCGCTGGCGGTCGAGTTCCGCGACCAGCTCGCGGCGGATGCGGTTCAACTCGCTCAGGGGCGCCATCACGTCGCCCGCCAGGTGGAGCTCGAGGCGGCCGAGGGTGAACGGCGTGCCGCCCAGCCGCCCGAGTTGCGCGCGAAGTACGGCATCCCCCAGCGGCTGGCGCTCGGCCGCGGCCAGCGGGGCGGCGGATTCCGCGCGCGCGATGTGGCCCGCCTCGTCCCGCGCGAGGACGGTCAGCGGCCGTCCCGGGGCGCCGTGCACCTCGAGGTCAAGCGGCCGCTGGTGCCGCACCTGGTCGCCCGCGAAGGTCGCCCGCAGCTCGCGGTCGAGCGCGGGATCGTTGGTCTTCCAGAGCCGCTGGCCGGCCTGCACCCGCCGCCCGTCGATGTCGCCCCGGCCGAAACCCAGGCGCGCCACCCCCGGGGCCGCGCCCGGATCCACCCGGTAGACGCGCCCGCCCTGCTCGCCCGCCTCCGGCTGGCCCGCATCGAAGACCACGCCGTCGCCCGGCTTGACCGGCGCCGCCAGACGCAGCTCCGCCCAGTCGGGTCCGGCGGCGGTGACCTCGCCGAGGAACACGCCCCGCTTGGTGCCGAACCGCGCGTGCACCAGGTGCTGGTTGTCGATGCCTCGAAACCAGCCCGGGTACAGCCCGCGGGAGAACGCCATCTGCAACTCGTAGTCGGCCGCCGGCGGCGGGCTTCCCGCGCGGATCCGGTCGATCGCCTGCCGGTAGACCCGCGTGATGCTGGCGACGTACTCCGGCGACTTCAGCCGGCCCTCGATCTTGAGCGAGGCCACGCCCGCGCGCACCAGCTCGGGCAGCACCTCGAGGCCCGCGAGGTCCTGCGGGCTCAGCAGGTAGCGGCGGTCGCCCAGTTCCACCTTCTGACCGTCCGCGATCAGGTCGTACGGCAGGCGGCAGGCCTGCGCGCACTCGCCGCGGTTCGCCGACCGCCCCCCAAGGGATTCGCTGGTCAGGCACTGCCCGGAGTAAGCGACGCAAAGGGCGCCGTGCACGAAGACCTCCAGGGGCAACGGTGGCGCCCCCGCGGCCGCCTGCGCGGCTTGGATCCGCGTGATGTCCGCGATGGAGTTCTCCCGCGCCAGCACGACGAGCTGCGCTCCCAGGTCCCGCGCGAAGGCCACGCCGGCCGGGCTGGTGATGGTCATCTGCGTCGAGCAATGGATCGGGAAATCCGGCGACAAGGCGCGGATCAGCCGGCACACGCCGACGTCCTGCACGATCGCCGCGTCCACCCCCGCCGCGATCAGGGTGCGGAGCATATCCGCCGCGTCCTCCAGCTCCGCGGTGAAGACGAGGGTGTTGAAGGTGACGTACCCGCGCACGCCACGGCCGTGGAGGTACTCCATCACCGCCGGGAGGTCCGCCTGGGTGAAGTTGCGGGCCCGCATCCGGGCGTTGAAGCGCTCCAGGCCGAAGTAGACGGAGTCCGCCCCGTTCTCGACCGCGGCGCGGACGCATTCCCAGTCGCCCGCGGGCGCCAGCAGCTCGGGCCCGGCGGGGAGGCGCGGGGCGGCGGGGGCGGACGGGGCGGGAGCGGCGGTGAGCACGGGAGGAGCGTGCGGGAGGAGCCTCCGGCTGCAACTCCGGCCGGGCGCGGCGCGCCGGCTTTTCGGATTGCCGGGAATCGCGGGAGCGGGTCTCTCCCCAGCCGTGGATTGTCCCTCCCCCGCCCGTTTCGCCGTGTGGTTCTGGCCCTTCGCCGTGGCGACGATGATCTTCATCGCCTCCCACCGCTCGACGGTCGCCGCCGGCGGGGATGTGCCGCACGCGGACAAGGTGGTGCACTTCGCGGTCTACGGGCTCCTCGGCACCCTGGCCTGCCGCCCGGCGCGCACGTGGCGTGGGGCGGTGCTGGCCGTCGTGGTTGCCTCCGCCTTCGGGGCCAGCGATGAGTGGCACCAGAGCTTCGTGCCGGGCCGGAGCGCGGAGGTCGCTGACTGGGTGGCGGACACCGCGGGCGCCGCCTGCGCGGCGGTGCTCTACGTGCGTTGGACCTGGTACCGGCGGCAGCTGGAGCGGGTGCTCCCGTGGCCCACCCGGTACGGCGCGGCGCCGGCGCACGGGAAGACGTGAAGGCGGCGCCCGCCAGTCCCCCCCCCGCCTTCGCCCGCGGGGCCGCGCCCGCGCTGCTGCTTTTCGCGCTGACGCTGCTCCTGTTCTCCCGCTCGTGCGGGAACGACTTCGTCAACTACGACGACCCGGACTACGTCACCGCCAACCCCCAGGTCCGCGCCGGGCTGAGCCTCGAGGGCGTCCGCTGGGCCTTCACCAGCGGCGCCGCCTCGAACTGGCATCCGCTCACCTGGCTGTCGCACCAGCTCGACGTCACCCTCTTCGGGCTGAACCCCCGCGGCCACCACGCCACCAGCGTGTTCCTGCACGCCCTGAACGCCGCGCTCGCCTTCCTGGCGTTCCGCCGCCTGACCGGCGCCGCCCTCGCCAGCCTGGTCTGCGCGGCACTCTTCGCGTGGCATCCGCTCCGGGTGGAGTCGGTCTCCTGGGTCGCGGAGCGGAAGGACGTGCTCAGCGGGGCCCTGTGGTTCCTCACGCTCTGGTGCTACGCCGGCTACGCGGAGCGCCGCCGCCCCGGCGGCACCGGCGCCGGCCGCTGGTACGCCGCGACTCTCGTCTCGTTCGCCCTCGGGCTGATGGCCAAGCCGATGCTGGTCACGTTACCCTGCGTGCTCCTGCTGCTGGACGGCTGGCCGCTTCGCCGCGCCGCCAGCGTCCGCGACTGGCTGCCGCTGGGGCGCGAGAAACTCCCCTTCTTTGCGCTGGTGGCCGCCTCCGCCTACGTGACCTACCGCGTTCAGCAGGCCGGCGGCTCCGTCTCGGCCGCGCTCGACCTCGGGGACCGCGGCGCGAACGCGCTGGTCGCGGTCACGCGCTACCTCGGGAAGGTGATTTTCCCCGTCGAGCTGGCGGTGCTCTACCCGCATCCGGGCACCTGGCCGCCGCCGCGCGTGCTCGCCTCCGGCGCCCTCGTGGCGGCGCTCTCCGCGGCGGCCGTATGGCAACTGCGGCGCCGCCCGTGGATCCTCGTCGGCTGGGCGTGGTTCCTCGGGGCGCTCGTCCCGGTCATCGGCCTCGTCCAGGTCGGGGTGCAGTCGATGGCCGACCGCTACACCTACCTCACCGTCCCCGGGCTTCAGCTGGCGGTCCTCTGGACGCTGCGGGAACTGCTCCCGCGCCGCACCGCCGCCGTCCTCGCCGGGCTCGCCCTGACCGCGGCCGCCGCCCTGACCTGGCGCCAGCAGGGCCTGTGGCGCGATTCGGACACCCTCTTCTCCCACGCGCTGGCTGTGACGGAGCGCAATTACGTCGCGCACGACAACCGCGGACTGCACCGGCTCGGTCAGGGGCGCGTCGACGCGGCGCTGGCCGACTACCGCGCCTCCCTGGCCATCCATCCGGGTTACCTGAATGCGCACAACAACCTCGGCCATGCGCTCGCCCGCCTGGGCCGGCCCGCCGAGGCGCTCCCGCACTACCGCGCCGCCCTCGCCGCCCAACCCGGGCACCCCGAGGTGCGCAACAACCTCGCCAACGCCCTCTCCGACCTCGGCCAGCTGGACGAGGCGATGGAGCACTACGCGTTCGTCCTCGCGCGCGATCCGGACCACGTCAACGCCCTCAACGGCTCCGCCGTGGTCCTGGCCCAGCGCGGCCAGCCCGCCGAGGCCCGCGCGCGGCTCGAGCGCTCGCTGCAGCTCGATCCCGCCAACGCCGGGGCGCACCACAACCTGGGCAACGTGCTCTCGATGCTCGGCGACGCCGCGGGCGCGGCGCGCCACTACGCCCGTGCCCGCGAGCTGACGCCGGCCGCCGGCCGGTGAGCGCGGCCGTCCCGCCGAGCCCGGGCTCGACGCCGCGCCGCGCCCGGGGTGGGATGGCGCGATGACGCCCGAAGAGGCAGCCGTCCGCATCGCCACGCTCCGCGCCGAGGTCGCGCGGCACGACGAGCTTTATTACCGGCAGGCCCGGCCGGAGCTCACCGATTTCGCCTACGACGGCCTCAAGGCCGAGCTCGCCCGGCTTGAGCGCGCGTTTCCCGCGGCCCCCGCGACCGGCACCGCGTCCCCCACGGCCCGCGTCGGCGACGACCGCGCCGAGGGCTTCGTGCGGGTCCGCCACCGCCAGGCGATGACCACCCTCGACAACACCTACGACGAGGCGGAGCTCCGCGAATTCCACGCCCGGCTCGTCCGCGCCCTCGGCACCGAGGACCTCGCCTACACGGTCGAGCCCAAGGTCGACGGCGTCGCCATCAGCCTGACCTACGAGGACGGCCGGCTCACCCGCGCCGTGACGCGGGGGGACGGCGAGGAGGGGGACGACGTGACCGCCAACGTCCGCACCATCCGCGGCCTGCCGGCGGCGCTGGTCGACCTCGCGCCGCCGGCGGTCATCGAGGTACGCGGCGAGATCTACCTGCGGGAGGAGGAGTTCCGCCGCATCAATCAGCTGCAGGAGGAGGCCGGCGAGGCTCCGTACGCCAACCCGCGCAATCTCGCCGCCGGCACGCTCAAGCAGCTCGACCCGCGGGTCGTCGCCGGGCGCCGGCTGGAAATCGTCCTGTATGGCGTCGGCCACTGCGAGCCCCCGGTCGCGACTTCCCAGTCCGGGTTGCACGAGCGGCTGCGCGGCTGGGGTCTGCCGGTGCTGGATCCCTGCTGGTCCGTCCGGGGTCCCGAGGCGGTGTGGGCGGTGATCGGCGAGCTCGACGCCCGCCGCCGCGCGCTTCCGTTCGGTACCGACGGCGCGGTGGTGAAGCTTGACGCCTTCGCCCAGCAGCGCCACCCCCGCGTGGGCTTCCGGGGGATGGCGGCGGACGGCCAAGCGGAGGCGGCCCGCAAGCTTTCCCCCCGCTGGGCCTGCGCGTTCAAGTTTCCGCCGGACCAGGCCGAGACCCGCGTGCGGGAGATCACGATCCAGGTGGGGCGCACCGGCGTGCTGACCCCCGTGGCGGAGCTCGAGCCGGTGCTGCTCGCCGGCACCACCGTGCGGCGGGCGACCCTGCACAACGCCGACGAGATCGCGCGCAAGGACGTGCGCCCGGGAGACACGGTGCGGGTGGAGAAGGCGGGCGAGATCATCCCCGCGGTCGTGGCGGTGGTGCTCGCGCGGCGCGCGCCCGGGGCGGAGCCTTACGTGTTCCCGCGGGAGTGTCCGGTGTGCCGGACCGCCGCGGTGCGCCCCGAGGGCGAGGTGGCGTGGCGCTGTCCGAATCCCGAGTGTCCCGAGCAGGTGCGCCGCCGCATCGAACACTTTGCCTCGAAGGCGGGGGTCGACATCGACGGGCTGGGGGAGGAGATCGTCGGCCAGTTGCTGGAGCGGGGCCTCGTCCGCCGCCTGCCGGACCTGTTCCGTCTGCGGCTCGAGGACCTGCTGCCCCTGCGCAAGTCGGGCGAGGTCTGGGCGGCCAACCTGATCGCCGGGATCGCCGCGCGCCGCGAGGTCGAGCTCTGGCGCGTCATCAACGGCCTCGGCATCCCGCAGGTCGGCGCGGCCGCGGCCAAGGAGCTCGCGCGGACCTTCCGCTCGCTCGAAGCCCTGCTCGACGCGCCCTTGGCGGAGCTGTGCCGCGTCGAGGGCTTCGGGGAGAAGACGGCCCAGGCGGTGCGGGGGTGGTGCCAGCAGCCGGCCCACCGTGCGCTCGTCACCGAGTTGCTCGCGGCGGGCCTCGCCCCGCGGGCGCCGGCCGCCGTCGCGGGCGGTCTCGCCGGCAAGACCTTCGTCCTCACGGGCACCCTGCCGACGCTCGCCCGGGAGGACGCGGCCGCGCTGATCGAGGCCGCCGGGGGCCGCGTGAGCGGGAGCGTCAGCCGCAAGACGCACTACGTCGTCGCGGGGGAGGAGGCCGGTTCCAAGCTCACCAAGGCGCGCGACCTCGGCGTGCCCGTGCTCGATGAGGCGGGCCTGCGGGCGCTGCTCGCGGGCGGCTGAACGGGCGGGTGGGTTCCGGTTCGGCGCCCGGGCTTCAGTACCCGAGGTTCCGGATCGCGACCTGAAGCTCCGTCATGAAGGCTTGGGCGTCGGCCGGGGAGGGACGGTAGCCCTCCTTGCTCACCTGCGTAAATCCGGGTCGGCCGTACTGGTCGATCATCCACTTGCCGGTGACACCGTCGCTGAAGGTGACGGTCCCGCTCGCGATCGCGCCCGGGATGAGGGTGACCTTGTCGACCACGACACTGAGGGTGGAGGCGCCCGCCGGTTCCTCCCCGGGCAGTTCGCCCTCGTCGCCGAGGGGCTCCTCGCCTTCCGGGGCCACTGCGGCCTCCGCGGCGTCGTCCCCGCCCAGTCCCAGCTTCTCCTTCGCCTTCTCGAAGAATCCCTTCGGCTCGGGCGCCGCGGCGCGCGGGGCGGACGGGGGTGGGACGGCCTTGGTGACATCGCTGGTGTCAACCTTTGGCGCGGCGTCCTTCAACTGCAGGTCGAGGTCATCGACGAGGAAGCGGACGTCGCGGTAGGTGAGGGAGAGCTGGAACTGTTCCCGGAGTTTGGCCTGGACCGCGGAAAGGCCGTCGCCGGCGGCGACCCAGGTGGCGACGGTCTGTTTTTGCTCGGGCGTGAGGTGCATCGGTGACGGAGCGTAGGGGCCGGGGGCGCGCTCGCAACCGCGGGTTGCGGTGGGGCGCGTCGAGGGCGGGTGGCCCGCCTCAGCGGGAGAGCTGCGTCTTCAGGAAGTCGACGCTGTTGCGCATCGAGGCGTCCTGCTCGCAGAGGTTTTCTACCGTCTTGCAGGCGTGGATGACCGTGCCGTGGTCGCGGCCGCCGAAGGCATCGCCGATGTCCTGCAGGGAATGCTTGGTCAGGATCCGAGAGAGGTACATCGCGACCTGGCGCGGCATCGCAATGTTGTTCGGCCGGCGCTTGCTGGTCATGTCGCTGTGCCGGATTTGGAAGTGGTCGGCGACGCGCTTCTGGATCGTCTCGATCGTGAGCACGTTCTGCGCCTGTTCCAGCAGCACGTCCTGCAGGAGCCGTTCCACCGCCGGGAGGTCGAGCGGTTGCTGGGTGAGGGAGGTGTAGCTGGAGACCTTGAGCAGCGCGCCCTCGAGGCGGCGGATGTTCTTGGTGATGTGCTCGGCGATGAAGCTGAGGATCGGCTCGGGCAGGACGCAGCTGAGCTGCTGCGACTTCTTGCGCAGGATCGCGAGGCGCGTCTCGAAGTCGGGCGCCTGGATGTCGGCCGGCAGGCCCCACTCGAAGCGGGAGACAAGGCGCGACTCCAGCTTCTGGATCTCGCTCGCGCGCCGGTCGCTGGTGATGACGATCTGGCGGCCGGATTCGAAGAGGTCGTTGAAGGTGTGGAAGAACTCCTCCTGGATGCGCTCCTTGCCGGCCAGGAACTGCACGTCGTCGATGAGCAAGATGTCGACGTGGCGGTAGCGCTGCCGGAATTTCGCCAGCGCGTTCTCCTGCAGGGCGAGGATGAACTCGTTGGTGAACTTCTCGGTGGAAAGGTAGGCGACGCGGGCGTCGGGGTTCGCGCGCACCACGGCGTGGCCGATGGCGTGCATCAGGTGTGTCTTGCCGAGGCCGGTGTCCCCGTAGAGGAAAAGCGGGTTGTAGGCTTGCGCCGGGGCTTGCGCCACCGCCATCGCCGCGGCGTGCGCCATCTGATTGTTGGAACCCACGACGTAGGTCTCGAACGTGTTGCGCGGATTCAGCGTGCCCTGCGCGGCGCCACGGTCCTCGGCCCGGCCGGAACGCCGGGAGGGCGAGACGCGAATCCGCGCGGCAGGCGCGACCTCGGCCGGGACGGGCGTCGCCCCGGAGGCCTCCACCTTGCGCAGGCGCACCTGCACCGCGCGACCTGCCGTGAGGCGCAGGCGCTGCGTGATCAGGTCGAGGTAGTTGTCGTGGATCCAGATCGCCGCGAAGTCATTCGGCACCCCCAGGGTGATCGTGTCCACCGTCGCCTCCAGGCACACGAGCGGCTCAAACCACATCTGAAACACGTCCTCCGGGAAGAGCGACTTGAAGTCGCACTTGACGGTTTCCCACAAGCTGGGGGAGAGGAGGGCGGAAGACATATCCGGGCGGAGGAGGACGGTTTTATTCACAGCGCGCCGCCGGTTGCGTCTGACTCATGCCACCTGCTCCGTCGCCTGCGCCGGTCTGCCGAGAGAAAAAAGGGTCGAAAAGGGGGCGGGCATCGGGGATGGAATTCACAGTTCTAAGTCGATGCGGGGGAGGGGGTAATGAAAGTCTCGCGGCGGGCGCCTCAGGGAGGGCTCGAGGGGCATGGGAAGGAACAACCGGAACGGGCGCCACGGGTGGCGAAGTGCGGAGTAATCGTAAAGGGCCGGGGCATTTCAAGGTCAACTTTCCCACAACTTGTTCACAGGGCCGCCGGGGGCGCTCCGGGAGCCTCCGGCGGGCGGCCCGGCGGCGGCTCAGGCGGGGGCGGCGGCCGGCTCGGCGGGGGCGGGATCCGTCCAGCGGCCGTGCTCGCGGATGAGCGCGATGAGGCGCGCGTCGGCCTGCTCCTGCGGGAGGTTGTACTGCACGCAGGTCTTGCCGACGTAGAGGTTGATCTTCCCCGGCGCGCCGCCGACGTATCCGAAATCCGCATCCGCCATCTCCCCGGGGCCGTTCACGATGCAGCCCATGATGGCGATCTTCACGCCCTTGAGGTGGCCGGTCTGCGCGCGAATCCGCTGCGTCGTGGTCTGCAGGTCGAACAAGGTGCGGCCGCAGCTCGGGCACGCGACGAACTCCGTCTTCGAGCTGCGCGCGCCCGCGCCCTGCAGGACGTTGTACGCCAGCCGCAGCGCGCGCTCCGGCTCCGGCTCGGTCTCGACGCTGACGAGGTCGCCGAGGCCGTCACAGAGAAGGCCGCCGGTGAGGAACGCGGCCTCGAGGAGGCGCGAGAGGAAATCGCTCCCCGGCCGCACCGCCGTGGCCGCCGTGTTGCGGATCCACAGGGGCGCCCGCCAGCCGGCCTGCGCCGCGGCCTCCGCGAGCCGCCGGTAGGCGCCGAGCGCGTGCTCTCCGGCCCCGACGCCGTCCGCCGCGAGGGTCAGGATCAGCCGGTCCGCGGCGCCGGGCGCGAGCGCCGCGGCGAAGTCCGGCACGGTGGCCGCGGTGAGGCCCGCCGCCACGAGATGACCGTGCGCCGCCGCGAGCGCGAGGTGCGCCGCGAGGTCGGGCGCCTCGTCGGCCCGGAAGTCCCTCACGATGACGACGCGGCCCGGGCTCAGCGCGAGCAGCGGCTGCAGCACGTCGGGCGTGAGCGCGGGGTCCACCGCGAGCGCGAGGAAGTTCACCGGCAGGCCGTTGGCCGCGGCGGCGCAGAGCCGGCCGAGGTCGCCGACGCCGCGCACCGGCACGAGCACGCCCTCGACCGGGGTGTCCGCGCGCGCGGGCGCCCGCAGCCACGGCGCCGGCCGCGCCAGGTCGTCGACCGCGCTGAAGCGCACGATCACGCGCGGCGGCTGGTCGGACCCGGTCCGGCAACCCGCGCCGAGGTCGACCGTCGCCGGCCCGCGGCGCTCGAAGCGGAAGGGAGCCACGCGGTCCGGCGCCTCGGCGGCCGCGCCCGCGGGTTCGGCCCAGAGGCGCATCGCCTTGTCCGCGATCGCGCGCGCGACCGGGATCTCGTACACGCTGTCTTCCGTCAGCGAGACGCGGATCGTGTCGCCGAGGCCGTCCAGCAGCAGCGAGCCGATGCCGATCGCGCTCTTGATGCGGCCGTCCTCGCCGTCGCCGGCCTCGGTCACGCCGAGGTGGAGCGGGTAATGCATGTCCTCCTCCGCCATCCGGGCGACGAGCAGGCGGTAGGCCTGGATCATCACCTTGGGGTTGGAGGCCTTCATCGAGAGGATGAGGTCGCGGTGGCCGTGCGCCTCGGCGATGCGCAGGAACTCGAGCGCGCTCTCCACCATCCCGAGCGGGGTGTCGCCGTAGCGGTTGAGGATCCGGTCGCTCAGCGAACCGTGATTGGTGCCGATCCGCAGCGCGCGGCCCAGCTCGCGGCAGCGTCGGACGAGCGGGGAGAAGGCGTCGTGCAGGCGCTCGAGTTCCGCGGCGTAGTCGGCGTCGCTGTACTCCCGCACCGCGAAGCGCTTCTTGTCCGCGTAATTGCCGGGGTTCACGCGCACCTTCTCCACGTGCTCCACGGCCTCGAGGGCCGCGGCGGGCAGGAAGTGGATGTCCGCCACGAGGGGCACGTGCGCGAAGCCCGCCGCGCTGAAGCCGGCGCGGATTTCGCGGAGGCAGCGCGCGGCGGCCACGTTGGGCGCCGTCACCCGCACGATCTCGCAGCCGACTTCCGCGAGCGCGATCGCCTGCCGCACGGTCGCCGCCACGTCCTGCGTGTCGCTCGTGGTCATCGACTGCAGCCGCAGCGGGTGCGCGCCGCCGACGCCGACGGAGCCGACCCGCACCTCGCGGGTCACGCGCCGGCGGGTCCGGAAACGGTTGGGGCAGTAGTTCATCGGGCGGGGGCGGGAACGGGAGGGGCGGCGGGCGCGGGCGCCGGGGACGGGGCGGCGCGGTCCGCCCGCATCTCCCGGAGCGTGCGCGGCACGTCGCTGAACACGGTGACGTAGGCCACGAGCGAGAGCAGGACGACCATGAACACGCTCTGCGCCCCGGCGATCAGGGCGGCGGGCAGGGGCTGCCCGCGCAGCCGGCCGAGGGTCGCGAAGAGCATATGGCCGCCATCCAGCACCGGGATCGGGAGCAGGTTGAACAGGGCCAGGTTCACGTTGAGCAGGAGCGTGATCAGGAACACCGCCCGCAGGCCCACCTCCGCGGCGCTGTGCAGGACCCGCGCGATGCCGACGGGGCCGGACATCTTGTCGAGGCCGATGTCCGATCGCGGGTGCAGGAGGCTGACCAGCGTGCGGTAGGTCCACCCGATCGCGTCGCCGAGTTGCCGGAAGGGCGAGACGTGCACCGTCCGGAAGCCGGTCCGCAGGGTGAGGCCGGCCCCCGGGCCGGCCGCGGCGCCCTCGGCCACCGTCAGCCGCAGGACCCGTTCGGCCCCGGCGCGGCGCACGCGGACCTCGAGTTCCCGCCCGGCCGCCCCCGCGAGCGCCGCGCGGAAGGGCACGTCGCTCAGGATCGGGCGCCCGTCGACCTGGAGGATCTCGTCGTCGGGCGCGAAGCCGGCCCGTGCCGCCGGCGAATCCGGAGCGACGGCGTGGATGAGCAGTTCGAAGCCCGGGCCGATGCCGACGCGGCGGACCCGCTCGTCGCCGGCCAGCTGCGGGTGGATCGTCACCTCGAGGGGGCGGCCCGCGCGCTCGACGGAGAAGACGACCTGCGGCCGGCCGGAGGCGTCGCGCCCGGTGCCGAGGATGAGGGAATTCTGGATGTCGATCCACGCCGCGACCGGGCGGCCGTCGATCCGCCGGATGAGGTCCCCGGGTTCCAGTCCGGCCTCGCGGGCCGGGCTGGGCACCTCGCGGCCGTCCGGCAGCGTGAGGGTGGGGGCGACGTGGCCGATGCGGGTCGAGAGGACGTCGCTGCTCATCGGCTGGCCGAGGGCCCAGAGGAGCACGGCGAGGACGAAGGCGAAGATCAGGTTGCAGGCGGCCCCGGCCGCGAACACGAGCATCCGCGTGCCGTAGGTGACCGGGGGGCGCTCCCGGAGGTCGGCCCGGCTCGGGCCCTCGGCGGCGCCGAGATCAGCGAGTTCGGGCAGCAGCACGTAGCCCCCGAGCGGGAACCAGGCGATCCGGTACTCCACGCCGTCGCGCCCGCGCCAGGACCAGAGCGGGGGCCCGAAGCCGATCGAGAAACGCTCCACCAGCACGCCGCGCCGGCGGGCGGCGAGGAAGTGGCCCAGCTCGTGGACGAAGATCGAGCCGCCGAAAAAGAGGACGACGAGCGCGATCGACCAGAGGTTGGAGAGGAGGGAGGGGAGCAGGTCGGCGGCCACGGGTTAGGGGGTCGCAGCCGGCAGGTGCGCGGCGGCGCGGCGGCGGGCCTCGGCATCAGCGGCGAGGACCGCAGCGAGATCGGGAGCGGACAGGGTGGGCATTTCCGCCAGCACCGTTTCCACGACCCGCGGGATCGCAAGGAAGGGCAGGCGACCGGCGAGGAAGGCGGCGACCGCGACCTCGTTGGCCGCGTTGTAGGTCGCCGGGGCCGCGCCGCCGGCCACCATCACCTCGCGGGCGAGCCGCAGCATCGGAAACCGGGCCTCGTCCACCGGCCGGAACTCCAACCCGAAGGCCCGCTCCAGGGACAGCGCGGGCTCCGTCCCGGGCGGCCTTTCCGGGTGGAGCAGGGCGTGCTGGATCGGAAAGGTCATCGAGGGCGGGCAGAGCTGGGCCAGCATCGCGCCGTCGGTGAACTCGACCAGGCAGTGCACGATGCTCTGGGGGTGCAGGACCGCCCCGCACTGTTCCGGTCGCAGGCCGAAGAGGTGCTGCGCCTCGATCAGCTCGAGGCCCTTGTTCGCGAGGGTCGCCGAGTCGACGGTGATCTTCGGCCCCATGCTCCAGTTCGGGTGCCGCAGCGCGTCCGCCGGCGTCGCCTGGGCGAGACGCTCCGCCGGCCAGTCGCGGAACGCCCCGCCGCTCGCGGTGAGCACGATCCGGCGCACGTTCGCCGCGGGATGCCCCTCCAGGCATTGGAAGACGGCGTTGTGCTCGCTGTCGACCGGGAGAATCCGCACCCCGTGCCGCCGGGCCGCCGCCATCACGAAGGGTCCCGCCAGCACGAGGATTTCCTTCGAGGCGAGGGCCAGGTCCTTGCCCGCCGCGATCGCCGCCAGCGCCGGTTCCAGCCCGAGGGTGCCCACGACCGCCACCAGCACGAGGTCGGCCTGCGGCAGTCGCGCGAGTTCCCGCAGGCCCTCCAGGCCGCCGTGCAGGCGCGTCCCGGGCGGGAATGCCCCCGGCACCGCGCGCGCCGCCGCGAGGGCCGCCTCGTCGAAGATGCCCACCTCGCGCACGCCGTGTTCCCGCGCGATCGCCGCCAGTTGCTCCCACCTTCCCCGGCCGGCCACCGCGACCAGCTCCAGCCGGTCCCGGTGCGCCGCAATGACCCGCCGCGTGCTCTCCCCGATGGAGCCGGTGGCGCCGAGGAGGACGATGCGTTTGCGACGGGCGGCCACGGGAAGGCGGGGGGCGCGCGCCTCAGGCGAGCCCGAGGAGCAGGTAACCGACCGGCGCGGCGAGGATCATGCTGTCGCTCAGGTCGAACATCCCGCCGATGCCCGGGATGGCCCGGCCGGAGTCCTTGAGGTTGGCCCGCCGCTTGATCACCGATTCGACGAGATCGGCCACGATCCCGAGGATGGCCACGGGGACGGCGATCAGCGCCGCGCGGCCGGGCGTCAGCTGGCCGCCGAGGACGTCGCGGGCCAGCCAGGCGATGCCGGCGCCGATGCCCATCGAGCAAAGGATGCCGCCCGCGGCGCCCTCCCAGGTCTTCTTCGGACTGATCTGCGGGGACATCCGGTGCCGTCCGAACGCGAGGCCCGTCAGCAGCGCGCCCACGTCGCAGAACTTGGCCACCGCCACCAGCCAGAGCCCGAGCAGCAGCCGCGCGTCCGCGCTGATGGCGTCGCCGGGCCGCGGGACGAGGATCGCCACGAGGAACGAGAGCATCAGGGAGACGTAGACGAGGCCGAACAGGGTCGTCGCCAGCGCCTCGACGCGGGTCTCCGGCGTGCGCTCGCCGAGCAGGCGCACGGCACCCACCACCACTGCGAGGGGCAGCACCATTCCCATGGGCCACCCGAGGCGCGCCTCGAGCCAGGGCGCGAGGGTCACGAGCACGCCGACCCCGATCCCGAACTTGTCGAACGGGTCGTAACCCGCGCCCCGCATCAGCTGGTAGAACTCGCGCAGGGTGAGCGCCGAGATCAGGGTGATCACGACGAGCGCCCCGGGGGTACGGAAGTACCAGAGGGACCCGCCGAGGAGGGTCCAGAGGAGCACGGTGCTGAGGATGCGCTGGCCCATCGCGGAAGGGTCAGACGCCGACCGTCTGGACCTGGGCGCTGGTCCGGCCGAAGCGGCGCTCGCGCCGCTGGTAGTCCGCGATGGCCGCCTCGAGGTCCGCCCGCGAGAAGTCGGGCCACAGGACCGGCGTGAAATGGAATTCCGCGTAGGCGGCCTGCAGCAGCAGGAAGTTGCTCAGGCGCGTCTCCCCCGACGTCCGCACCACGAGGTCCGGATCCGGCAGGTCCGCCGTGTAAAGGTAGCGCCGGAAATGCTCCCACGACGCCGCTCCGGCCGGCTCCCGGCCCGCGACCACCGCCGCGGCGTAGGCGTGCGCCGCCTCCGCCACCTCGGTGCGCGAGCCGTAGTTCAGCGCCAGCACCAGCGTGTATCCGGTGAGGTGCCGCGTTGCCGCCTCCGCTTCCCGCAGGCGCGCCTGCACGCCGGCCGGCAGGTCCGCAATCCGTCCGATCGTGCGGAGCCGGATGCCCTCCCGCCGGAAGTTGTCCAGCTCCCGCCCGAGGTAGTACTCCAGCAGGCCCATCAGCGCGCCGATCTCCTCCGCCGGCCGCCGCCAGTTCTCCACCGAGAATGCATAGAGGGTCAGCATCCGGACCCCGAGGTCGCGCGCCGCCCGCGACACGGTGCGCACGGTCTCGACGCCCCGCCGGTGGCCCTCGATCCGGGGCAGGCCCCGTTGCGTGGCCCAACGACCGTTGCCATCCATGATGATGGCGACGTGCGCGGGGACGGCTTGGGCGGGATCCATGAACGGGCGAAGTTGGGGCGCGGCGCCGGCGTTGACAAGCGCGGGGTCCGGGCCGCTCAGCGGCCGCGCAGGAACGCGAAGGTGCGGTCCGACTGCCCCGGGAGCACCTCGTGCCCGAAGTCCGGGTAAAGCACGACCTCCTTCGGGCCGGGGATGCGGTTGAAGGCGGCGAACTGGGTGCTCGGCAGGCAGATGGTGTCCATCAGGCCGGTGAACATCAGGGTGCGCGCCCGGATCCGCGGGGCGAGGTGCTGCACGTCGATGTAGCCGAGCCGGGTGAAGATCTCGCGTTCCCGCTCGTGCCGCGGGTCGAACGCGCGGAAGAAGAGCCGCAGCTCCTCGTACGCCTCCCGCGCCTGGTCCATCTCCCAGGTCCGCTGGTAATCGCACAGGAACGGGTACACCGGGGCCGTCCGGCGGATCCGCGGCTCGAGGGCCGCGCACGCCAGTGCCAGCGCCCCGCCCTGCGACGCCCCGCAGCAGCCGGCGCGCGTGGGATCCACCTCGGGGAAAGCCAGCACCACCCGGGCCAGCTGCACGGTGTCGAGGAAGATCTGCCGGTAGAGCAGCCGGGCGGGGTCCGGGTCGTCCAATCCCCGCACGATGTGCCCGCGCAGGGTCGGCCCCCGGACGCGCCCGTTGTCCTCCGAACGCCCCCCTTGGCCCCGGCAGTCCATCGTCGCGTGGCAGCAGCCCTCCGCCGCCCAGCCCAGCTTGTCCACCCAGTCGCCGGAATGGCCCGCGTAACCGTGGAACTGCAGCACCGCCGGGCAGGAGCGGGGGCGCGCGTCCCGCGGGCGCACGTATTTGGCGTGGATCCGGGCGCCACCGACGCCGGTGAACCCGAGCTCGAGGCACTCGACGCGCTCCGTCGCGGGCCCCGCCGGGCGCAGCTCCGGCTCCGGCGGGGTGGCGTCAAGCTCGCGCAGGGCCGCCGCCCAGTAGGCGTCGAAGTCATCGGGCCGCGGGTTGCGGCCGGCGTAGTCGCGGAGCTGGGATGGGGGCAGGTCGATCAGGGGCATGAGGTCAGAACACGCGCAGGAAGGAGCGGGGGCCGAGGTCGATCAGGGCGCCGGGACCGCCGGCGGACCAGGTCCCGCGCCGCGCCCCGTCCGGGCCGAAGACGCCGACTTCGCCCGCCTCCCCCGCCAGCACGGCGTGGAACTCGCCCGTTTCCCCGTCGCACGCGAGGGGGCCGGCGGCGGTGGCGGCGAGGCGCAGCTCGCCCCGGCGGCGGCCCGCGAGGTCGTGCCGGGAAACGGTGCGGCCATCCGCCGCGAGCGCCACCAGCTCATCGCGCGTCGCATCGAGGGCGAGGCCGCGCGGCGCGGCCGCGACGCCCTCCAGCGGGAAACGCCGCACGGGCCGGCCCAGCCGCGTGTGTTCCGCGACCTCGCCCGCGGGGCCGGTGAGCAGGAAGAGGTGGCCGCTGCGCGGCCGCACGGCGAGGTCGCCGCCGCCGGTCGCGCCCGGCAGCTCGAGCTCGCGCTTCAGGCGGCGGGCCGGGCGGTCGACCACCCGGATGCGGTCGCCCGGCGCCAGGCGCAGGAAGAGGTGGTCGGTGAACGGATCGTAGGCGAGGCCGGTCACGCGCTCCCCCGGCGCGAGCAGGCTGGGGACCTCGCCCGCGACCGCCGGGCCGAGGTCCGCGACGCGGTCCGCCTGCCCCGGCGCGAAGGCGTAGCGGTGCAGCGGGCCGGGGGTGGCGCAACCGGATGCCCAGGCGAGCACGAGGGCGAGCCCCGCCGCCACCCGCGCGACGGGGGCTTTTCGCGTTGTCATTCCCGCCGCCGCCGTGGTGAGTGGCGGGATGCGGGTCGCGTTCATCAGTGGCACGAGCATCGTCAACTCCCCCCTGTTCTCGGCCTGGCCGGTGGAGACCGTCGAGACCAAATACGGCCCCGTCTCGTTCCGGCGGCGCGGCGATCACGTGCTGCTGAACCGCCACGGCTTCGGCGTCCCCCTGCCGCCGCACGCGATCAATTACCGCGCCAACCTCGCCGCGATCGCGGACCTCGGCTTCCGCCAGGTGCTGTCGCTCAATTCCGTCGGCTCCCTCCGCCCCGAGCTGCCGCCCGGCACGCTGGTCTCGTGCTCGGACTACGTCGCGCTCCAGCAGGGACCGGCCACCTACTTCGACACCGAGCTGCGCGGGGGCGCCCCCGGCATCGCCAACGCCCTCATCCCGCGGCTGGTGCGGGAGCTGGCCCCCGAGTTCGTGATCCACCCCGGCAAGGTCTACGTGCAGATGCGCGGCCCGCGCTTCGAGACCAAGGCCGAGGTGCGCATCATCCGCGCCTGGGGCGACGTGGTCGGGATGACCGCGGCCCACGAGGCCGACCTGTGCACCGAGCTGGGCCTCGGGTACAACAGCCTCGCGCTCATCGACAACTACGCCAACGGCCTCGAGGGCACCTCGATCGACTTCGACGCCTTCCGGGCGCTCGTCCGCGAGAACCAGGCGCGCGTCAACCGCCTCTTCACCCGCCTGCTCGAACTGCTCGGCCCGGACGTCCCCGACGCTGGGTAGTTCTACGGCCGGGAGGCGTACAAAACGCCTTTGCCCGCCGCCCGGGCCCCGCCCAGGCTGCGCCCATGAGTGATTTTGTCGCCGCCCCGCGGATGGAGCAGGCCCGGGTGGTGCTCGACCGCCTCCGCGCCAACATGCGCGAAACGATCCGGGGCAAGGACGGGGTCATCGACCTCGTCCTCACGGGTCTCGCCGCCGGCGGGCACGTCCTGCTCGAGGACCTTCCCGGCGTCGGCAAGACCACCCTCGCGTACTCGCTCGCGCGCTCGATGGACTGCACGTTCTCCCGGATCCAGTTCACCAGCGACCTGCTGCCCGGCGACGTGACCGGCGTGGCGGTGTATGACGAGACGATGCGGACGTTCGTCTTCAAGCCGGGTCCGGTCTTCGCCCACATCGTGCTGGCGGACGAAATCAACCGTGCCACCCCGAAGACCCAATCGGCCCTCCTGGAGGTGATGGATCGCGCGCGGGTGAGCGTCGACGGGGAGACGCACGCGGTGGGGTCGCCCTTCATGGTCTTCGCCACGCAGAACCCGCTGGATTTCGAGGGCACCTTCCCGCTGCCGGAGAGCCAGATGGACCGCTTCCTGCTCCGGCTTCGGATGGGCTATCCCGACCCGGCGGACGAGCGCGAGGTGCTGCGCCGGGCCCGCGGCGGGTACGACGCGATCGCGCTCAATCCGGTCGCGAGCCGCGCGGAGGTGCTGGAACTGCAGGCCTTGGTCGGGGAGGTTTTCGTGGAGGACACGGTGCTCGACTACATCCTGCGGCTGGTCGGGGCAACCCGGGCGGAGCCCGAATTCCGGCACGGCGTGAGCGTGCGCGCGGGGGTGGCCCTGCGGCAGGCGGCCCAGGCCCGGGCGCTGGTGGCGGGGCGGGATTTCGTGTTGCCGGAGGATGTCTCCGCCCTGGCGCCCTTCGTGTTTGCCCATCGGCTGGCGCCGCTGCGGCCGTCGGGTGACCCGGCCGAGGACACGCGCGCGGTCGAGGCGGCGCTGCGGCGCATTCTGGCCGCCGTGGCCCGGCCGGAGTGACGCGCCGTGGCGCCGGAGACCCAGATTCCCGGAGGCGAAGGTTGGGAGGGCCCGCGGGGTCCCGCCCGGCGGCCCGCGTTCACGTGGCGCCGCCTGCTCTGGTCCCTGTGGTGTCCGCCGCGGGGCAACCGCGTCGTCCCCACGCCCCCTGGGGCGGTCCTCGGGGTCTTGTGCGCGGGCCTCACCGCGGCGGCCTACGGCTCCGCGAGTAACATCCTGTTCATCACGGTAGCGCTGCTGCTCACCAGCCTCCTGCTCGGCGGCCTGCTGGGCTGGCTGAACCTGCGCGGCCTGCGCTGGCGGCTGCGTCCGCCGCGGGCGTTGCGGGCGGGGCAGGACGCGGTGGTGCCGCTCGAGTTGCGCCATGCAGGGCGCTACCTGCCGGTGCGCTGCGTGGGTTTTGAACTCGCGGCCCGGCCGGTTCCGGTGGGGGGCAAAGGCACGGCGGACCTGCCGGCCCGTCTGCGGCTGGCGCCGGGCAGCGAGGCGCCGCTGACCGGGCGGGTGGCGCTGACCGGCCGGTTGGACCCGGGCGCGGGCACCGAGGTGGCTTGGGACGTGCGGCCGGCGCGTCGGGGCCGCCTGCGGATCGAGCTGCGCCGCGTGGTCTCCGCGTTTCCCTTCGGCCTGCTGCGGCGCGAGCTCAGCCCCGCCCTTGCGGTGGAGACGATCGTCTGGCCGGCGCCGGCCGAGCCGCGGCTGGTGGGCGCGGGGTTCGCGCGGCGGCGGCCCGAGGGCCGGCCCCGTCCCCGCGCGGGCGTCGGCTCGGACCTCCTCGCGCTCCGCGCCTACCGCCCGGGGGACTCGCCGCGCCAGGTGCATTGGAAGGCCACCGCACGCACGGGCTCGCTCCTGGTCCGCCAGCCCGCCGCCGAGGCCGCCGAGGGCTACGCGCTGCGCGTGTGCACCGAGGCGGCGCGCTGGCCGCGGCCGGCGCAGTTCGAGTTGCTGCTCAGCGTGGCCGCGGCGCTCGCGGAGGACTTTTACCGCCGGGGCCGGCTGGAGTCGTTCGCCCTCGGGACCGGTCCCGCCTTCGCCGTGCGCCGCCTGAGCGACCTCGAACGCGCGCTGGATTGCCTCGCGTTGGCCGAACCGGGGCCGCCGATGCCCGCCGGCGCCGGCGGCGGGGAGACCGTGACGTTCACGCCGGAGGGGGCGCGCGGCGTGATCGCATGGGCGGGACGGGAAAGGCTCGCCGTCGCATGAGCCGGAACGCCTCCCGCCCGCGGCTCGACCCCGCCGACCTCCCGCCGCTGCGCTGGCTCCTGGGCGGGCTGCTCTCGCTGCTCGGCATCAGCACGGTCCTCTACACCGATGTCGACGCGGGGCTGCTGATGCCCCTGGCCGCGGTGGTGACGCTCGCGGCGCTGCTCCGCCCGCGCCTGCCCTCGCGCGTGCCCCGGCTGGTGCACACGCTGGCGTTCCCCGTCATCCTCGGCTGCTTCGCCCTCGATCTCTGGCTGGACCTCGAGCTGCTGCCCTCGCTCGTCCGGCTCGACATCCTCCTGCTCACGTACCGCAACCTCGGCTACCGGGGCCGGCGCGAGGACCTGCAGCTGATCGTGCTCGGCCTGTTCCTCGTCATCGTGGCCGGCGTGCTCTCGGTGTCGCCCACCTTCGCGGTGCATCTGCTGCTGTACGGGGCCTGCGCCCTCGGCCTGCTGCTGGTGCTCACGCTGGAGGCCGGAGGGGGCGCGCCGGAGGCCACGGCGGTGGCGGACGTGCGGAGCGTGCCCGCGTGGGTCCGGCAGGGGGGCTGGCGGGCCCGCTTCCGACGTTGGTTCGCGGTGGTCGATGCGCCATTCGCGCTGCTGGGCGGGGCGGTCTTCGTCCTGCTGGTGGCCGGGACCACGCTGGTCTTCCTCGCCCTGCCCCGGTTCCAGCTCGAGAGCGGATTGTTCCTGAACCGCGTGATCACGAAGAAGGCGAAGTCCGGTTTCAGCGATTCGGTGCAACTCGGCGAGGTGTCCGCCATCCAGCTCGACCAAGGCGTGGCCCTGACCGTCGACGTGGATGATCCCGCCGCGGTGCCGCGGGACCTTTACTGGCGGATGATCGTGCTCGACGAGTATGTCGACGGCACCTTCCGCCTGTCCTCCGCCCTCCGGGCCCAGTTCGGCCCCGAGCGGCTGGCCGCGCTGCAGCCGGGGGACGGCCGGGGCGGGGAGGCCCGCACCACCGCCTGGACGCTCTACCTCGAGGCCGGCGTGGGCCGCCACCTGCCGTTGCTGGGCGCGTACGAGCGCCTGCGGTTCCGTGAGCGCCAGACCTTCCGGGCCTCCGCGCCGCTTGCGCTGGTTGCGTTGCGCGAGGATCCCGTCGCGATGCTGGCGTTCCGCGTCGACGGCTTCCGTCCCGGAGTCGTCCTGTCCGATCCTGCCTTCCTGGCCCGCTGGGAGCGGCGGGAGCGCGGACCAGAGCCCGGCGCCCCCCTGCAGGCGGCGCTGCCCGGGAGCGTGCGCGACCGGCTCCTGCTCCGCCAGGTGGTGGAGGAACTGGGGGGCAGCGACGGCGGGGCCGCTGATTTCGCGCGCCGCGCTTCCGCGTGGCTGCGTGAGCGGCACGGCTACTCGCTGGCTCCCGTCATTCCCCCCGGCGCGGGGGATCCGGTCGTGCGGTGGCTGCGCTCCCGGGAGGCGGGCCACTGCGAACTCTTCGCGGGGTCCTTCGTGCTGCTGGCGCGCGCCGCCGGTTTCCCGGCCCGGCTGGTCACCGGCTTCCGCGGCGGCAGCTGGAACGGCTACTCGCACAGCCTGACGGTGCGCAACTCCGACGCCCACGCGTGGGCGGAGCTCTTTGACGAGGCGGCGGGTGGTTGGCGGCGGGTCGACCCCTTGGCAACGCCGGTGGCGGACGCAGGCGCGGGGTGAAGTGATCTGTCGCGCCGCCGAGCGGACGCGATCGCCGCCTCGGCGGCGCGTCCGGACCGGAGTTGGGAGGCGCGCTGGGACAGCCTGCGGGTCTTCTGGTACCGGCGGATCGTGAGCTTCGACCAACGCTCGCAGGTCGAGTCGGCCCGGGGGCTATGGGCGGCCGCGGAAGCCTGGTTCCGCGAGGGTCGGGCGGCGGCGCGTGCTTCCTTCGAGCGGGCGGCGACGTGGTGGCGGGCGCCGTGGGACGCGGGGCGGCTGGCCGTGGCGGGGAGCTTCGCGGCGGGCTGGCTCCTCCTGCTCCTCCTCTGGCGCCGCCTCCGTTGGAACTGGCCGCGCGGGCCGGGGAGAACCGGGCGCGAGGCCGCCGTGCGGCGGGAGGCCGCACGATGGCTGGGACGGCTGGCGCCCGCCGTGGCGGAGGATCCGGAGCGAGCCGTCGTGGTGGCGCAACTGCAGCGCCTGCGTTTCGGCGCGCCGGCGAGCTGGCCGGATCCGGCCGCGAGTTTCGCGCGGGCGCGGCGGCTGCGGCGGCCACTGCGGCGGCCGGCCCGGGTCAATCGTTCCGGAACTGCACCGGCAGGCCGGGCGGGCGGTTCCGTTTCTCCAACCACGCCTTGAAGATCGCGTGGGCCACGGGGCTCGCGTACCGGCCGCCGCCCGTCTCCTCGCCCGGAGTGTCGCCCTCGATCGCGACCGCGATCGCGAGGCGCGGGTCCTCGATCGGGGCGAACGCGATCAGCCAGGCGAAGTTGATCATCCCCTTCGGATCCTGCTTCTGCGCGGTGCCCGTCTTTGCCGCCAACCGCAGTCCGGGCAGGGGCGCCAGCACGCGCGGATCCTGGAAGATGCGCGCCGTCCCGTGCGGACGCTGCGTCACCTGCTCCATGCCCCGCAGCAGCGCCGCCCGCTGGGCCGGGGTCAGCCCCGTCGCCTCCTGCCGTTGCGGGGCTCGCGCCGGGTCGTGCAGCAGGTAGGGCTGGGTCCAGACCTCGTCGCGCGCGATCGAGGCCGCGAAGCAGGCCATCTGCAGCGGGGTCACGTCGACGAAACCCTGGCCGATCGCGAGCTGGGCGGTGTCGCCGCCGACCCAGCCCTCGCCCGTGAGGCGCCGTTTCCAGGCCGGGTCCGGGATGATCATCCGGCGCGTCTCGTCGGGCAGCTCGATCCCCGTCGGCCGGTCGAGGTGGAAGCGGCGCGCCTCCCGGGCGAGCACCTCCGGGCCCATCTCAAGGCCGGCCCGGTAGAAGTACACGTTGCAGCTCTTGGTGATGGCGGTGACCAGATCGACCTCGCCGTGCGCGTGGCCGTCATGGCAGGAAAACGAGCGGGCGCCGACCCGCAGCGACCCGCCGCAACTGATGGTGGCCGCCGGATCGAGGGTGCCCGCGCGCAGGCCGGCGACGGCGGTGAGGATCTTGAAGGTCGACCCGGGCTTGTAGACGCCCTGGATGGCCCGCTTGAACCAGGCGCCCCGGGCGGTGATGTCCGCGGCGGCGGCGGCGCCGAGGCGCGGGGAAAAGGTGTTCAGGTCGTAGTCCGGCTTGCTGGCGAGCACCAGGACCTCGCCGGTGCGGACGTCCAACGCGACCGCCGCGCCGGCCATCTCCGTCTCGGCCAGGCGGGCCTCGGCGGCCAGCTGGAGGTCGAGGTCGAGCGCGAGCCGCACGTCCTGGCCCGGACGCGGCAGCACCTGCTGCAGCGGCGGATGGATGCGGTTGCCGGCCGGATCGACGCGGAAGATCGCGCCGCCGGCCTCGCCCTGGAGCTGGTCATCGAGGCGCTTCTCGATGCCGTCACGCCCCACCGTGCCCTTCATCTTGAACGTGCGCAGGTCGCCGCCGGGGAAGTCCGTGATCTCGCCCGCGTCCCCGGTCCCGACGTAGCCGAGCGTGTGGGCGGCGGCGGAGCCGTGGGGGTGATGCCGCACGCTCGCGGTGTGCACCTGGGCGGGGGAATTGACCGGCAGTCCCTCGAGCAGGCGCGCGTACTCGGCCGGCGCCAGGTCGTCGAGCAGCGTGTACGGCAGGAGCAGCTCCCGGGCGAAATGGCGGTCGAGGTCGCGCGCGTTCACCTTCTCGGCGCGCCCGATCAGCGCATTCACCTGGTCGAGGTAGCGCTGCACGACCGTGGCGCGCGCGATCTGGAGGATCTGGATCGCGCTCGGCAGGTCGCCGGCGGCAGCATCCTCGAGTTGCCGGTAATTGCGGCGGATCCGGATCTGTTCCGTGCGGATCTCCGGGCGCAGGGCGTCGAGCAGCAACCGGACGGAGAAACGGGGCCGGTTGCCGGCGAGGATCCGGCCCTCGCGGTCGAGGATCTGGCCGCGGGGGCCCGGGTGGACGATGCGCCGCTGGTTCTGGACCCGTTCCGCCTCCGCGTGGGCATCGACCTTGATCAGCTGCTGGTAGGCGAGTCCCCCGGCCAGCACGACGAGCAGCGTCCCGACGACGAGATGGAAGAAGGTGACCCGCGGGTCGTGGGCCCGCCGATGCTCGATGGTGAGCCCGGGCGACTGGCCGGACGGGGCGGGGGAGGAGGGCGCGGCCACGGTGGGGACCCTCAGCCGCGATGCCCGCGCAGCTCGGCCCAGGCGTCCCCGAGTCGCACCAGCCGGTCCTGGAGGGCGAGGAACCAAACGGCCACGCCGGCCAGCGTGAGCTGCGAGGCGAGCAGGTCGGGCAGGAGCCGGCCCCAGGCGCCGCCCGGGGCCGGGGCGGCGGGCAGGCGGAGGAGGCTGAGGCCGAGAAACAGCGCGAGATTCGTGAACAGCACGACCAGGATTTGGGACACCGGATCGTTCCGGGGTATGCGTTCGCGGGCGCGGAAGAGGAGCAGGTGGGCGGCGGCGAAGAGCAGGCCGTGGGTGCCCCAGGGCACCGGCGCATGGGCGTCGCAGAGCAGCCCCGCCCAGCCCGCCACGAGCAGGCCCTCCGCCCGGCCCAGGTGAAGCGCCGGGTAGACCACGAACAAGGCCCCGCCGAAGATGTGCACCTGCCAGCCGGAAAGCCCGTGGTTGAGCTCCGCCAGCAGGGCCCACAGGAGCACCTGGGTCAGCAGGAGGATGATCACGCGGCGCATGACGGTGAAGCGCTCAGGGCGCCGGGCGTACCGGTGGAGCCGCGGGCGCAACGGGCACGAGCACGCTCACCTCGGTCAAGGTGCCGAGGCGGGGGTCCAGTTCCACTTCCCCCGACTTGAATAGCCCGTCGCTGGCGAGGTCCGCCCGGATGATGGTGCCCAGGGTCAGCCCCGGCGGGAACACGCCGCCCAACCCGGCCGTCACCAGGCGCTTGGGCGCCGCGGGGTTCGCGATGATGTCGAGGGGCATCAGTTCCACCACGCCGCGGGGCGGGGCGAGGGTCGGATTGATCCCGCCCTGAAAGCTGATCGGCCGCGTGTCGCCCTCGACGACCCCGGCCAGGCGCATCGTCGGACTGCTGATGAGCTCCACGACGGCCGTGGTGGCATGGACCTCGGCGACGCGGCCGACGACGCCCCCGGAGAAGACCACCGGGGCGCCGGCGGGGATGCCGTGGTCGCGGCCCTTCCGGATCACGATGCGTTGCCACCAACCGGAGAAATCGCGGCGGGCCACCCGGGCGTGCTCCAGGCGGTGGTCGCGCAGCGGCGGCAGGCGCAGCAGTTCCTCGAGGCGGGCGATCTCCGCCCGCAAGTCGCCGTTCTGCTGGACGGCGAGCTCGAAGGAGGCATTGACGCGCGCCAGGTCCCGGCCGGCCTCGATCAACTCCGTGCGCGAACGCGCCCGCAACGCCCAGAAGTCCTGCAGGTCGCGCACCCGCGACGCCGCGAGCGTCACCGGCGCCGTCAGCTCGAAGAAGCTGGCGCGCGCGAGGGTCTTGAGCGCCGTCGGCAGCAGGAGCCAGACGGCGACGACCAGCCCGAGGGTCAGGAGCGGGTTCGCCTGGCTGAAGCGTTTGAACGGCACGGGCGGAAAGGGTCCACCGGCGGGGCAGGATCACCCGGTCCGACCCGCGGGCGGCATCAGCCGCTCTTGTTCTCCAGGTAGGCGCCGGTGCCGTTGGCCACGGCGGACAGCGGGTCATCCGAAACGGTCACCGGCAGGCCGGTCTTCTCGCTCAGGAGCTTGTCGATGCCACGGATCAGCGCCCCGCCGCCGGCCATCACGAAGCCGCGGTCCACAAGGTCGGCCGAAAGCTCGGGCGGGCAGCGCTCGAGGGTGACGCGCACCGCATCGACGATCGCCGCCACGGTGTCGGCCAAGGCTTCCCGGATTTCCTGGGACGTCACCTGGATCGTCTTGGGCAGGCCGGCCACCGAATCGCGCCCCTTCACCTCCATCGTGAGCTCCTCCTCGAGGGGATAGGCGGAACCGAGGTTGAACTTGATCTCCTCCGCGGTGCGCTCGCCGATGAGCAGGTTGTAGGCCCGCTTCATGTAGCTGATGATCGCCCCGTCGAGCTCGTCCCCGGCCACGCGGATCGACTTCGAGAACACGATGCCCGAGAGCGAGATGATGGCGATCTCGGTCGTGCCGCCGCCGATGTCCACGATCATGTTGGCCGCCGGCTCCTCGATGGGCAGGCCGACCCCGATCGCCGCCGCCATCGGTTCGGGGATGGTCTCGACGCTCCGGGCGCCGGCATGGGTCGCAGACTCCATCACGGCCCGCTTTTCCACCTCGGTGATGCCGGAGGGGATGGCGATGACGACGTGCGGTGGGGCGCGGAAGGCCGAATTGGAGACCTTGCGGATGAAATAGCGCAGCATCTCCTCCGTGACGTCGAAGTCCGCGATCACTCCGTCCTTCATCGGCCGGATGGCGGTGATGTTGCCCGGGGTGCGGCCCAGCATCCGCTTCGCCTCGTCGCCCACGGCGAGCACCTTCCGGGTCGTGGTGTCGAGGGCGACCACCGACGGCTCCCGCAGCACGATCCCCTTGCCCTTCACGTAGACGAGGGTGTTGGCCGTGCCGAGGTCGATCCCGATGTCGTTCGAGAAATAGCCGAAGATGTTCGCCATGATGGCGGCCCGCGGCGCGAGAGGGCGCGACGAGCCGACGGGCAACCGAATCTCCGGGGCCGGGGGGTGTCAACGAGGTAAATGCCCCGCTGCCGGCGCGTTCCGTCAGGACGTGAAAAAGCCCCGCTGGAAGGCGGGGCGGCGGGACGGGAGGCCGGTTTCCGGCGGGAGCGGACTCAGCTGGTCGCGGTCGGCTTCTCGGCGGTCGCGGCGACTTCCTTCTTGGGGGCTTCGGCGGGGGCGGCGGGCTTCTCCGCCTCGGCTTCCTCCTTCGAGGCCTTCTTGAACTCCTTGATCGACTGTCCGAGGCCCTTGGCCAACCCGGGTAGCTTTGAGCCCCCGAAGAGAACGAGCAGGATGATCAGAATGACGATCAGCTCGGTCGGGCCCAGACCCATGAACGCGAGCGGGAGGGAGGAAAGGGAGGCCATAAGTTCGAGGTTAAGGTTAGTTCAGGGCTCGGGACTGTAAAGCGGGAAAGGTACCCGGTGGTGCTCGGTCCGCTCTCCGTAGTCCTACTCGGGCCCGGCCGGCACTTCCCAGACGACTTCGTCGCCGGGGTGCGGCGTGCCCGCGGCCATGCGGGTCCCCAGGGTGCGTCCGCGGAGGAAGGTGGACGCGCGCAGGGTCGCGACCGGGGTGAGGTCGGGGCGCCGCGCCAGAAGCAGGGTCCCCGGGGCGAGGGCCGGGCGGGGCACATCGGCGGCGAGTTCCACCAAGGCGAAGCCCCGGGCGGCATCGACTTCCAGCACCCGGCCGACGACGAGCCGCGGGCTGGGGGCGAGCGGCTCGCGGGGCGGGGGGGAGGCGGCGGAGGGACCTGTTGGCGCCAAGCACCCGCTGGCGAACAGCAGGAGGCCGGGCAAGGCGGCGCGAAGGAGGCTCACGACGAGGCCGCCGGGCCCCGGTCAGGGCTTCGGCGGGGGCGGGAAGGCGAGGCCGCCGGGAAGGCGCGGCGGGAGGCCGGTTGGGGGAGGGAAGGGGACGCCCGTGGTGCCGGTGCGGGGGGCGCCGGGGGGACGCGCCGTCGCCGCCACCTTCATCAGGTTCTGGGCGTTATCGATCTGCTCCGCGTCGAAGAACCCATGCAATTGCCGGATGCGCGTCGGGTGCCGCATCTTGCGCAGGGCCTTGGCCTCGATCTGCCGGATGCGCTCGCGGGTGACCTTGAATTGCTTGCCGACCTCCTCGAGCGTCCGGCTGTAGCCATCGACCAGCCCGAAGCGGAGGGAGAGCACGCGGCGCTCGCGCTCGGTGAGCGTGTCGAGCACGTCGATGATCTTCTCCCGCAGCAGGGAGTAAGCGGTCATGTCGTACGGGTTCTCCGCGGACTTGTCCTCGATGAAGTCGCCGAAGCTGGTGTCGTCGCCGTCGCCGACCGGGGATTGGAGCGAGATGGGCTGCTGCGCCATCTTCATGATCTGCTGCACGCGCTCGACGGGCAGGTTCATCTCGTCGGCGACCTCCTCCGGGGTGGGCTCGTGGCCGTACTCCTGCAGGAGCTGCTTCTGCACCTGCATCACCTTGTTGAGGGTCTCGATCATGTGCACCGGGATGCGGATGGTGCGGGCCTGGTCGGCGATCGAGCGGGTGATGGCCTGGCGGATCCACCAGGTGGCATAGGTGGAGAACTTGTAGCCGCGGCGGTACTCGAACTTCTCCACGGCCTTCATCAGGCCCATGTTCCCTTCCTGGATCAGGTCGAGGAAGGAAAGGCCGCGGTTGGTGTACTTCTTCGCGATCGAGATCACCAGGCGGAGGTTGGCCTCGACCATCTCGGTCTTGGCCTTGTGGGCCTCGCGCACGTGAACGAAGGTCTGGTTGACCACCGCGAGCAGCTCCTCGGGCGCGATGCGCTGCTGGGCCTCGATCTGGCGGAGCCGGGTCTGGACGGACTTGGTGTCGAGGGCGGCGTCGCGCTTGGTCTTGGGGTTGCGCGCCCGCTCGAGCTGGGCCCGGAGGGTCTCGATTTCCTCCAGGGTGGGGCGCAACTGCTCGAGGTATTCCTCGTAGACCTTGAGCTTGAAGTAGAACTTGCCGAACCCCGACCGCAGCGTGGTCTCGCGCTTGCGCAGCTTGGCGAGGACCTTCTTGCGCTCGGCTTCGCCGCGGGCCTTGAGGTACTCCTCCCAGCCCTCGGCCACGGATGCCTCCGCCGCGCTGGTCTGCTCGACCAGCTTGGGCAGCGACTTGAAGTACGCCTCGCGCGACTCGATCTTCTTGTCGATCACCAGCCGGTCGAAGCGCTCCTCGCGGTTGATGAGCTTCGCGCCAAGGCCGGCGATGTAGCCGCCGATCGCCGACGCCTGAAACAGCGCCTCCTGCGCCTTCAGCTCGGCCGTCTCGATCCGCTTGGAGATCTCCACCTCCTGCTCGCGCGTCAGCAGGGGCACCTGGCCCATCTGCTTGAGGTACATCCGGACCGGGTCGTCGAGGATGTCGTTTTGCGAGGAACGCGACTGCTCCTCCTCCGCCTCCTCCATCCGCTGCTTGTAGTCCTCGACCTGGTCGGGCTCGAGGATCTCGATCTCCAGATTCTGGAGGATCGAAAGCACGTTATCGATCTCCTCCTGGTTCTCGACCGACTCCGGCAGGGCCTCGTTGATATCGTCGAACGTCAGGTAACCCTGCTCCTTGGAGAGGCGGATGAGGTGGCGGATCTTATCGTTGATGCCCCCGGCGGGGATCGCCTCGCCGGCGCCCTCCGCCCCTTCCGCAGGGGCAGGCAGCTTCGCCAGGGCATTCTCGACCGCTTCGGCGGGGGCGGTATCGGCGGCGGTGGACTTGGTCTTGCGCGACATGAGAGAAGGGAGTTGGGAGGCTCCGGCGACGGCGACTTAGGCCGGCGGCGCGAGGATGACAGGTTGGCGGAGCTGGCGTTGCAGGGCGGAGCGTTCTTGCAAGAGTGAAAGAGACTCAGCTTCACGTTCCGCACCGGGGTTGGCCAAAGCAAGTTCTATTTGGCGGAGGCGGGGCTCGAGGGCCCGCGAACGGAGTCGGGCGAGGCCTGCCTGAGCCACCCGCGCCGGGTCATCCACCTGCGGGGGTTCGAACCGCAGGCTCGCGACCAGGGCGCGCTCCGCGTCGTCCTCCAGCAGCGAGTCGAGGTGGTCGCGGCCGGGCCAGGACCCCTGTTCGAACTCGCCGAGGAAACGGTTGAGCAGGCGGCCCGCGGTGTGGCCGGTATCGACCCAGCCGGGCTGCAGGGCGTGGCCGACCGCGGGCCCGATCTCCTCGTGGTGCAGGCAGAGGGCCAGCAGGTCGCGTTCCGCGGTGCGGGGGGCGGCGCTGGGGACGGCCGCGGCCGCGGGCGCCGGCCGCGGGGGCTCCTGGCGCCGCAGGCGGGACTCGTGGGCCGCCAGCTCCTGCTGCATCACCCGCGGCAGCAGCCCCAGGGCCCGCGCGGCCTCCTGCGCCAGCGCCGCCCGCGCCGCCTCACCCCCACTGTGGCCGATGATCTCCGCGACCGCCTGCGCCGCCCGGCCCCGCTCCTCGGCGCCCGCCCGCTCGGGGTGGGGCAACAGGCTTCCCGCCGCGAAGGCCATCGCGCTCAAGGCCCCGGCCCGCAGCCGCTCGTAGCCCGCCAAGCCCTCGTTCAGGAACAGGAGGTCCGGGTCCATCTTGCCGTCCCCCGCCGGCTGCAGGAAGCGCACCTCCAGCCCCGCCTGCAGGGCCAGCGGCAACAGGCGCTGCGCGGCCTTGTGGCCGGCGGCGTCGCGGTCAAAGAGGCACTCCACCTGGGGATGATAGCGCCGCAGCAGGGCCAGTTGACCCTCGGTGATGGAGGTGCCCTGGGGCGCGATCGCCGTCCGCAGGCCCACGCTCCAGCACCGCAGGGCATCGAGCTGGCCCTCCACCAGCACGAAGGGCCGCCCCTCGCCGACCGCCGTCCGGGCGCGGTCCAGGTTGAAGAGGAGCTGCCCCTTGGTGAAGATCGGGGTCTCCGGGGAATTGACGTACTTGGCCTCCCGCGCCGGGTCGTCCGCGGGGGTCCGGGCCGTCTGGCGGGCGGTGAAGGCGACGATCCTTCCCTGGTGGTCCCGGATCGGGATGATGAGCCGCCCGCGGAAGCGGGGCCGCAGGGCGGCCGGGGTGAGCAGCGCCTGCTCGCTGATGAAGAACAGGCCGCACTGGCGCAGCGCCTCCTCCGAGTATTTTCGCCGGAGCAGCGCCGCACCGAGGCCGCCGCCGGCCGCGTCCACCGCGCCCACCTTGAACTCCCGCGCCAAATCCAGGCTGAAGCGCCGGTCTTCCGTCCAGTAGCGCCGGAAGAACTCCCCCGCGTCCTCCGCCGCGAGCATCGCCTGGTGGAAATGGTCGGCCGCCGCGTCGTGCAGGTCGAAGAGCTCCTGCCGCAGCGACCGTTCCTCGCGCGTCGGCCCGCCGCTGCCCTCCTCGTACTCGATCACGATCCCGAAGCGCTTGCCCAGCGCTTCCATCGCCTCGGTGAAGGTGAGCTGTTCCGTGTCGCGCACGAAGGTGATCGCGTCGCCGGCCTTGCCGCAGCCGAAGCACTTGTAGAAGCCCTTGTCCGGGTCCACGTGGAACGAGGGCGTCTTCTCCTGGTGAAAGGGACACAGCCCCTTGAGCCGGCTGCCCCCCGCCTTGCGCAGGCCGGCCACGCGCCCCACGACGTCCGCCAGGTTCACGCGCTGCTTCAGATCGCGCACGCAGCTGGGCTTGATGACGGGCATGGGTGGAGGGAACTTCCCCGGTCCGGGCGGTTCCCCATCCACCACGGGCACCGACGGTCCGAAGAAGAATGCACTTTCAACCCGCTCCCCCCGCTGTCAAGTTCCGCCCCCCGTGCGCCTCCTCCCGGCGGCGTCGCGGCCCCTTTTCCCGTCCCGCCGGCCGTCCCCCCCCTATGCGTCTTCCGCTCGCCCTCCTGCTCGGCCTCGCCTGTGCGCTGGCGGTCCGCGCCGCCGCCCCGACCCCGCCCGCCCGCACCGCCGAGCCCGTGTGGGAGGCCCCGCTCGCCCGGTTCGACGAGGCGACCTACGAGGCGCAGGTCGAGCGCCTGATCGCCGCCTACGAGCAGGCCAGCGGCCGCCGCCTCGCCCCAGGCGCCAAACGCAAGGCCGGACTCAAGATCTACGCCGACTCCGGCCCCGGCCTCGCCACTCCACTCCCCCTCGTCAAGGCCGTCATCTCCGCCCTCCGCCGCCGCGGCTTCGAGAACGGGGACATCTTCCTCGTCGGCCTCAATGCCCTCCGGCTCCGCATGACGGGCTACCTCCCCTCCCTCGTCTCCGGCCGCACGCCCTTCTCGGGCAATCCGGTCTACGTGCTCGAGTCCGGCCGCTTCTATGATCCGGTCTGGTTCTACGACTCGCCGCTGCCGCAGCGCTTCGACCCGATCTTCGCGCAGGAGCAGACCAAGGGGGTTTCGCCCGACACGACCAAGGATCAGGACCGCAAGAGCTTCCTCGCCACGCCGCTGTTCCTGGAGGCGGATTTCTGGATCAACCTCCCCGTCTACACCGATCATCCGACGCTCGGCATCAACGGGGCCCTGGTGAACGCCACCCTTTGGAACGCCTCCAACACCGCGCGCTTCTTCCGCTCGCCGGCCAACGCCCCGGCCGCCGTCGCCGAGATGAGCGCCATCCCCGAGCTGCGGCAGACGTGGGCCTTCACCCTCGCCAGCCTCCAGCATTACCAGTTCGTCGGCGGCCCCTTCTTCAATTCGCTTTACACCGTCTCCGAGCCGCTCCTCTGGCTGAGCAACGACCCGGTGATGCTTGATTCGCTCGTGCGCGACCGCATCAACGGCCACCGGAAGAAGCAGGGCTTCGAACCGGTGGACGAGGAGATCCGCACCCTCGAGTTTGCCGAGACGCTCGGGGTCGGCTCCACCAAGACGGCGCAGGCCCGCATCCTCCGGCTGGACTGACCCACTTCCCGCTTGCGGCCGCCCGCGCGCCGCGCCCAATTCCTCCCGCTCCGCATGTCCTCCGCCGCCTATCTGCCCTTCCTCCTGCAGGCCGGTCTCGCCGCCCTGATCACGGGTACCGTCATCGGCGCGAGCCACCTCCTCGGGCAACGCTTCCGCCGGAACGCGATCAAGGATTCCGCCTACGAGTGCGGCGTGGCCGGCGGCGGGCTGCCGCACACGCGCTTCCCGGTGAAGTTCTACCTCACCGCCCTCCTGTTCATGCTGTTCGACCTGGAGGTGGTGATCCTCATCCCGGCGACGTTTGTCTATCGCGAGTTCCTCGCCGCCCACATTCCGATCCTGGGACCCCTGCTTTTCTTCCTCGGCGTGCTCGTCCTCGGCCTCATCTATGAGGTCCGCAAGGGCGCGTTGGAGTGGGAAAAGTGAGCGGTCGACCCGCCCCGCGGTCCCGTCCGATGCGCCTCGAGAAGATCCTTTCCCGCAGCCGCATCATCGATGTGCGCAGTCTCGACCTCGAGGGCGCGCTCCAGGAACTCCTCGCCACCTGCGTGGACAAGTTCCCCGACCTCAAGCCCGACGCGTTGCTCCGCGGCCTGCTCGCGCGCGAGGGCACGATGACCACTTACCTGGGCAACGGGGTTGCCCTCCCGCACGTCCGCGTCCGGATGCCCCGCCGCTACGTGCTCGCCATCGGCCGCAGCCGGGTGGGCATCCGCCACGACGGCGCCCTCGGGGACGAACGCGTCCACCTCATCGTGATGCTGCTGGCCGGCGAGTCCGCCCGCGACTACCTGCAGGTGCTGGCGGCGATCGCCCGGCAGGTGAAGGAGAAGGACCTGGTCGATAACCTGGTCAATGCGTCCGACCTCGATGCCCTGCACGAGCGTCTGGTCGGCGGCTTCGTCGGCTTGGGGGCGGTCGAGGCCCGCCAGAACCGCGTCAACCGCCTCCTCTTCCGGCAGGCGGAACGGGTCGCCACCGGGGCCGGCTGCGGGGCGATCATGATCTTCGGGGACACGTTTGTCGGCGGGCTGCAGCCGGGCGTGCTGCGCTCCAAGCTCAAGACGATTCTGGTCACGCGCTCCGCCCTGGAATTGGGCGATCCCGGGGAGGAGCGCTTCGACGAGACCCTGCAGGTCCGCTCCTTCTCGAAACAGCGGCTGGCCCAGCTGCGGAGCGCGATGCTGGTCGCGCTGACCCGCGGGGTCGTGACCTTCAGCGACCGCATCTGCTGCATCGGCGGAATCTCGGGCAGCAACCAGTTTGATACCCTCGTGGTGGTCGACATCGAGCGCGAGTTCCAGACGCTCCTGACCGGCTCCACCGCCGACCTGCTCCCGTCCGACGTGAAGCCGGAGGTGCTCGAGCGCGTGATCGCGGTCGCGACGGAACTGGCGGTTGAGGGACGCGAGGGCCGGCCGGTCGGCTGCCTGTTCGTGGTGGGCGACAGCGAGCGCGTCGGCGGGCTGTCCAAGCCCCTCGTGCTGAATCCGTTCTTTGGCTACAAGGAGGAGGACCGGAACATCCTCAATCCGTTCATGGACGAGACCGTGAAGGAGTTTTCTTCGATTGACGGGGCGTTCGTCATCCGGGGCGATGGGGTGGTGGAGTCCGCCGGGTCGCTGATCCAGGCCACCAATCCCGGCCACGACCTGCCCAGCGGCCTGGGCGCCCGCCACGCCGCGGCGGCGGCGGTCAGCGTGGCCGCCAACTGCATCGCGATCGTCGTCTCCTCCAGCACCGGGCAGGTCACGCTGTTCCGGCGCGGGGTGATGCTGCCCCTGACGGAGAAACGGCGCTGAGCCGCCTGCGGGCTTGCCAGCGCCGGCCCCGGGCGGTGCCCTCGGGGATGGCCATCCTCGGCTCCTTCGCCACCGTCCGCTCGCAGGTGCCCGCCACGCCGGGTTTCGCCGCGGCGGTCGCTTATGTGGAGGCGCTGCTCGCGCCCGGCTCCGCGGGCCGCGCGCGGCTCGCGGCGCTCGCGCCCGGCACTTCCGCCCGCGTCGAACTCGGGGGTGGGGCCTTCGCGATGGAGCAGGCCTATCTCACCAAGCCCCGCGCCGAGGGGTTCTTTGAGTCCCACCGCCGCCACATCGACGTCCAGGTGGTGGTGGAAGGCGAGGAGGTGATGGAGGTGATCGACGCCGGCCGGATCACCCCCGCCGGGGCGTTCCAGGAGGAACGTGATTTCCAGGCCTATCCCCCCGCGACGGGGACCCTCGTGGCGCGCTTCGGGGCGGGCGATGCGGCGGTGTATTTTCCCGCGGATGTCCATCAGCCGGGCTTGCGCGCCGGCGAGACCCCCGTGCTGGTGCGGAAGACGGTGGTGAAGGTGCCCGTCGCCTGAGGCCGCCGCGCCTCCACGACGCTCCGGGCGATGAACTACCGCCACCAGTTTCACGCGGGGAATTTCGCCGACGTGGTGAAGCACGCCCTGCTCGTCGCCCTGGTGCGGGCGCTGCAGCGCAAGGACAAGGGCGGCCTCTTCCTGGATACCCACGCGGGCCGCGGGCGGTATGACCTCGCCGCCGCCGCCGCGGGGGACTCGCTCGCCCGCCGCCCGGAATGGCCGGAGGGCCTCGGCCGGCTGGGCGCGGAGGAAGCAGGGTCGGAACCGCTGGCGGACTACCTCGGGCTGGTGCGGGATTTCGACCGCGGGCAGGGCAACCTGGCCGCCGAGCCGCGCTTCTATCCGGGTTCGCCGGGGCTGCTGCGCGCGCTGCTGCGGCCGGTGGACCGGCTCGTGCTGGTGGAGCGCCACCCCGCGGAATGCGCCGCCCTGCGCGCGTTCGCCGCGGGCTGGCCGCGCACCGAGGTCCGGGAGGGCGATGGGTACGCGCTCCTGCGCGCACTGCTGCCGCCGCCCGAACGCCGCGGGCTCATCTTGCTCGATCCGCCGTTCGAGGCTCCGGAGGAGTTCGCGTGGCTCGCGGCCGCGGTGGGGGAGGGGTTGCGCCGCTTTCCCACCGGGGTGTTCGCCGCGTGGTATCCCCTCACCCAGCGGGCCCGGGTGGACGAGTTTCTCCACGCCGTCTCCACCTTCGCCCCGCCGCCGTGCCTCACGGCCGAGCTGACCGTTGCCGGCGAATCCGTCGGCCCCAAGCTGCGCGGCTGCGGGCTGCTGGTGCTCAACCCGCCGTGGGGCTTCGCCGCGGTGGCCCAAGGGCTGCTGGGTCGCCTCGGGCCGCGCCTGGCGCAGGCGCCCGGGGGCGAGGGCCGGGTGACGTGGTTGGTGCCCGATCGCTAGCCGCGGGCGGGGCGGCGCGCGGCGCGTTTAACCTAGGGCGGAATGCCCACCTCGACCCGCGGCCGGAAAGTGTCCCGCGACCCACTTGGCCCTTGATCCGGTCCGGGCCGCAACTCAACCTCCGCGCACTTACCCCGGGCCGTGGCGGCTACCCCCGCGGGGGGCGGGCGGCGCCAGTTCTGGCGCGCGACCCGGGATCGTTTTCCCCCCAACCCCCATCGCATTCCTCCTCCTATGACCAGTACTACTCCGATCAGTAACGAAGGCACCGTGCCCAACGCCAGCCGGCTATTGTGGGCGGGCTTCATGGCCATCCTTGCCGCCGGCGTCGGCTTCGCCCTCCGGGGCGGCATCTTTGGCGCCTGGGCCTCCGAATACGGCTTCACCGCCACACAGCTCGGGGCCATCGGCGGCGCCGGGTTCACCGGGTTCTGCTTCGGCATCATCATTGGCGGCGTGATCGTCGACAAGCTGGGCTACGGCAAACTGGTCGCCCTCGCCCTCCTCGGCCACGTGCTCTCCGCGGTGGTCACCTTCATGGCGAGCACCCCGCAGAACGCCTACGACTTCCTCTATTGGGGCATGTTCATCTTCGCCTATGCGAACGGCACGCTCGAGGCGGTCGCCAATCCGCTGGTTGCCACCGTCTATCCCCAAAACCGCACGCACTTCCTCAACATCCTCCATGCCTCGTGGCCCCTCGGCATGGTGCTGGGCGCCGTCGCCTCCTATTTGCTCGGCACCGTGATGGGCTTCGGCTGGAAGGGCCAGCTGGCCTTCTACCTCGTCCCCACCATCGCCTACGCGGTGATGTTCATGGGTCAGTCCTTCCCGAAGTCGGAAGCCGCGGCCAAGGGCACCAGCTACGCGGACATGTTCAAGGACGTCGGCATCCTCGGGGCCGCGGTCGCGTGCTACCTGCTCGCCCTGTTCCTGGGCGGCGTCTTCAAGAACCCCACCATCGGCTGGGTCGCCGGCGGCGGCCTCGTGGTGGTGGTCGGCCTGCTCACCCGCTTCTCCTTCGGTTCCTTCCTGCTCTTCGTCCTCTTCGTCACCCACGCGATGATCGGCGCCGTCGAGCTCGGCACGGACGGCTGGATCGAGGCCATCACGGGCAACCTGTTCACCCCGACGCAGGGCAAGATCCTGTTCATCTGGACCTCCGCCATCATGTTCGGCCTGCGCTTCTGCGCCCACTGGATCGAGACCCGCCTCGGCCTCTCCCCGATCGGCCTGCTGCTGACGTCCTCCATCCTCGCGGTGGTCGGCCTCCAGATGGCTTCCGGGATGAACTCCTTCGCCATCGCCCTCATCGCCCTCGGCCTCTATGCGGTCGGCAAGACGTTCTTCTGGCCCACGATGCTGGCGGTCGTCGGTGACCGCTTCCCCCGCTCCGGCGCCGTCGCGATGTCCATCATGGGTGGCATCGGGATGCTCTCCGCCGGCCTGATCGGCGGCCCCGGCCTCGGCTACGCCAAGGACCGCTTCACCGCCGAGAACCTGAAGGCCTCCAACGCCGCGGTCTACGAGGCCAACAAGGCCGCCGCCCCCTCCTCCTTCCTCTTCCTTGACCCCGTGACTGCCGTCGACGGTTCCAAGCTCGAGGCCGCCAAGAAGGCCGGCGACAAGGGCACGCCCGAGCAGAAGGCCATCGTCGCCGCCAACCAGGCCGGTGACCGCGCCACGCTCAAGGCCGACTCCTTCATCCCGCTCACGATGGCCGCGGTCTACCTCCTGCTGATGTTCTACTTCAAGGGCATCGGCGGCTACCGCCCCGTGAAGCTCGAGGAGCAGACCTGAGCCCCGGCTTCACTCGTCCCTTCCCGCCGCTCCCCGCAAGGGGGGCGGCTTTTTTGTGGCCGGAGGATGGCCGCAAAAGGCGCAAAGGAGCGCTGGGCGCGAACTCGGCGCAAGTTGGCGTCCATAGACGCCGCGGAGGTTTCAGGGCGAGCGCTCGGCAGGAGTAAGGTAGGGAGGCGGTCGCTCCCATCAGGCTCCGCCGGCTGACCGGTAGTGTCCGAAGAGTTCAGCAAAAAGACGGATCATGGTAGGTGGTTAGGTGCTTAAGCCAAAAACCACCCATGAAGGAAAAGACCATGATCCGTCCGACCAAGGACATGACCACAACCGTGATTCCGCGCGAGCAATTGCTGGCGCTTTTGCAGGGCGACGACGCGATGCGCGCGTTGGTGCAGACGATCGTGCAGGAAACGCTGGAGGCGGAGATGGAGGAGGCATTAAACGCACCAAAGGGGTCATGTCTGGAATCCGGAAAACGAGGCTTGAGGCAGGCTC
>JBMTAG010000009.1:0-62544 GCA_049428505.1 Opitutaceae bacterium | reverse complement strand
CCCCAGGGTCCACGGGATGCTGCTGACCTGCCAGGCTGGATACGAGGCGCTGCTCGCCCGCGAGGTGGCCGAGCGGCACGGCGGCCTGGTGCGGGAGCAGGGGCCGGGTTGGGTGCGCGTCGAGGCGGCGTGGCCCGGCCTGGCGGAAGGGGCGATGCCCGCTTTCGCCCACCTCGCGCTGCTGGCCCCGCGTGAGGTGAAGGGGGACACCGTGAACGTGCTGGCGGGGGCGGTCGGGGATTTCTTCCTGGAAGGTCTGCGCGGGGAGCGGATCGACGCGCCCTGGCCCGCGGTGTGGCAGGGACCGGCGGAGCTGGTGGGCCTCGGGCGGCGGATCAGCGCGGTGGAGGCGGCTTGCGCCGAGCAGGTGCGGCGGCGGGTCGCGCGCGTCGCCCGCCTCGCGGGCGCGGAGCTGCCGCGCGGGCCGGGGCCGGTGCGCGCGCGGGGACTGTTCGTCCATTTCACCGATTTCGGCCGGCTGTGGGTCGCGCGGGAAGCGGTGGTGGCCGGCCCCCGCCGGATGGCGGATGATCCGCTCGCGCCGTCCCGCTCCTACCTGAAAGTGGAGGAGGCCTACGTGGTGCTCGGGGTGGAACCGCGGCCCGGCGAACGGGTGGTCGACCTCGGAGCCGCCCCGGGTGGCTGGAGCTACAGCGCGGCGCGCCGCGGCGCCCGCGTGATCGCGGTCGACAATGGCCCGCTTAAGGGCGGCGCCCTCGGCCACCCGGACATCGACCACCGGCGCGAGGACGCCTTCCGGTTTCACCCCGCCCCCGGCGAGACCTTCGACTGGCTATTCTGCGACCTGGTCGAGGAACCGCATCACGTGCTCGCGGACCTCGTCACGCCGTGGCTCGCGCGCGGGTGGTGCCGGCGCTTTGTCGTCAACCTGAAGTTCGGGCGCGTCGACCCGATCCGCTTGCGGCGCGAGCTGGCCGCGCCGGAGTCGCCGCTCACGCGGCATGCGCCGGCGGCGCGGGTGCTGCATCTGTTCCACGATCGCGAGGAGTTCACGGTGGTGGGCGCAGTCGCCGGCCTTGCTCCCGCGCCCGCCACCCCCTCAGCGTGAGCGCGATGCCCTCCGCCCGTCCCGCCACCGCCCTTCCGCCCGCGCCCGCCGGGGGCGAACTCCGCCTGTGCGGCCTGGCCGCCGTCCGCGCCCGCTTCCAGCAGGATCCCGGGTCGTTCCAGCGGTTGTATTTCGATGCCGCCACCGGGCGGAAGGTCGGCGTCCTCTGCCGCGTGCTCGCGCAGGCGAAGCGCATCTACCGGCAGGTCGGCGGCGACGAACTTGAGCGGATCGCGGGGTCCGTGCACCACGGTGGCATCGTCGCGGTGGTGACTCCGCCGGCAGTACGGCCGGTCTCCGCGGAGATCGTCGCGGGTTGGGCGCGGGCGGGCGGGCGGGTGTTGTTGCTCGAGGGCATCGGTAATGCGCACAACCTGGGCGCGATCGTGCGCACCGCCGCGTTCCTGGGCGTTCCCCACCTCGTGCTCGCGGGTGACGCCGCGGCCGCGCAGCCCAACGATGCGGCGCATCGCGTGGCGGAGGGCGGCTTTGAGCACATCACGCTGTGGCGATCCTCGGATTTGCCGGGCCTGATTGGACAACTCCGGGCGGCCGGGGGTGAGGTGATCGGCGCGGCCACGCGGGGCGGCGCCCTGCGGCCGGGAGCCCGCGGGCCGTCGCGCAGCCTCCGCGCCGTGGTCCTCGGCAATGAGGAACACGGCCTCTCCCCCGCGACCGCGGCCGCCTGCTCGCAGCGCGTCACCTTGCCGGGAAGCGGGCGGGTGGAGTCGCTGAACGTCTCCGTCGCCGCCGCGCTGATGATCTGGGAGTACTTGCGCGACAACAAGTAGCATTCAATGGCGTCCGGTCGGCGCCGCGGTCGGCGGAAGACCCGCGGGCTTCGTCCGCCGCCCGCCCCGGCACTTCTCGGCTTGCGTCGCGGGGAGGTTGGACTTGAAGTCGCCTACTCCTCCCTCTCCTCCATGGACACGATCTCTCGCGAAAATAATAACATGCTCCCGATCGCCGGGATCCTCGTCGGACTCGTCGGCGTGGTCCTCGGCGGCATCGCCCTGGCGCAGGCCTCGAAGGCCAACCGCGGGGTCGCGGAGCACCAGCCGCGCGTCGACAAGGTCGACGCAATGGAGTCGCAGGTGAGCAGTGCGGCCGCGGCCGCCGACAAGGCGGCGAAGGACGTGCGTGACCTGACCCGTTCCACCCAGGAGGCCTTCAACGCGGTCGGGGGCAAGCTCGGCGAGTTCCAGACCTCGATCACCAAGCTTGAGGACGCGATGAAGAAGCCCGTGGTGGTGGCCGACAAGGCGGGCAAGAAGTCCGGTCCCGCCACCGCCGGTCCCGGCGAGTACCTCGTCAAGGCGGGCGACGGCGGCAGCAAGATCGCGCGCGCCCTCGGCGTCTCGATCCAGGACCTCCAGGCGGTCAATCCAGGTGTGAATTGGAACAAGCTCTCGATCGGCCAAAAGCTGAAGGTTCCGGCGAAGAAGTAATCCTAGAGGCTCCCTTTTTCCGCCTCCCGCGCCCTGCGCCGGGAGGCTTTTTTATGAATTCTCCCGCCCCCGCCCGATGGCAGCGTCTTGGTCACGAGGTCCGTCTCACCACGCGGATCTTCGACGTGCACGGCGTGCGTTACCGGCATCCCGGGCGTGGGACGGAGCGCGAGTTCATCGTGGTGCGGCCGCCGGATTGGGTGAATGTCGTGGCGGTGACGCCGGAAGCGCGGATCGTGCTGGTGCGGCAGTTCCGCTTCGGGATCGACGGGTTCTCGCTGGAGATTCCGGGCGGGATGATGGATCCGGGAGAGGATCCGATTGCCACCGCGCGGCGTGAATTGCGGGAGGAGACGGGTTACGCGGGGGGCACGGCGCACCGGCTCGGGAGCGTGCACCCCAATCCCGCGATCCAGTCGAACCGGTCTCATTTCGTGCTGATCGAGGGCGCGGCGCCGGGGCACGACCTCGACTGGGACCCCGACGAGGAGCTGGCGGTGGAGACGCGGCCGGAAGCGGAGGTCTTCCGTCTGGCCGAGACGGGCGGCATCACGCACGCGCTGGTGCTGAACGCCCTGATGTTGTACCGCGCGTTCCGGCGCGGGGGCGGGGCGGCGGTCGTTTGACAAGGCCCGGGCCGGCCGTTTGCTGCCAGCGCGATGCACGCTCCCCAATTCGCCAACTCGCCCGCGGCCCTCGGCGCCGCGGCGGAGGGGTGCGTCCCCGCGGCGCTCGAGGCGGAGGTGCGGCGGATCTACGCGCGGAGCCCGCTGTACGGGGAACGGTTCCCGCTGCATCCGGAACCGCTCGCGTGGGCCTGCTTCCGGGAGATTCCGGTGCTGTCGAAGGGGGAGATCGTGCGGCGCGGGCACCAGGCCTTCTTTCGCGATTACGCGGAGATCGAGCGCGGCCTGCAGCAGCGGCGTTACGAGTACGAGAGCACCGGCGGCACGACCCAGTCGCCGATGACCGTGATCATGGAGGAGGGCTGGTGGAACGCGCAGACCGCGCGCGCCTACGCGGCTTCCCCGATCCTGCGCGAGTTTGCCGGCCGGCCGTACCGCAAGTGCGTCCTCGCCCCCGTGGGCTGCTCGAGCAACCTCTGCCCGTACGAGGACCACCCGTTTCCGCACCGGTATTTCGACGGGACCGTGTACCTGAACCTTTCGAGCGATCCGTTCGCCTTCCCGGAGGGCGAGTGGGACCGCATCGTGCGCGAGCTGCAGGCGACGCGGCCCGAGGTCCTCGAGGGCGAGCCGGTTTACCTTTCGCTGCTGGCCCGGGCGGCGCGTCGCCGCGGGGTGAGCGTGCCGAGCCTGCGGGCGGTGATCCTCACCTACGGCAAGGCCAGCCGTCAGCACGGGCAGCGGATCGCGGAGGTGTTTCCCGCGCCGCAGGTCGATCTCTACGGGTCGACGGAGGCGGGCTACCTCTTCGTCGGCGAGGCCTTCCGGGACGATTCGCAGGTCATCGACGCCAACGCCTTCATTGAGCTGGTGCCCTGGCGCCCGGGGCTGCCCGAGGTCTTCCAGATCCACGTCACCACGCGCGACCGGGAGGCGATGCCGTTGCTGCGCTACCACACGGGCGACATCGTGCAGCGCTTCCCGACGGGGTTCCGGCTGCTGGGCCGCGAGGGCAACCTCCACTTCCGCGCCGACGGGTCGCTGGTGTCCCCGGCGGACGTGGACGCGGCGCTGCCGGCGGCGTTCACCTGCTGGCACTACTCGCTGGTGCAGACCGGCGAGGCGCGGTGGGATTTCCACTACGTGGCCGACGCGACCGCGGAGCACGGCGCGGTCGAGGCGGCGCTGGCGGCCCTGCTGGGCGGCGGCGCCCGCGTGCGGGCGTTCCGCCGCCGCCCCCGGGCGCCGGCGGCGCGCGGCCAGTTCGCCCTGCTGCGTCCGCTGGCGCGCTGAGCCGGCGGCTCAGCGTTGGCGCGCGCCCTTCTTGCCGGCGGCGGCGCCCTTCTCCGGGGGCGAGGGGACGTTCACGCGGGGCAGGTGGGCGGCGAGCTCCGCCTTGCGCGCGGCGAGCTCGGGCCGCGCGGCGAGGTTCGTCCATTCGCGGGGATCCGCGGTTTCGTCGTAGAGTTCCTCCCCGCCGTCCGCGTAGCGGATGTAGCGCCAGCCGGCGGTGCGGACGGCGTGGTTGCCGAAGCGGTAGTTGGTGAGGGCGGGCCGGTCCCACGGCGCGGCGGGATCGCGGAGCAGCGGCAGCAGGCTCACGCCCTCCACGTGCGCGGGAATGGGCAGCCCGCAGAGCTCGGCGAGCGTCGGGTAGATCCCCATGAAGTCGACCGGCCGGTCGCAGCGCGCGCCGGGGCGGGTGAGGCCGGGCACGACCCAGAGCAGCGGCGCCCGCGTGGCCTCCTCCCAGAGCGCGAACTTGCGCCAGTGCTCCTTCTCCCCGAGGTGCCAGCCGTGATCGCTCCAGAGGCAGACGATCGTGCGGTCGCGGTGCGGCGAGCGCTCGAGGGCGTCGAGGACGCGCCCGAGGTTCATGTCGCAGTACGCGATGGTGGCGAGGTAGGCCTGCACGGCCTCGCGCCAGCGGCCGGACTCGCGGATCGCGCGGTGGTCGCGCTCGGCCCCGGCCATCCGCAACCCGGCGGGCGGGAGGTCGGCGAGGTCGTCCGCGCGCGTCAGGGGGAGCTGGATCTGATCGAGCGGGAAGAGGTCGAACCACTTCCGCGGGACGTTCCACGGCATGTGCGGCTTGTGGAAGCCCACGGCGAGGAAGAAGGGCCGGTCGTGCGGGCGCGCGAGGGACGCGATGGCGTAGTCGGCGATGCCCCAGTCGGGGATTTCGTCATCCCGGCAGTCGAGCGGGGCGAACTTGATGCCGCCCACGCCGTCGCTGCGGCCCGCCGGCACCGGCGGGTAGGAACGTTCCTTCTCCAGGTAATGTTCCCATTCAGCGGGGCGGCGGTAGGACTCATGGTAGATCTTGCCGGCGCCGTGGACGAAGTAGCCGGCCTGCCGGAAGAGGTGCGGCAGCGCGCGTTCCGGCGCGATCAGGGGCCGGAAGTCGATGCCGTTGTCGTACACGCCCGAGGTGGAGGGGCGCAGGCCGGACATCAGGGCGGCGCGGGATGGGTTGCACGAGGGGGAGGCGCAGTAGGCGCGGGTGAAGGCGGTGCCGAGCCGGGCGAGGCGGTCGAAGTTGGGCGTGCGGGCCTGCGGGTGACCCCCGAGAAAGCCGACCCAATCGCGCAGGTCGTCGATGGCGATGAAGAGGACGTTCGGGCGGGCCGGGAGGTTTGGGGCCGGGGCGGCGCCGGGGGCCGGCGCGGCGAGCAGGACGAGGAGCAGCAGGCTCAGGCAGCGGAGTGGGGCGGGGTGCATCGGGGAAGCAGGACGGGCGGGGCGGGTCAGGGTTGCTCGAACCGGGCGCGGAGGGTGGCCGGGGTCACCTCCACGAGGGAGCGCACCAGCCAGTGGGCGTGCGCGAAGTCGTGGTGCGCGGTGGAGGCGTTGGGGACGGCGACCGTCCAGACCCGGGCGCGGTGGGCCGCGAGCGTGCCGGTGTGCGAGTCCTCGCAGGCGACGGCCTCGTGGCTGCGGATCCCGAGGTGGTTGAGGGCGAGGCGGTAGAGGTCGGGCTCCGGCTTGGGGGCGGGGGCGTCCCCGCGGCAGACCGTGTGGCGGAAGTGCGCGCGCAGGCCGAGGCGCTCGAGGTGGGGGTCGACCCATTCCCGCGGTGAGTTCGACACCACGGCGGCGACCCAGCCGGCGGCGGCGGCGGCTTGGAGGAGCGCTTCCACCCCGGGCAGGATCGGTTGGGCGAGGATGATCCCGGCCTTGGCGGCGCGGCATTCCTCCTCGAGGACCGCGCGGTCGGCGTGGGGGCTGAAGCCGTGCCAGGGATCGAAGGCGTACTCGGCGTGGCCGACCCCGTGCAGGAAGCGGGTGCGGTCGAAGGGAACCCCGTGGTCGGCGTGGACGCGGGCGTAGGCGTCGATGAGGGGCGTCTCGGTGTCGAGGATCAGCCCGTCGAAGTCGAGGAGGAGGGCGCGGAGCATACCGGTTCAGGCGGGGGCGGGGGGCCGGGCGGCGGCGCGGGTGCGCAGCGCCCCGGCGAGGGCGAGGAGGAGGACGGCGGCGAGCAGGGCGAATCCCACGGGGGGACCGTGGGCGTCGATGATCCCCATGGCGAGCACGAGCGCGGTGCGCAGCACGCGGTCCAGCACCTGGTAGAACCCGCCGACGCGGCCCATCACCGCGTTGGGCACGAGGTGGAGCAGGAGCGCGCTGCGGGCGACGCGGCAGCCGGCGTTGCCGAAGCCGAGGAGCGCCCCGGCGCACAGGTAGGGCAGGGGCAGGTGCACGGCCGCGAGCAGCAGGAGACCGGCGAGGAAGACCAGCATCGTGACGGGGACCGTCGCGGCGGCGCTGTGGCGGCTGATCAGGCGGGGGAGCAGCAGGCCGGCGAGGATGGCGCCCGCGGCAAAGGTGATCTCGCCGCCCGCGAACCATTCCGGGCCCGCCGCGAGGGTCTGGGTGACGTAGACGGGAAAGAGGTAGTTCGCCGCCATCACGACAACGAACGGAAGCAGGGTGCAGGTGAAGAAGACCGCGAGCCGCGGGCGGGCGAGGAGCCAGCGGCCGCCCTCGGCCACGCCGTGCCAGACCGAGGCGGGCGCCGGCGCGGCGGCGCCGCCGAGGTGGGTTGCCACGTAGGGCAGTCCGCGCAGCAGAACGTAGCTCGCGATCCCGGCGGCGGCATTCACCGCGAGGATGAGGCTCAGCGGCACCCGGCCGAGCAGGACGCCGGCGAGCGCGCCGGCCAGCATCATCGCGGCCTGGCCCTGGATCTCCAGCAGCCCGATCAGCGACTGGTAGTGTGACCGGTCGAACATCTGCTGGATGAGCGCGAACTTCGCGGGGTAGTGCAGCGTGTAGTACAGCATCCCGGCGAAGTACGCCGCCACCAGCGGGCCGGTGCCGAAGCCGTCGAGGGCGAAGCCGAGCCCCGCCAGCAAGACCGACGAGGCGGCGGACCAGAGCTCGCTCAGGAGCAGCGCCGACTTGCGCGAGTGGGCGTCCACCCAAGCCCCGTAGTACGGGGCGGCGACGAAGAGCGCGAGCGTGGTGGCGACCGTGGCCCAGCGGTAGGCGGTGCTGCCTCCCGGCTGCTGCACGAGCAGCCAGGGGACGGCGAAGACCGTGATGCCCGTGCCCACCGCGCTGCAGGTGTTGGCGAGGAGGAGGCGCCGGATGCGGGCGTCGCGCAGGAGTTCGTGCATGGGCGCAGCCCGAGGGAAACCCCCGCCGCCGGAAAACGGAAGCGAAGACTCGCCGCGCGGCGGCATTGACGCCCCCGGGCGCATCCGGTGCGGTGGCGCCGCGATGTCCGCCCCCGCCCCCTCCGCCCCCGCGAGCCATCTCTCCCTCGGCGACGCCGTTTCCGTGATCATCGGGATCGTCGTCGGCGCGGGCATCTACGAGACGGCCCCGTTCATCCTCAGCTGCGTCGCGAGCCCCGCGGAGGCGATGCTGGTCTGGGCCCTCGGCGGCGCGCTCTCCGTGGTCGGCGCCCTGTGCTACGCGGAACTGGCCACCACGTACCCGCGGGAGGGCGGGGACTACTTCTTCCTGCGGCGCGCGTTCGGCCCGGGGATGGGCTTCCTGTTCAGCTGGTCCCAGCTCGTCGTGCTGATGAGCGGCAGCATCGGCCTGATGGGGTTCGTGTTCGCCGATTACGCGGCGCGGCTCTGGGGCCTCGGCTCCGCCGCCGCGCCGTGGCTGGCGGCGGCCGCGGTCACCGCGCTGACCCTGCTCAACCTCGCGGGGCTGCAGGCCGGCCGCCGCACGCAGAACGTGCTCACCGCGCTCAAGGTGGTGGGGCTCGCCGCGATCGTGATCGCCGGGCTCGGCTGGCCGCAGGCCCCGGCGGAGCCGGCGGCGGCGCCCGCGGCCGGCGCGGGCCTCGGCCTCGCGCTCATTCTGGTCCTCTACACCTACGGTGGCTGGAACGACGCGGCCTTCATCGTGGCGGAGATGCGCGACAAGCGCCGCGACATCCCGCGGGCGCTCCTGCTCGGCACCGCCGGGGTGGCACTGGTCTACCTGCTGGTCAACGCGGCCTACCTCCACGGCCTCGGGTTCGCCCGGGCGCGCGAGGCGAAGGCGATCGCGGCCGACGTCCTGCAGGGGCCCCTGGGGCCCGCGGGGGCGGCGGTGATGTCGGTGCTGGTGATGATCTCCGCGCTCGGGGCGGTGAACGGCCTGACGCTCACCGGGGCGCGGATCTATTCGGGCGCGGGGGCGGATTTCCCGGCGCTGCGGTTCCTTGCCCGGCGCGACTCCGGGCGCGGGGTGCCCGTGGCGGCGCTCCTCGCCCAGCTCGGGTGCACGCTCACGCTGGTGTTCCTCCTCGGCCACCCGGCGGGCCGCGCCCTCGTCGGGGGCGCCGTCGCCGGCGTCGGCCTCGGTTCCGTCACCTGGCAGGGACACGGCGGCTTCGACACGCTGCTCAAGTGCACGGCCCCCGTCTTCTGGGCCTTCTTCCTGCTCACGGGCATCTCCCTGTTCGTGCTCCGGTCGCGTGACGAGGGCATCGAGCGACCCTTCCCGGTCCCGTTCTACCCGGTGCTGCCGCTGGTCTTCTGCCTGACCTGCGCCTGGATGCTGCAGGCCGCCATCGATTACGCCGGCGTGCTCAGCCTCGTCGGGCTGCTGCCGGTGGCTGCCGGTTGGCCGCTCTACCGCTGGCTCGGCCGGGGCGCCGCGTGACGTACGGTTTTCGGCCTTGTCAAAGCCCCGCCGCGCCCCGGTCTTGGGACGATGCCCCGCCTCCCCTTGCTCCCCCTCGTGACCTTAGCCGCGGGCCTGCTCGCGACGGTCCCGGCCCACGCGCAGCTGGGCGCCCGCTCCACCGCCGAGTGGCTCAAGACCCTCGAGAGTCAGAACCGCGTGGCGCGCCTGAAGGTCGACGAGGCGGTGGCCCGGCTCGGGCTCGCGCCGGGCGCGGTGGTGGCGGACATCGGCGCGGGCGCGGGCGTGTTCACCGTCCCGCTGGCCCGCGCGGTGCCGCAGGGCCGGGTCTACGCCGTCGACATTGATCAGGGGCTGGTCGACCACATCGCGCGCAAGGCGGAGGAAGCCCGCGCGGCCAACGTCAAGCCGGTGCTGGGCGGGTTCACCGATCCGCGGTTGCCGGCCCGCGACGTCGACGTGGCCTTCATCTTCGACGTCCTGCACCACATCGAGGACCGCGCGACGTACCTGCGGAGCCTCGCCGGCTACCTGCGGCCCGGCGGCCGCATCGCGGTGATCGATTTCCACCCGGAGCTCGGCCCCCACAAGAACGATCCCCAGCTGCAGGTGACCCGCGACCAGACGCGGGAATGGATGGCGGCGGCCGGGCTGCGGCCGCTCGCGGAGCACGCGCTCTACGACGACAAGTGGTACGTCGTGTACGGGCGCTGAGCGCCGCCGCGGGCATGAGCCTTCCCCCTGATCCCAGTCGCATCCGCGCGGCGCTGGCCGAGCTCGTCGCGCCGGAGGCGATCCTGGCGGAGGGCGCGGCCCTGGCGGCCTACGAGAGCGACGCGTTGACCGCCTTCGCGGCCCAGCCGGCCGCGGTGGTCGCGCCCCGCACCGCGGACGAGGTCATTGCCGTGGTGCGCTGGTGCCACCGGGAGGGCGTACCCTTCGTGGCGCGGGGGAGCGGCACCAGCCTCTCCGGCGGCTCCCTGCCGATCGCGGGCGGCGTCGTGATCACCCTCAACCGGCTGAACCGCATCCTGCGGCTCGATCCGGCGGAGCGGATCGCCGTCGTCGAGCCGGGCGTGGTGAACCTCGCGGTGACGCAGGCGGCGCAGCCGTATGGCCTGCATTACGCGCCGGATCCCTCGAGCCAGTCCGTCTGCACGATCGGGGGCAACGTGGCCTTCAACGCGGGCGGCGCCCATTGCCTGAAGTACGGGATGACCTCCAACCACGTGCTCGGCCTGAAGGCGGTGCTGGCGACGGGGGAGGTGGTCGAGTTCGGCGGGGCGAGCCGCGAGCAGGTCGGGCCCGACTGGACCGGGCTCTTCGTCGGCAACGAGGGCCTCTTCGGGATCGCGCTCGAGGTCACGCTGCAGCTCCTGCCGCGCGCGGAGTGCTTCCACACCGTGCTGGCCGGGTATGCGACCCTCGAGCAGGCGGGGGACGCGGTGGCGGCGGTGGTGGCGAGCGGGCTCCTGCCGGGCGCGATCGAGATCATGGAGAAGCTGGCCCTCGAGGCGGCGACCGCGGCGGTGCACGCAGAGTATCCCCCGGGGTGCGAGGCTGTCCTGATCGTGGAACTGGAGGGACCGCGCGAGGCGGTGGCCGCGGACCGCCGGCGCCTCGACGAGATTCTGGCCGCGAGCCGGCCGGTGGAGGTGCGGCCGGCCCGCGACGCGGCTGAGCGCCTGGCCATCTGGAAGGGCCGCAAGAGCGCCTTCAGCGCCGTCGGGCGGCTGTCGCCGGACTTCATCGTGCAGGACGGCGTCGTGCCCCGGCGGCGCCTCGGCGAGGCGCTCCGGCGGATCAACGCGTGGTCGCGGGAGACCGGCGTGCGCTGCGCGAACGTGTTCCACGCGGGCGACGGCAACCTCCATCCCCTGATCCTTTACGATGGCCGCGAGCCCGATGGTTTGCGCCGCGCCGAGGAGCTGGCCGGACGCATCCTGCGGATGTGCGTCGAAATGGGCGGCTCGATCACGGGCGAGCACGGCGTCGGGGTGGAGAAGCGCGATTACCTGCCGGTGATGTTCGCGCCGGAGGAGATCGACCTGTTGCAGCGGGTGCGGGCCGCCTTTGACCCCGCGGGGATCGCCAATCCCGGAAAAATGTTCCCCGCCGGCGGCGCCCCCGCGCTGGTGCACCCGGGCCTGCATCCCCTCGAGCGGGCGGGGGTCATTTCGCGCTCATGAGCCCCGCGACCCTCGAGCAACTCGTGGAGGCGGTCCGGGCGCACCCGCGCGTGCTCCCGGTGGGGGCGGGCACCAAGCCGCGGCCGGCGGCGGCCGGGGACGGCGTGACTCCGCTCTCGCTGCGGGCGCTGCGGGGCATCGTGGAATACGAGCCCGACGAGTTCACCTTCACCGCCCGCGCCGGCACCCCCCTGGCGGAACTCGCCCAGGTGCTGGGGGAGCGGGGCCAGTACCTGCCGTTCGACCCGCCCCTCGCGGCCGCCGGGGCCACGCTGGGGGGGACGGTGGCGGCGGGACTCTCGGGCCCTGGGCGCTGGCGCTTCGGTGGCGTGCGCGACTTCATCCTCGGGGCGCGGATCGTCGACGGCGAGGGCCGCCTGCTCCGCGTCGGGGGCAAGGTCGTCAAGAACGCGGCGGGCTTCGACCTGCCGAAGTTCCTCGTGGGCAGCGTGGGCCGCTTCGGGATTCTTGCGGAATTGACGTTCAAGGTGTTTCCCCGGCCGGCCGCGCGGCGGACGCTGCGGCTGGAGGCGCCGGACGCGGCTGCCCAGGTCCGCGTGTTGCAGGCCTGCGCGGGGGGACGCTGGGAACTCGAGGCCCTCGAGGCCTCGGTCGACGAGCCGGCGGTGTGGGTGCGGATCGGCGCTGGGGAGGCGGCGCTGGGACCGTTGGTCGCCGACCTGCTGGCCCGCGTGCCCGGACGGGAATTGCCGGCCGCGGAGGCGGAGGCCGTCTGGGCGGGCGTGGCGGGCTTCACTTGGGCGTACGCGGACGGCGCCTTGGCCAAGCTGGTGCTGACCTCGGGACAGCTGCCGGCCTTCGTCGCCTGGGTGCGCGCCCAGGCGGGGGCGCGGGCTTGGGTGGGCGCGGGCGGCAACGTGGGCTACGTTTCCCTCCCGACGGGCGCGATCCTCGCGTCGTCCCCGTGGCCCGGCCTGTTGCTGCGGGGCCGCGGACCGCTCTGGCTCGGCCCGCGTCACCCGGCCGCCGTGATGGCCGCGGTCAAGCGGGCCCTGGACCCGTCCGGGCGGTTTCCCGGCCTCGACGACTGACCCATGCTGCACGCGATCAAACCGGAGGAGCACGGCCCGATGGGCGAGGCGATGGCCCGCGCGGTCCAGACCTGCGTCCACTGTGGCTTCTGCCTGCCCGCCTGCCCGACCTACCAGGAGCTGGGCCAGGAGATGGATTCCCCGCGCGGGCGGATCGTGCTGATGAAGCAGGTGCTCGAGGGCAGCCTGCCGGCGGCGGCGGCGCAACCGCACCTCGACCGCTGCCTCGGGTGCCTGGCCTGCGAGCCGGCGTGCCCCAGCGGCGTGCCCTACCGGGATCTGATCAGCCCGTTTCGCGCGCGGCAGGAGGCGACGGCGGACCGGCCGTGGGCGGCCCGCCTGCGGCGGCAGGTGGCGGCGGCGACCATTCCGCATCCCGGGCGGTTCCGGCTTGCCCTCCGCGGGGCCGGCTTCGCCCGGGCCTGGCGGCGGCTCGTGCCGTCCGCGCTGCGCCCGATGCTTGACCTGGCGCCGGCCGCCGTGCCCCCGGCGCTGCCGCTCGCGTCCGTGAACCCCGCCCGCGGGGTTCGCCGGGCGCGGGTCGCGTTGCTGGCCGGTTGCGCCCAGCGGGTCCTCGATCCCGACATCAACCGCGCCACGGTCGAGGTGCTCGTCCGCAACGGCGTCGAGGTGCTCATCCCGGAGGCGCAGGGCTGCTGCGGCGGGCTGGCGTGGCATACCGGCGACCTGCCGGCTGCGCAGGCGTTCGCGCGTCGCAACCTCGACGCGTTTCCGCGGGACGTGGACGCGATCCTGTCCAATGCCGCGGGTTGCGGCTCCGCCCTGCACGAGTACGGGCTGATCCTGCGGGGCACGGCCGAGGCGGAGCGGGCGGAGGCGTTTGCGCACCAGGTGCAGGACGTGAGCGTGTTCCTCGACCGCCTCGGCCTGCGGGAGCTCCCGGCGGGGGAGGGACCGCGGCGGATCGCCTACCACGATGCCTGCCATTTGGCCAATGCCCAGGGGGTGCGCGCGGAACCGCGGCGTCTCCTTGCGGCGATTCCCGGCGTCGAGCTGTGCGAACTGGCGCAGGCGCACCTGTGTTGCGGCAGTGCGGGCACTTACAATCTCGACCAGCCGGAGATTGCCGGCTCGCTCGGACGCCAGAAGGCGGAGGCGGTCCGCGCGACCGGGGCCGCCGTGGTGGCTTCGGGCAACATCGGGTGCCTCACGCAGCTGCGCGTGCACCTCGCGGCCCTCGGCGCGCCGGTGCGCGTGCGCCACACGCTGCAGGTGCTCCGTGACGCCTACGGTCCCGGGGATGGCGCGTAGTCCGGCGCGCCGCGCGCCCGCCCGGGCAAAGTGACGCCTTGCTCCCGCGCGGGCGTGGGCTTCCGCTGGAGGCACGCCGATGAACCTCGCCGACGTCTTCACGGTCCTGCTGATCCTCCTCGGGGTGCTGGCGCACTTCATCGCCGTGTGGCTCGTCACCCGGGGATTGTGGCCGGACCGGGTGGAACGGGCCGCGGAGGTGCTCGGGCAGCGACCGCTCGCCTGCCTCCTCGCGGGCCTGCTGACGCTGGGACCGGGGGTGGCGGCGGGCATCGCGGTCGGGCGGGTGATCCCGGGGCCGGCGGGGCGGCTCCTTTCCGCGGTGGTGCTCCTGACGGTCATTTTGGTGTCGCTCGGCGGGGCGGCCGGGCTCGCGCTCCGCATCGGCCGTGGGTTGCCGTCGGCCCGGGACGTCGCGGAGCCGTGGCGTCCGGTCCTCCGGGGCGGGATCGTGCTGTCGCTGGTGCAGCTCACGGTGGTCCTGCTGCCCGTGACGCTGGTCCTCGGGGCCGGGGCGTGGTGGCGTTCGCGGCCGGCGGCGACTCCGCGGAGGGCCGCGTGAGCGTCTCGCGCCGGCAGTTTCTGGCCGCCGGGGCGGGCGTCGTGGGGGCGAGCGCCGTCCGTGCGGACGGTTGGCCGGACGACTTGCGGCGTTGGCTCGGCCGGCCTGCCCCGCCGACCCTGCCCGGGGACCTGACGCCCCCGGGGGGCGACCGGCCGGATCTGGCGGGGCACGTCCTGGGCCGGCTGACCTTCGGGGCGCGCCCGGGCGACCACGCGCGCGTGAGCCGGATCGGGGTGGACGCGTTCATCGCGCAGCAACTGGCGCCGGAAGGGATCCGCGACGACGCATGCGCGCGGCTCCTGCGGCACGAATGCGACGAGCTCGCGGATCCCCGTTCGAGCCTTCTCGGGGGCGCCGGTCCGGGGGGCGTGGGGGAGCTGTACGAGTACAAGGACAAGGTCCTGCTGGCCCAACTCACGCGGGCGACCCTGCTGCGGGCGGTGCGCAGTGAGCGGCAACTCCTCGAGGTGATGACGGCCTTTTGGACGGACCATTTCAACGTCGACCCCTCGAAGGGCGAGGCGCGTTGGCTGAAGGTGGTGGAGGACCGCGACGTGATCCGGGCGCACGCCCTCGGGCGTTTTCCGGAGCTGCTGCGGGCGGCTACCCTCGGGCCGGCGATGCTGTGGTACCTCGATGGCCGGGTGAACCGCCGGGCGGCCCCCGGGGAGCGCCCCAACGAGAATCACGCGCGCGAGCTCCTCGAGCTCCACACGCTGGGCGTTCATGGCGGCTACACCCAGGAGGACGTCGAGCAGGTGGCCCGGGGCCTGAGCGGGTGGACCGTGCGCGACCGGCGCCGCTTCGGGCGGGGCCGCGTCGAGTTCGAGGCCGGCCGGCACGATGACGGGCCGAAGCGGATCCTGGGGCGGGAGCTGCCGGCGGGCGGGGGTGCGGAGGACCTCACGGCGATCCTGGACCTGCTGGCGTTGCATCCGTCGACGGCGCGGCACCTCGCGGAAAAACTCTGCCGGCGGTTCGTCGCCGATGAGCCGCCGGCGCGGATCGTGGAACGGGTGGCGGCGGCGTACCTCCAGGCGCGCGGCGGGATCCGGGAGACCCTGGCGGCGCTCTTTGCGGCGGAGGAGTTCCGCGATCCGGCCTGCCGCGGGGTGAAGTTCAAGCGTCCGTTCCACCTCGTCGTCTCCGCGTTGCGGGCGACAGCGGCCGAGACCGATGCGGGGCCGGCCCTCGTCGAACATCTCCTGCGGATGGGCCACGCCCCGTTCCGCCACGCGACGCCCGAGGGCTACCCGGAGGCGGCGCACCACTGGGAGAGCGGGCTGCTTTGGCGCTGGAACTTCGCGCTGGCCTTGGCGGACGGGCGCATCCGGGGCACGCGGATCGACGCGGCGCGGCTGCGGGAGCGGCTGGGTGGCGAGGAGGCGCTGATGGCGAGCGTGCTGGGTCGCCGGCCGGAGGCGGAGGAGCGGTCCGCCTGCGCGGCGTCCGGGGACGGGCTGGCGCTGCTGCTGGCCTCGCCGGCCTTCCAATGGACCTAACGCGATGCACCCCCAGGCGCTGATTACTGGAGAACGCGGGACCGCAGGCACGCTGGTCGTGGTCTTCCTGCGGGGGGCGGCGGACGGGCTGGCGCTCGTGGCGCCCTGGTCGGACCCCCATCACGCGCGGGCGCGGCCGCGGCTCCGCGCGCCGGAGCAGGCGGAGCTGCGGCTCGATGACCGGTTCGCGCTCCACCCCCGTCTCGCCCCGTTGCTCGGCGCATGGCGCGAGGGTGAGCTGGCGGTGGTCCACGCCTGCGGGATGGCGGAGGACACGCGGTCGCACTTCGAGGCCCAGGACCTGATGGAGCACGGCGGGGTGACGGCCGGTGGCTGGCTCGGGCGATTTCTGCGGACGCGGCCGGCGGCGGCGCACGGCGGCCTGGCGGGCGTGGCCATCGGGCGGGCCCTGCCGGAATGCCTGCTGGGCGCGCCGGGAGCGGCGGTGCTGGAGCGGCTCGAGGACTTTGCGCTCGGCGGGGCCCAGCCGGCGTGGCGCAGCCAGCTCGAGCGGCTGTACGCGATGCAGCAGGGCCGGCTGGGGGCTTCGGCCCGGGACACGTTCCTCGCCCTGCGGCGGGTGGAGGAGATCCGCCGGCAACCCCCGGTGGCGGCGGCCGGGGTGGCGTACGGGCGCGATGACTTCTCGGCCGGTCTGGCCCGCCTCGCCCAGCTCCTGAAGGCGGACGTGGGCGTTGAGGCGGCGGCCATTGATCTCCCCGGGTGGGATTCCCACTTTGCGCAGGAAGGCCAGGTGGAGCGGCTGTCCGATCGGCTCGCGACCGGGCTCGCGGCCTTCCGGCGCGATCTGGGGGCCCGCTGGGCCACCACCACGGTCGTGGTGATGACGGAATTTGGGCGGACCGTGGAGGAGAATTCCGCCTTCGGCACCGATCACGGCCGCGGCGGCGCGATGTTCGTCCTCGGCGGGCGCGTCCGCGGCGGCCGGGTGGTCGGTGCGTGGAAGGGCCTGCACCCGGACGTCCTCGAACCGCGGGGTTTTCTCGAGGGCTACGGCGACCTCCCCGTGCTCAATAATTACCGCGACGTGCTGGGTCCGGTCCTCGCCGCGCACGGGGCGACCGCGGCCGATCTGGCGACCGTCTTTCCCGGTCACCGGCCGGCGTCGCTCCCCGTGATGCGCGGCTGAGCGCCCCGCGGGGCGTCAGACGCGGTCGACGATGCGGTCGGCCAGACCGTACTCGATGGCCTCGCGGGCGGTCAGGTAGAAGTCGCGGTCGGTGTCGCGGTTGATCCGCTCCAGCGGCTGGCCCGACGCGGTCGCCAGGATCTGGTTCAGCTCCGCGCGCAGCTTCTCCATCTCCTGCGCCTGAATGTTGATGTCGCTGGCGGGGCCGATCATCCGGCCCGAGATCAGGGGCTGGTGGATCAGCACGCGCGAGTGGGGGTAGAGCAGGCGGCGGCCCTTGGGGGCGGCGCTGAGCAAAATCGAGCCCATCGAGGCCGCCATCCCCGTCACCACCACCGTGACCGGCGAGGAGATCAGCTGGATCGTGTCGTACACCGCCATGCCGGCGGTGATGGAGCCGCCCGGGGTGTTGATGTAGAACGTGATGTCCTTCCCAGGCGCGCTGGCCTCGAGGTAGAGCAGTTTCTCGGTGATGTCCTTCGCGGTCTCGTCGGTGACGGCGCCCCAGAGGAAGATCTTCCGCTGCTCGAGGAACTTCCGCTGGATCAGCAGCGCGACGGGCGCGGCCCCCTTGCGCGCGGCGGCGGACTCCTCCTCGTCCTCATCCTCGTCGTCGGCGCGGGGCGGCTGGGAGGCGGGGGCGAGCGGGCGGGAGTCGAAATGCATAGGGCGGAAACGTTGGCCCCGGCGCGCGGCTTGGCAAGAGCGCGGCGCAACCCGCCCCGGCGCGGGCCGGCTCAGGGCGCGGGTTTGGCCTGCCAGACGGCGAGCACGTCGGGCGAGCCCTGGGCGCGGATGCCGTTGTCGTTGAGGATGTCCTCGGTGGCGGCGGCGGTCTCGGCGCGGGGCAGCACGACCGTCTCGATCTTGCGGCCGGCGAAATCGAGCACGATGAGGTCCTCGCGGGCGTCGCGGAGCAGTTCCACGAGGTGGGCGAGGTTGCGGACGCGGCGGCCGTTGACCGACTCCACCACGCGCCCCTGGGCGGGCGAGTAGCCCTTGACCAGCCGGTGGGGGAAGAACGGGGAGGACACGACGACGATCTCCTCGCCCGCGAAGGCCGGGCGGTCGGCGCGCCGGTGCGCGAGCGGGCTGGCCTGGGCGGAGAGTTGCGCCGCGACGTTGTTCAGCCCCGCGAGGAAGGCCTGCGTGGCCGCCGAGAAGACCACCGGGCCGTAGATGAAGTACGAGGGGTAGTTGCCGACCAGGTCCGGCATCACCAGCGGGCGCTGGGGCGGCACGGGCACCTCGATCACGCGCGGCTTTTGGTCGCGCACGACCGTGAGCGCGATGCGGCCGGCCTGCGCCTGGGATTGGAGCAGGTAATGCAGGCGCACGCGGAGGTCGCCCCGCCGCACCATCCCCTCGTTATCGATCGGCGTGCCGGCGATGTGGGTGAGGATGTCCCACGCGCGCAGCGGGTAGGCCTCGTCGGCGCTGTCGGTGCCGGTGACGATCACGCCCTCGACCTCGCGGCCGACCTTCAGGTGCGTGCGCAGGGCCGGGTTCTCGAAGGTCTGGAGCGGATCGAACAGGGCGGGCTTGCCGTCGTAGCGGCCGTCGGCGACGTCGGCGAGGAACAGGTCGATCTCCTCGGCGGGGATGATGTACCCGATGTTGTCGCCGCCGCCGAGGCGGCTGAAGGCGAGGCCGATCATCCGGTCGTCGACGACGGCCGGGCCGCCGCTGTTGCCCGGGTTGATGGCGGCGTCGATCTGGATCCGCAGGCCGGAGACCGGGTAGTTGTAGAGCGTGAACTCGATCCGGGAGACGATCCCCTTGGTGATCGAGAGGTTGGTGCCGCCGGTGGGGAAGCCGTAGACCATCACCGGGTCCTTGACCCCGGGCAGGCGGGCGGCGCGGGGCAGGGCGGGCCGCTGGGCGAAGAACGTCTCGTCCTCCAGCCGGAGCACGGCCAGATCGATCCCGGGCGCGATGGCCTCGACGGTGGCCGAGACCTTGTCGCCCGACTGGTTGGCCTGGACCTGCACCTGGCTCGCGTAAAGGACGACGTGGGCGTTGGTGAGGATGCGGCGGCCCTCGATGATGACGCCGGTGCCGGTGCCCTCGCGCGGAGCCTGCTTGGTCCACGGGCGGTAGGGGTCCGGGTACCGCGCGGTGGCGAACACCTTCACTACCGAGGCCTCGATCCCGGGCGCCGCGGCGGCGGCCGGCGCGGGCGATGCGGTGGGCGTGGGCGCCGCCGGGGCGGCCGGGGCGGTCAGGGTAGCGGGGGGCGTCACCTGGCCGGCCGCGGGCGGCAGGCTGGCGAGCGACAGGAGCGCGGCGAGGACGGCGCCGGGGAGCAGGGGGCGGGCGGGCATCGCGCAGAGGGAAACCATCCCCGCCGGCGAGGCCAGAGCGAACTCGTCGGGCCTCAGCCGCGGACCTGGCCCGTGCCCTCGATCAGGAACTTGTGGCTGCAGAGCTCCCGCAAGCCCATCGGCCCGCGCGCGTGGAGGCGGTCGGTGCTGATCCCGATCTCCGCCCCGTAGCCGAACTCGAAGCCGTCGGTGAAGCGCGTGCTGGCGTTCCAGTAAACCGTGGCGCTGTCGACTTCCGCGAGGAAGCGCCGGGCGGCCGCCTCGTCCGTGGTGACGATCGCGTCGCTGTGCGCGGAACCGTCGCGGTTGATGGTGGCGATGGCCTCGTCGAGGGAACCGACGACGCGCACGGCCAGCACGAGGTCGAGGAACTCCGCGGTGAAGTCGCCCGCCGCGGCCGGTTCGGCGGGGATTCCGGCGGCGGCGAGGACCGCGGCCGCCTCGGGGTCGCACCGCAGGCGGACCCCGCGGTCGGCGAGGGCGCGGCCCACCGTCGGGAGCAGGGTGGTGGCGGCCTCGCGGTGCACGAGGAGCTGCTCCGCGGCGTTGCAGGCGCTGGGCCGCGAGACCTTGGCGTTGGTCGTGACCGCCGCGGCCATCGCCGCGTCGGCGGCGCGGTCGAGGTAGACGCAGCAGACGCCGGTGTAGTGCTTGATCACCGGGATCGTGCTGTGCTCGGTGACGAACCGGATCAGCCCTTCGCCGCCGCGCGGGATGACGCAGTGGATGAGGGTGTCGAGCCCGAGCAGCGTGGTGAGCGCGCCACGGTCGGTGGTGGGCACGAGTTGGACGGCGTCCGCGGGCAAGCCGGTGGCGATCAGCGCCTGGCGCACCAGTTCGGCGAGGGCGACGTTGGTGTGGAAGGCCTCCTTGCCCCCGCGGAGGATCGCGGCGTTGCCGCTCTTGAGGCACAGCACGGCGCAATCGATCGTCACGTTCGGCCGCGCCTCGTAGATGATGGCGAGGACGCCGATCGGCACGCGCACCTTGCGCAGGTGCAGGCCGTTGGGGCGCGTCGTCTCCTCGAGCACCTCTCCGACCGGGTCGGGGAGGGCGGCGACCTGGCGCACGGACTCCGCAAGGTGGCGCAGGCGATCCGGGTTGAGGGTGAGCCGGTCGCGGGTGGCGGCCGGGAGGGCGGCGGCCTCGGGGGACTCGAGGTCGCGCGCGTTGGCGGCGAGCAGTTCGGGGCCGGCCGCCTCGAGCAGTTCGGCGAGCCGGAGCAGCGCGGCGTCCTTGCGCTCACGCGAGACGTTGGCGAGGACGAGCGAGGCCGCGCGGGCGCGGCGGGCGAGCGTGGTGACGAGTTGGGCGAGGTCCGAGGCCATCCGCGGCGCATCGTTGGGGCCGGCCGGAGGCTGACAACCGCCAAGTGCGGCGGAGGCGAGGACCGGCGGCTGCAGCAGCGGGGGCGGGGCGGGCGGGGGCAGGAGCCAGGAGGACCCCGGGGGCGTGAGCCGGCGGACGCCCCAGATGCCGAGGGCGAGCAGGGCGAGGCCCAGGCCGTTGAACCACCAGGGGTGGAAGACGGGGCCTTCCGCCTCGGTGACCGCGTTGAAGCCCGTGACCTCGAAGGGGAACCACGTCAGGTAGCTGGCCGCGTTGTTGAGCGCGTGGGCCAGCATGCAGAGCCCGAGGGAGCGGGTCCGCGCGTAGAGCCAGCCGGTGAGCAGACCCAGCAGGAGGGCGACCGGGGCCTGGGCGGGGTTGAAGTGCACGAGCGCGAACAGCCCCGCGGAGAACAGGATGGCGGGCACCGGGCGCCAGCGGCCGAGCAGGCCCCGGAGAATCAGGCCGCGGAAGACGAGTTCCTCGGTCACCGGCGCGATGACCACCGCGAGGAGGGGGCCCAGCCAGACGGTTTCGACGAGTTCCCCGAGGTCCGGCGCGAAGTCGAGGCGTTCCAACGTTCCTGCCGGCAGGGCCGCCCGCATGAGGTTGTCGATTTCCGAGAGGGCGACCATCATCGCCGCGAGGAAGGGGAACAGCGTCCAGGCGAGCCTGGCGGGGGAGAACCGGAGCGTGCCGGCGGCGGACCAGCGTTCGCCGGCGCGGGCGAAGGCCCAGCCCGCCACCAGGGCGGTGGCGAGCAGCTTGGCGAACACGAGCAGGAGCGCATCCACGTCGGGTTGGTCGCCCGCCCACCCGTACCAGCCCGTGAGGCTGCCGGCGAGGTAGGCGCGCTCGAGCGCCCAGGCGGCCACCACCTCGCCGAAGACGGCGGCGGCGGTCAGGGCGAGGGCGAAGCGGAGGGTGAACTGGCGGGGAGCGGAGACGGGGCGCGGCACGGGTGCATTCCGCGCAGGTCGGGCCGGGGGCGTCAGGCGAAATCGCGGGGCTTGGCAGCGGCCCGGGCACGCGTCACGGTCGCGGCATGTACGAACTCGCGCTCACCGGCGCCCAGCGTTCCCACCTGCGCGGCCTGGGCCAGGCCCTCGCCGACCACGTCCGCGTGGGCAAGGCGGGCGTCACCCCCGCCTTCCTCCAGGAACTGCAGCGGCTGCTGCGCGCCCACGAGCTGGTGAAGCTGCGCTTCGTCGGTGCCGACCGCGAGGAGCGGGCGGCGCTGGGGGCGCGGATCGCGGACGAGGGCCGCTGCGTGTGCGTGGGCGCCGTGGGCCACACCGCCCTGTTCTTCCGCCCCCACCCGGATCCGGCGGCTCGGCGGGTGCAGCTGCCGGGCGCGGCCTGACGTTGACGCCGCCGGAGGCGAGGGCTTGCCTGAGCGGATGTTCACCATCATCGGCGGCGACGGCAAGGAGTACGGACCGGCGACGACCAGTCAGGTCCGTGGTTGGCTGAACGGGGGACGCGCCAACGCTGATACCCGCGCCAAGCGCGTGGGCGCGGAGGAATGGCGGCGCCTGGGGGATTTTGTCGAGTTCGGCGGGGTGGAGGTCGCGGCGCCGGCGCGGCCGGTGCCGGAGGGCGACAAGGCGTTGTCCGCGGTGCTTGAGGCCGAGCCGGAGACCCTGGCTTCGCCGTGGTCCCGCCTGCTCGCGCGCTGCGCCGACGGATTCCTCGAGGTGCTGGCCGCGGTGCCCGCACTGGTGGTCCTGGGGCCGGACGTGATGAAGGTGCTGCAGGCCATCGTGGCGGCGTCCCGCGAGGGCGAGTTCAACCTCGAGGGGCTGGAGACCACCCGCCTGATGCCGGCGCTGGCGTTATTCACCGCGCTGCAGCTCGCGCTGCTGGGCATCCAGATCTTTCTGCTCACGAGCCGGGGGCAGACCCTGGGCAAGATCCTGCTGGGCGTGCGCGTCGTCCGCGCCGGCGACGGGGAGAAGCCCGGTTTCCTGCGGGCGTGGCTGCTGCGCGAGCTGCCCTCCGGGGCGATCCAGGGGATGCTGCAGCTGGTGCCGATCGTCGGTTTCTTCCTGCGGTTCGCCTTCGTGACGACCAACTACCTGATGATCTTCCGCGAGGACCGCCGCTGCCTGCATGATTTCATCGCGGGCACGCGGGTGGTGCGCGCCTGACCGGCGGGCGCGGGCTCAGACCACGCGGTCCGTCATCGGCCCGCCGGCCGTGAACGCGGCGAGGTTGCCGAGGAAGTGGCGCACCAGCGCCTCATCCTGGTCGTGCCGCCCGCCCGCGGTGTGCGGGGTGACGTAGCAGCGTGGCTCCGACCAGAGGGGATGGTCCGGCGGCAGCGGCTCGGTGGCAAACACGTCAAGGTAGGCCTCGCCGAGGCGGCCGGAGCGCAGCGCCGCGAGCAGGGCGGCCTCGTCGACGGTGGTGCCGCGGCCGACGTTGTAGAACCGCGCGCCCGGCTTGCAGCAGTCGAGGCGCCGGGCGTTCACGTAGTTGCGGGTGGATTCGTTGTCGGGGAGGAGGTTGACCACGTGGTCGGCCTGGCCGAGGGCGGAACTGAGCCGTTCCTCGGGGACGACGCGGACGCCGGCCTCGCTGCGGACGCGGCGGCGGACGGCGGTGACCTGCATCCGGAACGGCGCGAGCAGTTCCGCGAGGCGCCGGCCGATCGCGCCGTAGCCAAGGAGGAGGACCGACTGGCCGGTGAGGAGGCGGGACTCGTAGCGGCGTTCGTCGTAGTGCCAGGAACGGTCGTTGAGCTGCTCGCGGTGGGAGGGGAGCAGGCGGCGGCCGAAGGCGAGCATCATCGCGAGCACGTGCTGCGCGCAGCTGTCGGCGAAGACCTCCGAGGCGTTGGTGAACGCGGCGCCGCGGGCGCGGAACCCCTCGAGGAATTCCGGGGTATCATACCGCGTGTAGCCGGCGGTGGTGACCTCGACCCAGCGGAGGCGGGGAGTGGCGAGGCATTGGGCGGCGTCGGGCTGGCCGAAGGCGACGTCGGCGCCGGCCAGCGCGGGGTCGGGGCTTCCGGCCGCGAGGACGGCGGCGGTGGTGGTGGCCGAGCGCACCAATCGGTGGGAGCCGAGGCCCTCGGCGAGCAGCTGTTCGGCAGCGGGTTGGAAGCGGGTGTTGGTCCAGATCGTCAGGGGGGGCACGGCGGCGGAGTGGAGCGGGAGCCCTCCGTGGCGACAAACCCGGATTTTTTCTCGCCGGCCGCGGGGGCGCCGGGTTGTCTCCGGCCGATCCCAATCACCTATGCCCCGTCCCGTCACCCTGTTCACCGGCCAATGGGCCGACCTCCCCCTCGAGAAGCTGGCCCCGCTCGTCAAGAAGATGGGCTACGACGGCGTGGAACTGCCCTGCTGGGGCGACCACTTCGACCCGGACGCGGCGGCCTCGAGCAAGAAGTACGTCCACGAGAAGTGGGCGTTGCTGAAGGACCACGGGCTCACCTGCCACGCGATCTCCAGCCACCTGGTGGGGCAGGCGGTGTGCGACCTGATCGACGAGCGGCACAAGGCGATCTTGCCGGCCGACGTCTGGGGGGACGGCGACCCCGAGGGCGTGCGCAAGCGGGCGGCGCGCAAGCTGGCCCTCACGGCCAAGGCGGCGCGGGCGTTCTTCGACGCGCGGCCGGGGCGGGCGGGCAAGGATGAGTTCCCGGCCGTGGTCAACGGCTTCACCGGCTCCTCGATCTGGCACTCGATCTACGCCTTCCCGCCGACCTCGCAGGCGTTCTGGGACGCGGGGTACGCGGACTTCGCGCGCCGCTTCGGGCCGATCCTCGAGGCGTTCGACAAGCAGAACGTGAACTTCGCGCTCGAGGTGCACCCGACCGAGATCGCCTTCGACATCGCCAGTGCCCAGCGGGCCGTGGCCGCCGTCGGCGGGCACCGCCGCTTCGGCTTCAACTACGACCCCTCGCACCTCGGCTACCAGGGGGTCGACTACGTGAAGTTCATCCGCACCTTCGGCGACCGCATCTACCATTGCCACATGAAGGACGTGTGGTGGGGCCACGGGGACGGCACCGTGGGCGTGTTCGGCGGCCACGTGAGCTTCGGCGACGCCCGCCGCCACTGGGACTTCCGCTCGCTCGGGCACGGCGACATCCGCTTCGAGGACATCATCGTCGCGCTGAACGACGTCGGCTACCGCGGGCCGCTGTCGGTCGAGTGGGAGGACAGCCGGATGGACCGCTTCCACGGGGCCGCCGAGTCGGCCGCCTTCGTGCGGAAGGTGGACTTCCCCTCGAGCACCATCGTGTTCGACGCGCAATTCGACCGCTGACGCCCATGAACACCCCCAAGATCGCCATCATCGGAGCGGGCGGCATGGCCGCCTACCACGCCAAGGGCTTCCGCGAGGCCGGCGCCGAGATCATCGCCCTCGCGGACGTCAACGCGGGGGCCGCCGAGAAGGCCGCCGCCCGCCACGGGATCCCGCGCCACTTCGGCGACGTGGGCGAGATGCTCCGGGCGCTGCCGGAGCTCGATGCCGTCTCGATCATCGTTCCCAACAAGTTCCACGCCCCGCTGGCCCTCCAGGCCCTGAAGGCGGGGAAGCACGTGTTCTGCGAGAAGCCGCCCGCGCTCACCGCCCCGCAGATGGCGCAGATGCGGACGGCCGCCGCCAAGGCCCGCCGGACGCTGATGTTCAACTTCAACAACCGCGCCCGGCCCGAGAGCTACGCGATCCGCGAGTACCTGCGCCAGGGCGTCATCGGCACGATCAACTCCTGCCAGGCAAAGTGGATCCGCCGCACGGGCATCCCGGGCTTCGGCGGCTGGTTCACGACCAAGGCCCTCTCGGGCGGCGGTCCCCTCATCGACCTGCTGCACATGATCGACCTCGGGCTCCACTTCATGGGTTATCCCGAGCCCGCCCACATCCTCGCGCGGACCTACCACGACCACATCACCGACAAGTCCTTCAAGGGCCCCTGGGGCATCCCGGACGTGGCCAAGGGCGTGACCGACGTCGAGGCCGCGGCGCACGGCTTCCTCACCTTCCGCTCCGGGCAGTCGCTGTCCTTCGCGGTCTCCTGGGCCGAGATGAACCACCGCGAGGAGGTTTCCGTGACCTTCCAGGGCACGCGGGCCGGCGGGATGGTCCGCCGGCTCTTCGGCACCGACGGCCTCGATGCGACCGCGATCGACGCCTGCGAGCTGTACACCCACGAGAACGGCCGTCCGGTCAACCGCTCCATCATCGTCCCGCCGGACGAGACGATGGGCCGGGTGCGTTCGGCGGTGAACTTCGTCCGCGTCCTCCAGGGCGCCGAGGAACCGCTCAACACGCCCGACCAGGCGCTCGCCCTGATGCGCATCATCGACGGCGCGTATCGTTCGGCCGAGACCGGCCGCCCCGTCGCCCTCTGAGCCCCCCGTTCCCCGCACTCCGATGAACCTTCCCCGCAAACTCCGCATGGGCATGGTCGGAGGTGGCCGCGGCGCCTTCATCGGCGCCGTCCACCGGATGGCCGCCCGCCTTGACGGTGAGATCGAGCTGGTCGCCGGCTGCTTCTCCGCTGATCCCGCCAAGTCCCGCGCCTCCGGCGCCGACCTCCACCTCGACCCGACGCGCGTCTACGGCACGTACGAGGAGATGGTCGCGCGCGAGTCCGCCCTGCCGGCCGACCAGCGCATCGACTTCGTCTCGATCGTCACCCGCAACAACACCCACTACCCGGTGGCCAAGGCGTTCCTCGAGGCCGGGTTCCACGTCGTCTGCGACAAGCCCCTGTGCTTCTCGCTAGCCGAGGGCCGCAAGCTCCGCGAGGTCGTCCGCCGCACGGGGCGCGTCTTCGCCCTCACCCACAACTACACCGGCTATCCGATGGTGAAGGAGGCCCGCGAGTGGGTCCGCTCCGGCCGCCTCGGCCAGCTGCTCAAGGTCGTGGTCGAGTACCCCCAGGGTTACGCGATCACCGCGCTCGAGGCCGGCAAGGTGAGCCGCATCGCCAACTGGCGGATGGATCCGAATGTCTCCGGCGTCTCCAATTGCATGGGCGACATCGGCACGCACGCGCACAACCTCGCCCGGTACATCACCGGGCTGGAGGTCGAGGCGATCTGCGCCGAGCTGTCCACTTTCATCCCGGGACGCCTGCTCGACGACGACGGCAACTGCCTCGTGCGCTTCAGCCAGGGCGTGAAGGGGATCCTCTTCGCCTCGCAGATCTCGAGCGGCGAGGAGAACAACCTCAACATCCGCGTCTTCGGCACGAAGGGTTCGCTGCAGTGGTTCCAGGAGAACCCCAACGAGCTGATCTTTAAGAAGGCGGACGCGCCCCAGCAGGTCCACCGCCGCGGCAACGGCTACCTCGGCGAGGCCGCGCGCGGGGCCTCGCGCACGCCCTTCGCCCACCCCGAGGGCTTCATCGAGGCGTTCGCGAACATCTACCGGGCGGCCGCCGTGGCCATCGCCGACGCCATCGCGGGCCGCAAGGCCCCGAAGGGCGGATATGATTTTCCCACGGTGGACGATGGCCTGGCCGGGATGGCCTTCATCGAGACCGCGGTGAAGAGCGGCCGGGCCGGCGCGAAGTGGGTCCGCTTCCCCAAGCTTTGACCGGGCTCGACAGGCTCGCCGCCTTTGGCGGGCTCGTGGCGGTCGGGCTGCTGGCCATGGCCGCGGCCGCCGCTGCGGCGGAGACGTACCCCAAGCCGGCGCCCGCCGCGCAGTTTCCCGAGTTCAAGCTCCCCGACCGGCAGGGGAACACGTGGCGCGCCGCCCGCGAGGATTGGGAGGGCGCGCGCCGGCGCGTGCAGGAGGACCCCGGCTGGGCCGAGTGGCTCCGCCGCGAGCGCGCCGAGGTCGAACGCTGGCGCGCCCGCCATCAGGATCGGGTCGAGTGGCTGCCGGGTTGGTCGCACGATGGGGTGAGCCCCAAGGACGGGTCCCGCCTGATCTGGAACGACCGGATCCCGCGCGAGGAGGTTCAGTTCTTCTCCAGCCCCTCCGACCCCGAGGTCGAAATCACGCCCAAATTGCACGCCTGGTGGGTCGTCACCTTCCGCGGCCAGCACGTCGAGATGCTGGTCCGGGCGGCGCGGCTGCACCGTCTGACCGGCGACGAGTCCCTCGCCGACTGGGTGCGGGGGCAGCTGGATTTCTATGCCGATAATTTCCTGCGCTGGGAGCCGCAGCGGCCGGGGCATCCGGCGCGGCTCTTCTGGCAGACCCTGACGGAGGCGAGCAACCTGGTGAAGTTCACCGAGGCCGTGCGGCTCCTCGGGCCCGCCGCGCCCCCGGAGCAGCGGGCCGCGTGGCTCCGCCAGTTTTTCCTCCCGGAGGTGCGCGCCCTCAACTCGACCCAGCAGGCGATCCACAACATCGCGGTCTGGCAGCGCTGCGCCGTGGCGCAGGTGGCGCTGCTCTTCGGGGACAACGACCTCTGGCGGGAGGCGCTCGACGGGCGTTTCGGGCTGCGGGCGCAGCTGGCCGAGGGCGTCACCGGGGACTACTTCTGGCAGGAGCAGTCGCTGGGCTACAACAGCTTCGTCCTGCGCGCCGTGCATTCGCTCGCGCTGGCCGCGGGCCTCGCGGGCCGCGCCGGGGAGCTCGCGCCCGAACTCGCCCTCGCCCACAACCTGCTGTTGGCGCCGCTGGTCCTCCGGTTCCCGAACGGGGAGCTGCCCAATCCGGCCGACAGCGGGCGCATCGGGCGCGCGCCGGCGCCAGATTTGTTCGCGGAGGTCTACCGGGTCTTCCCCACGCCGCTGGGGCTGGAGGAGGCGGGGCGCGTCCGCGATTGGAACACGCTGCTCGATCCGCCCGCGCGGCCACCCGCCGCCGTGCCGTTGCCCGCGGTGGCCAGCCGCAGCCTGGAGTCCAGCCGGATGGCGGTGCTCCGCGGCGGCGGGTGGCAGGTGTTCTTCCATTATGGCCAGCTCACGCGGACCCACAGCCAGGCGGAGGCGCTGAACTATTCCGTGTACTGGGGCGACCGTCCGCTGTCCCGTGACCCCGGCACGGTCGGCTATGGTTCCCCGTTGCATCGCGGCTATTACACCCGCGGGCTGAACCACAATGTGCCGCTGGTCGACGGGGAGGGCCAGCAGGGTCACGCCCCCGGCGAGCTTGCGTCCTTCGCGCCGGACGCGGTGGCCGCCGTGCAGCCCACCTACCGACCCGGGGTCCGGGCGAAACGGGCCCTGGCGCTGCGCGAGGGAGCGCTGGTGGACACCGCGGAGGTCACGAGCACGGGGGGGCCGCGCCGGCTGGGGTTGGCGCTGCATTTCCAGGGGCGCGTGCGCCTGCCGGGGAGTTTCCGGACGGCGGGGGAATGGGCCGCGGGCCGGCCGGAGGAGTTCGGTTACTGGACCGACGTGACCGTCCGGGATTTTAGCGGGGAGGTCCGCTTCGAGGTGGATCTGGGCGGCGGGGTGCGGGTGCCGGTGGCCATCGCAGTGCCGGGGAGCTTCCGCGTGTGGCAGGGCAGTTCGCCCGATGTGCCGCCGCGGCGGCGCGAGAGCCTTTACCTGGAGCTGAGCGAACCGGCGACGGCGGCGACCTTTGTGACCACGCTTCGGCCGCCCGCGGAGGCGGCGCGCTAGGTGCGCCTCACGGCGGGGTCAGCGTCGTGTCGTCGTCCGTGCCAAAGCGGCGGTCGGGTCCGGCGCTGGTGATCTCCATCCGTTCGCCGCTGAGCTGGTGGAAACGGTAGGGGGTACCCCAGCGGTCTTGGAGTTCCCCGTTCGCGTTGAGGGCGGGGTGGCGGCGGGGGACGAGGGCGAGCTCCAGACGGTTGGTGCCGAGGAGGGCGGCGGTGATGTCCGCGTTCTCGCCCACCGGGTTGCCTTCCCGGGGGAAATTGGTGCGCCAGGTGTCGAGGAGTTCCTGCAGCACGTTGAGGTCGGCGGCGACCGTGGCACCGGGCGCGTTGAGGCGGGCGGCGATGGGAAAGGCGGCGGGATCGTAGGGCCCGCCCGCGTCGGCCGCGGGGCCCGTCGGACCGGGGAGGGCGCGTTCCGCGGCGGGGGCGGCAGGCAGCCTGCCCCCCGGGGCCGACGGGGAGGCGGCCGGGGCCGTGCCGGCGACCGCGGGTGCCTGGGGGCCCGCCCCCGGGCCAGGGGCGTTGGCGGGCGGCGGCGGCGGACGGGTCCAGAACCACAGTCCCGCCGTGAGCAGTACGAGCAGGACGGCGGTGAGCGGGGAGCGGAAGCGCACGCGGGCGGCCGGATTCAGACGAAGCCGAGGTTGGGTTTGGCGAACCGCCCGAGATTCGGGAAGACGATGGGCAGGTCGGTGGCGCTGACCCCGAACCAGGACGCGAGCGTGGCGGAGTATTCGTCGACGCTGGTCGTCGGGATCCACATCCCGCGGGTGCCGGCGTCGTCCGGGCCGCGGATCGTGAGGTCGGCCATCCGACCGTAGAGGTCGCCGCCCTTGACCGCGCCGCCGACCACGAAGTGGTTCGAGCCCCAGCCGTGGTCGGAGCCGTCGCCGTTCGTGTTGTAGGTGCGGCCGAAGTCGGAGGCGGTGAAGAGCGTGACCTGATCGGCGCAACCGAGCTCGACGGTGGCGCGGTAGAAGGCGGCGACGCTGCGACTGATGTCGGCGAAGAGGTTGGCGTGGGCCCCGAGCTGGGCGTCGTGGAGGTCGAAGCCGCCGATGCGGGCAAAGTAGATCTGCCGCTTGAGGCCGAGCTGCGGGGCGGAGGCGATGAGCCGGGCGATCGTGCGCAGTTGCTGTCCAAGACCGGTGCCGGGGAAGGCGGTGGTGAAGGGGGTGTTGCCGGAGAGCACGCCGCTGATCAGGGCGCTGTCGGCGATCGCGTTCTGGGTGACCCCGGAGAAGGCGGCCTCGAAGAGGTTCGCGTTCTGGCGCGCGAGCAGGTCGTTCTGGGCGGCCCGGCGGAGGTTGGCGGGGACGCTGGTCCCGTTGGCGGCGGAAAGGGAGACGGCCCCGCCGGGATTGACCGCGAACTGGACGACGCGCTTGCCCACCTGGAACGAATTCTGCCCGTTCAGGCTGATCGACATCGAGATGCTCGTGTTGCCGTTGAGGGCGTGCGTGAGGTCGGCGACGCGGCCGCCCCAGCCCGTGGAGAACGGCTTGTCCGCGATACTGCTCTGCCACTCCACCTGCTGGTCGTTGTGCGAGAAGAGCTGCGGGGGCAGCGGGACCGAGCGCGCGGCGTACTGCGCCTTGGTGGTGGGGACGACAAGCGTGCCGACGTTGCCGAGGAGGGCCATCTTGCCCTGGTCGAAGAGCGACTTCAGGCCGGTGGTGTTCGTGCCGGCGAGGTCGGCATTGAGCGAGGCGTGGAGACCCCAGCCGCGGCCGTCGTTGGTGGAGGGCTTGATCTCGAGCAGCTGGGAGCGAGGCAGGGCGATCGCGCCGCGGCCGGCCGCGGACGAGTAGGCGGCGTAGCCCGCGGGATCGAACGGCACGATCATGTTGTTGGCATCGTTGCCGCCGGCGAGGAACAGGCACACCAGGGCCTTGAAGTCCGAGGGCAGGGCCCCCGCCCGCTCGGGCGGCTGCGGTCCGTTGCCGGGACTCGCGACGGCGCCCATCATCCGCAACTGGGCCAGGGTGGACAGCATGCCGGTCGCGGTCACCGCGGCGCAGCACTGACCGAGGAACTGACGTCGGACCGGGTCGAAGGCGGGATTCTTGGGATTCATCGCGAGATTACTTCTGGACGGCGCCGTGGGGGGAGGTGAGGACGAGGTAGAGGGCCGAGCGCACCCGCTCGAGGTCGTTGGCGGTGGCGGTGCCAGCGGGCAGGCCGTTGACGGCGGCCGCCACGCGTTCCCGCGCGGCGGCGGGCATCATCCCGCCGGTCACCATGAGGTTCAGCCGGTCGACCAGTTGCGCAGGCGTCCGCGCCAGCGGGTACAGGGGGGCGAGGTTCAGGCCCACCGTCTGCTGCGTCCGGTCGGTGGTGGAGCGGTTGGTGTAAATGTAGTTGTAGTAAAAGTTCGGCTGCGTGAGCGCCGTCGTGTCGGTGAGGATCTGGTATTCCGGGGCGTAGAGGCCGGCTTCGGCGATCGCGCCCGGGAGCACGAAGTTCGGCTCGAAGAAGTTGAACACCGTGTCGGCCCGGAGGGCCGCCTGACCGAGGGAGCCCTCGGGATTGAAGATCGGGAAGCGGCCGGAATTCGACCCGCCCCCGAAGGCGCGGAGCAGGCCGGTCGTCACGAGGAGCGGCTCCTTGAGCTTGCCGAAGGTCGCGGTGGCCGCGACGTCAGGCGAGCGGGCCTCGTAATCGAGCAGAATCGCCCGGACCACCGCCCCAAGGTCGCCGCGGACGCCCGCGCCGTTGTTGGCGAAGGCCTGCGCGACGCGGTAGACGTAGCCGGGGCTGGGGTTGCTCGTGACCAGGCGCTGGATCAGCTGGCGGCTGATGAAGGGCCCGGTGTTCGGATGCTGGACCAGCGCGTCCAGGGTGTCGGCGAGATCCTTGGCCCCGCCCTGACCCGCGGGGAGGGTGCGGCCACCGATGATCACCTTGGCGGTGTCATCGTGAAAAGCCGGCCAGAGCATCATCGGGTCGAGGTAATTGGCCGGGCTGCCGCGGAAGAGCGTGGCGTTGGCGGTCGCATCCCGCGTCGCGTTGGCGTAGCCGAACCCGGTGAAGACCTTCGCCGTCTGGACGATCGTCTCCTGCGTGTAGGTCGGAATCGGCTGCCCGGACGGATCGAGGCGCAGCGTGCCGTCAGGGTTGAGCTCGTGCAGGCCGATGGTGAACAGCTGCATGATTTCCCGCGCATAATTCTCGTCCGGGAGCGAGGTGGGCAGCCCGGCCGCGTTGAAGGTGGCCTTCGCGCTGCGCAGCGAGCTGAGGTAGATGCCCATCATCGGGCTCAGGCTCACCTGTTCCAGCAGGTCGCGGAAGTTGCCGAAGGCGTGGTTGACCAGGAGATCGTAGTAATTGGCGGCGCCCTCCTGCCACGCGGCAATCGTGCCGTTGCGGTCGGAAATGACCAGGATCTGGCTGAGGGCGAAGGCCACGCGTTGCCGCAGCTGATCCGGGCCGTTGACGGCGTGCTGCCACCAGGCCGCCTGGCGGTGGGCGCCGCCCGGCCGCTGGTAGGCGAGGGTCACCGGATTGCGGGTGCCGGTGCCGCCGACCGTCTGGTTGCGGTTGAAGTCGTCCATCGTCTCCTGCGCATGCGAGGAGGCGGGCACGGCCACGATTTGGTCCATGATCCACCGGAAGTACCCCTTCTGCCGCACCTCGGTGATGGCCTGCTCGGTCGGACCGAAGGTGGCCTGCAACAGGAAACGCGCGGCGTCGGCGTCGGAGACGGCGGTAAGGTCGACCGCGGGGGCGGGCGCCGGCGGGTTGAAGACCGCGGACCCGCTGCTGCGCACGAAGCCGCCGGCGAGTTCGCCGGCCGGGTTGAGCGCGGTGTCGATGGCCACGGTGACCCGGCCCGCCTTCAAGGCCGCGATCAGGTCGGCGGTGGAGTAGCGGCCCACGGGGGCGAAGGTCCAGACGGCGTTGTTCACCTGTCCGTTCGGCAGGTTCATCACATAGTCCCCGTTGATGGCCAGGTGGGCGACGACCTGCGGGGAGCTCAGATTGGAGAAGGAGACGTTCACGAACGCCGATTTCTCGTCCGGGGCCAGCTGCACCGTGGCCGAGCCGTACGCCGTCGAGGCGCTGATGCCCGGCACGGTCCGGAGGGTGGAGACGTAGAGGGTGCCCGAGTTCGCGAAGAGCGTCACCCCGGCGGTGGCGTCCACGCCGAGGCCGTAACCGTTTCGTGCCTCCAGCGAAAGCTCCACGGTTCGCGACAGGGTGTTCGCCGGATTGGGGCGCGGCTGGAGGGTGACGGTCGCGCTGGTGGCGCCGGCCGGGATCGTCACGCGGCCGGGAAGCGGATCAAAGTCGACCCCCGAAGCGGCGGAGCCGGTGAGGCGGTACTCGACGGTGATCGCTTGGCTGACGGGCCCGACGCGCGAGAAGGTGAACACGGCCGGACTGCCGGCCACGGCGTCCGTGGCGGCGACGGAGGCGCGCACGCTCACGGTGGAGAGGGTTTCCGGAGAGAGATCGTAGACCTCCACCAGCGCGGTGCCGGTGGCGTTGCCCACGCCGTTGGCCTGGATGGTGTAGTTGCCGGGGGCGAGGTCGAGGAGCAGCGCGGAGTCTCGGCTGCCAGCCGCGAAGGGGAATGCTCCGGCGGCGCTGAAGGCGGCGCGGAGGGCGGCGGCGCCGCCGGTTTCCCAGTTGTCGTTGGCTCCTCCCGGGATCTGCCGGCCGGTGGCGTCGAGCACTGCAATGGCCGGATCGGCCAGGGTGCCGGCGACGCCCAGCGCACCCAAGGCGGGACCGGCGGCCCGGATCAGCACGCGGCGGGCTCCACCGCCAGGGGCCACGGAGAGGCCGGAGAAGAACGTCTGGGCGGCGTTGCCGACCAACGCCCGGGTCGAAAGGTTGAGGAGCCGGGCCGAGCCGCTGACGTCATAGACCTCGAGGATGGCGACGCCGGAGGTGTTGCCCACGCCGCTGACCTGCGCGGTGTAGGAGCCGGGGGAGAGCGTTGCGACCAGCGCCGCGTCGCGACTGCCGGCGGCCAGCGGGAACGCCCCGACCGCCGCCATCACCCCCTGGTCGGCCGCGCTCCAATTGTCATTCGTCAGCACCAGCACCCCGTCGGCGTTGTAAACCCGCAACAAGGGGTCCGCGAGGACCCCGGTCAGGTTGAAGGGGGAGGTGGCGAGGCGCGCACCGACGGCGCGGATGAGGATCTGCTTCGGGGCGCCCTGCTGGACGACGAAGCCGGTGATCATCACGTTCGAGCCCGTCCCGACCTGGGCGCGCGTCGAGAGGTTGGCGAGGCGCTGATCGTACTGTGCGGCGGGTGCGGGCAGGGCGGCGAGCGCGAGGGCCAGCACGGGAAGCAGGGCCGGGGAGAGGCGGAGAAACGGTCTCATTGGGAACGGGCGGTCAGAACGTTGTCCCCGGCGACGACGCCGGAGGGCAGGGGGTTACGATCTGTTAATGCAATCCGGGCGCGTGTCCAGCCGTGGACGGGCGACTGGGTGTTTTTGCCCAGCGACTGCCGGGGGTGGGCCGCAGTGACCTTTCGCATCGACCGTGGCGTCCGACCTCTGCTCTCCTCGGGCGATGCCCCCCGCCGCCTTGCCCTCGCCCCTTCGGCCGGGAGGGACCTGCCGCCGATGACGTTGGCCATGCTGGAAACCGCCCGTCGGCTGCTCTGCGCCTTGCAGGACCAGGTCCTGGCCACCCTCGTGGCGGTCCGCACCCGCGGAGGCCGAGATTTCGCGCGGGTCGCGGGGGTGACCGCCGCGGATACGATCTACAGGGTTGACCGAATCGGGGAGGCCGCGATCCGCCAGTGGTTTGACCGGCATTGGCCTCGCGACTGGCCTGTCGAGATCGTGATGGAAGGGTTGGTGGAGGGGGCGACCACGTTTCCCGCCGGCACGCCCGCCCGACAAACCGTGCTGCGGTGCATGCTGGACCCGATCGACGGCACGCGTTGCCTGATGTACGACAAACGGCCGGCGTGGTCCCTCGCGGCGTTGGCTCCGCAGCGGGGGGCGCGCACCCATCTCGGCGATATTGTCGTGGCGGCGATGACGGAGCTGCCCACGTCCAAGCAGGCCCAGGTGGACCAGTTGAGCGCGGTGGCGGGCCGGGGTGTGCGGGCGGAGCGGATCGCCTTGGCGGATGGTTCCCGCCGGCGGTGGCGGCCACGGCCGTCGCGGGCGCGGGATTTCGCCCACGGGTTCGCGGCGCTGGCGCGGTTCTTTCCGGAGGGCAAGGGCCTCCTGGCGACCTTCGAGGAAGACCTCTGGCGAGAGCTTGGCCTGCACGGCCGCGCGGGCGGCCAGCTGGTGTTCGACGACCAGTACCTCTCGACTGGGGGCCAGCTCTACGAGTTGCTGGCCGGCCACGATCGGCTCCTGGGGGATCTCCGGCCGCTCGCGCACGCCCGGCTCGGTCTGCCCCCGACCGCCTTGGCCTGCCACCCCTACGACATCTGCACCGCCCTGATTGCCCGCGAGGCGGGCTGCGTCGTCGAGGCGCCGGCGGGCGGACCCCTGCGCTGCCCCTTGGACACGACTTCCCCGGTCGCGTGGATGGGGTACGCCAACCCCCAGCTGGCGCGACGGGTCCGGCCGGTGCTGCGGCGCCTGCTGCGGCGGTATTTTTGAACGGCGGCTTGGTCCGCTTTCCCGCTTGCCGCGATGGGGGGCGGCGCCAACTCTCGCCCAAATCTACGTCCATGCCCAAGCGCCCAGACCTGAAATCCATCCTCATCATCGGGGCCGGCCCCATCGTCATCGGTCAGGCCTGCGAGTTTGATTATTCGGGGACGCAGGCGTGCAAGGCGCTGCGCGAGGAGGGGTACCGGGTGATTCTGGTGAATTCCAACCCGGCGACCATCATGACGGACCCGGAGTTCGCGGACGTCACCTACATCGAGCCGCTGACGGTGGAGTTCGTGGAGCGCATCATCATCGCGGAGAAGCCGGACGCGCTGCTGCCCACGCTGGGAGGACAGACCGCCCTCAATCTGTCGATGGAGCTCCACAAGGCCGGCGTCCTCGCGCGGCACGGCGTGGAGATGATCGGGGCGAAGCCGGAGGCGATCGCCAAGGGCGAGGACCGCGAGCTGTTCAAGCAGGCGATGCTGCGCATCGGCCTCGACGTCGCCCGCTCGCGCACGGTGAAGTCGATGGAGGAGGCGCGCGCGGCCGCGGAGGCGCTGGCGATGTTCCCGCTGATCATCCGGCCGTCCTTCACCCTCGGCGGCTCCGGCGGCGGGATCGCGTACAACCGCGAGGAGTTCGAGCGCATCGTCGCCAACGGCCTCGACCTTTCCCCGGTGCACGAGGTGCTGGTGGAGGAGTGCCTGCTCGGCTGGAAGGAGTACGAGATGGAGGTGATGCGCGACCACAAGGATCAGTGCGTCGTCATCTGCTCGATCGAGAACTTCGATCCGATGGGCGTGCACACGGGCGACTCCATCACGGTCGCGCCGGCGATGACCCTGACGGACAAGGAGTACCAGGTGATGCGGGATGCCTCCTTCGCCGTGATCCGCGAGATCGGCGTCGAGACCGGCGGCTCCAACATTCAGTTTTCCGTCGACCCCGTCTCGGGCCGGATGGTGGTGATCGAGATGAACCCGCGGGTGAGCCGCAGCTCCGCGCTCGCCTCCAAGGCGACCGGCTTCCCCATCGCCAAGATCGCCGCCAAGCTGGCGGTGGGCTACAGCCTCGACGAGCTGCGCAACGACATCACGCGCCTCACCCCGGCCAGCTTTGAGCCGACCATCGACTACGTTGTCACCAAGATCCCCCGCTTCACCTTCGAGAAGTTCCCGCTGGCCGACCCCACGCTGACCTCCGCGATGAAGTCGGTGGGCGAGGCGATGGCGATCGGCCGCACCTTCAAGGAGTCGATGCAGAAGTGCCTGCGTTCGCTGGAGATCGGCGCCCGGGGCTTCGGCGGCGGCGGACGTTACGGCGGCGACGAGCCGGTCGACGAGACCACCCTCAATGCCCGTCTCGGCACGCCCAACGCGGAGCGGATCTTCTTCCTCCGCCACGCCTTCCGCGCCGGTTACACGGTCGAGCGCATCTTCGAACTGACCCGGATCGATCCCTGGTTCCTCCACCAGCTCCGCGAGATCTGGGAACTGGAAAACGAGCTCGCCGCCTCCTCCCTCGGGACCCTCGACGCCGGGGCGCTGCGCCGCGCCAAGTCGGCCGGCTTCTCCGACGTCCAGCTCGCCCACCTGCTCCGCACCGACCGCGAGTCCGTCCTGCGCCGCCGCCGCGAGCTGGGGGTGACCACCACCTACCGGCTGGTGGACACCTGCGCCGCGGAATTCGAGGCCTTCACGCCGTACTATTATTCGAGCTACGGGGACGAGAACGAGGTCCTGCCGCCGACCGGCAAGCGCAAGATCATGATCCTTGGCGGCGGCCCCAACCGCATCGGCCAGGGGATCGAGTTCGACTACTGCTGCGTCCACGCCAGCTTCGCGCTCCGGGAGATCGGCTGCGAGAGCGTGATGGTGAACTCCAACCCGGAGACCGTCTCCACCGACTACGACACGAGCGACCGGCTGTATTTCGAGCCGCTGACGCTCGAGGACGTGCTCGAGATCTACCACCAGGAGGGCTGTTCCGGGGCGATCGTGCAGTTCGGGGGCCAGACGCCCCTCAACCTCGCCTCCGCGCTTAAGGCCGCCGGCGTGAACATCATCGGGACCTCGCCCGAGAGCATCGAGGCGGCGGAGGATCGGAAGCTCTTCGCCGCGATCCTGCGGGAGCTTGATCTGCGCCAGCCCGCCAATCGCATCGCGCTCACGGAGGCCGAGGCCGTCGCCGGCGCCGCGGAGATCGGTTACCCGGTGTTGCTGCGTCCCTCCTTCGTGCTCGGTGGCCGCGGCATGTTCATCCTCTTCAGCGAGGAGGAGCTCAAGGGCGTCGTGCGGCAGGTCTTCGACGTGATGCCCGGCAAGCCCGTGCTGATCGACAAGTTCCTCGAGGACGCGATCGAGCTCGACGTGGACTGCATCAGCGACGGCGAGACGTCGGTGATCGGCGGGATGCTCGAGCACATCGAGTATGCGGGCGTGCACTCCGGCGACGCGGCGATGGTGATGCCGCCGCACACCCTGGGCGCCCCAATGCTTGAGACCGTGCGGTCCGCGACCCACGCCCTGGCCCGGGCCCTCCGCGTCGTGGGCCTGATGAACGTCCAGTTCGCGATCAAGGAGGACCAGCTCTACGTGCTGGAGGTCAACCCGCGCGCCTCCCGCACCGTGCCCTTCGTGGCGAAGGCCATCGGGGTGCCGCTCGCCAAGCTGGCGGCGAAGGTGATGGCGGGCGCCAAACTGCGCGACCTCGGCTTCACCCGCGAGCTCACCCCGCGCCACTGGTGCGTGAAGGAGGCGGTCTTCCCCTTCGTCCGCTTTCCCGGCGCCACCATCGCCCTCGGCCCGGAGATGCGCTCCACCGGCGAGGTGATGGGCCTCGACGAGGACCTCGGGGTCGCGTTCGCCAAGGCCCAGGCCGCCGCCAAACCCGGGCTGCCGACCTCCGGCAATGTCTTCCTCTCGGTGAAGGACGCCGACAAGCCCCGCGCCATCGGGCTCGCCCGCGAGCTGGCCGCGCTCGGTTTCACGATCCATTCCACCGGCGGCACCGCGAAGGCGCTGACCGAAGCCGGCGTCGCGGTCCGCAAGATCGCGAAGATCCAGGAGGGGCGGCCCACCGCGATCGACCTGATCAAGAACGGCGAGATCCAGCTCGTCATCAACACGCCCGCCGGGATGATCCCGCGCCGCGACGAGAACTCGATCCGGGCGGCCGCGCTCGCCCGCAACGTGTGCATCATGACCACGTTGACCGGGGCTGCCGCCGCCGTGCAGGGCATCCGTGCCCTCCGCGAGAAGCACGTCGGGGTCCGCCCGATCCAGCGCTACCGCGGGAACGTCGTCCCGGTCTGAGGCCCCGGATGGCGCCCGCGACCCTCATCGCCCTGCTCCATGGGCCCGACCAGCCCGGTTTGGTGGCCCGGGTCGCCGGGTGGATCTTCGCCCGCGGGGGCAACATCCTCCACGCGGACCAGCACCGTGATCAGGAGGCGGGAGTGTTCTTCCAGCGGGTGGAATGGGTGCCCGCCGCGGGCGCCGGCAGCGACGCCGCCGCTGAGTTCACCGCGTTTGCCGCCACGCTCGGGATGCAGGCCCGCCTCGTTTCCACCGCCCGGCGCCAGCGCGTCGTCCTCTTCGTGTCGAAGGCCGACCACTGCTTTCACGACCTGGTCCTCCGCGGGCGGGCCGGGGACCTCCCCGGTGACCTCGTGGCCATCGTCAGCAACCACCCGGACCTCGCCGCCGCCGCCGCCGGGTACGGCCTGCCCTTCCACCACGTGCCCGTGACGCCCGAGGGCAAGGCCGCCGCCGAGGCCCGCCAACTCGAGCTGTTGCGCGCGGCCGGTGCCGACCTCGTCGTGCTCGCCCGTTACATGCAGGTGCTGTCGGCCGATTTCCTCGGCCGCTGCGCGACGCCGGTGATCAACATCCACCACTCGTTCCTGCCCGCCTTCGCGGGCGGCCGCCCGTACCATCAGGCCCACACGCGCGGGGTGAAGCTGATCGGCGCCACCGCCCACTACGCCACCCGCGACCTCGACGAGGGTCCCATCATCCACCAGGACGTCGCCCGGGTGACGCACCGGCACGGCGTGGATGACCTCGTCCGCCGCGGGCGCGACCTCGAACGGCTGGTGCTGGCCCAAGCCGTGCGCTGGCACCTTGAGGGCCGCGTTCTCGCCTACGGCAACAAGACGGTGGTCTTCGATTAGCCCGCCTGTTTCCGGCATTTACACCGCCTCCGGCCTTTGCCTTGCTTGCCCGTTCAGACTGTTCCCTCGTCCCTATGACCACGCCCGCTTCCCCCGTCCCGAACCCGCCCGCCGGCGACGATCGCAACCTGGTTGCCGCGGCCACGTCGCCCGCGATCACCTTCGAGGACCGGGTCCGCACGTTCTGGACCGGCAATCGCAACGTGATCACCGGGCTCTGTGTCGGTGTTGCCCTCGCGATCCTCGCCAAGGGTGGCTGGGACCACCTGCAGCGGGAACAAGAGACCGGGGTCGTGCAGGTGTATGCGGCCGCGGATTCCTCCGAGAAGCTGAAGGCTTTCGCCGCCGCCCATGCGGGCCACCCCCTCGCCGGGGTCGCGCAGCTGCGCCTGGCGGACGAGGCGTACCAGGCCGGCAAGGCCACGGATGCCGTCGCCCTCTACCAGCAGGCGGCCGCGACGCTGAAGGGCGATCCCCTCGGTGCCCGGGCCCGGATGGGCCGCGCCGTGGCGCAGTTGGCCGCGGGACAGGCCGCGGAGGCGTCCCTGGCGCTCAAGGCGCTGGCCGACGACTCGACCCAGCTCAAGGCCGTGCGCGCCGAGGCCGCGTACCACCTTGCGAGCCTCGCCGTCGAGGCCAAGAACGCCGAGGAGGCCCAGCGGCTCGTCGACCAGCTGATGCAGATCGACGTGTCCAGCCCGTGGACGCAGCAGGCGATGATGCTCCGGGCCTCGTTGCCGGCGACCCCCGCCCCGGCCCCGGCCGGCGTCGCTCCCGCGGCGGAAGTGAAGCTTCCGGGGAAGTGAGCGCTTCCGCCGGCTGATGGCGCCCCGCATCCTCTTCTTCGGCTACAGCGAGGTCGGGCACGACTGCCTCTCGCTGCTGCTGGAGCGGGGGGACGACGTGGTCGCGCTGGTCACGCACGAGGACCAGCCCGGGGAGAAGATCTGGTTCCGCACCCCGGCCCTCGCCGCCCGGGAACACGGCGTACCCGTGCACGCCCCGGCGAACGTCAACACCCCGGAATGGCGCTCCCGCCTCGCGGACCTCCAGCCCGACCTGATCCTATCGGTCTACTACCGCCAGATGATTGGCACGCGCATCCTCGGTCTCGCGCGCCTCGGGGCTTGGAACCTGCACGGCTCCCTGTTGCCCCGTTATCGCGGCCGCGCCCCCATCAACTGGGCTGTCCTCCACGGCGAGTCCCGGATCGGCATGACGCTCCACCGGATGATCAACCGCGCCGATGCCGGCGCCATCGTCGATCAGGAGGGCGTGGACCTCGGTCCGCGCGATACGGCGGAACAGGCCTTCCGCCAGGTGCTGCCCTGCGCCCGCCGGATCCTCGCCCGGCAGATCGACGCGCTGCTCGCGGGGACGGCCCCCGAGATGCCGCAGGACGAGGCCCTCGCCACCACCTTCGGCGGCCGCCGCCCCGAGGACGGCCGCATTGACTGGCGTCAACCTTCCGCCGTGATCTTCAACCTGATCCGCGCCGTCACCGATCCCTACCCGGGCGCCTTCACGGACGTCGGGCCCGCCCGGCTGATGGTGTGGTGGGCTGAACCCGAGGTACGGCCCTCGGGCGCGGCGAGCGCCGCCCCCGGCACCGTGCTCGCCCTCGAGCCGTTGCTCGTCGCCACGGGCGACGGCGCCCTGCGCCTCACCCGCACCGAGTGGCGCGGCGCCCCGGCGCCAACCCTCGCCGACGGCGCCCAACTCTGAATTGCGCGGGCGCCGTCCCCGCGCTCCTCTTCCCCGTCCCCCCGCCGCCCCTATGCCCCTCAAGGTCCTCCTCCTCGGCGCCAACGGCTTCATCGGCAGCTCCCTCACCCGCGCCATCCTTGAGCGCAAGGACTGGGAGGTGTACGGCATGGATATCGGTTCCCATAAGCTCGAGGACAGCCTCGGCCACCCCCGCTTCCGGTTCGTCGAGGGCGACATCACCATCAATCGCGAGTGGATCGAGTACCACGTCAAGAAGTGCGACGCCGTCATCCCGCTGGTGGCGATCGCCAACCCGGTCCAGTACGTGAAGGATCCCCTGCGGGTCTTCGAGCTGGATTTTGAGGCCAACCTCGCGGTCGTGCGCCAGTGCGTGAAGTACCGGCGCCGGATCATCTTCCCGTCCACCTCCGAGGTCTACGGGATGTCGCCGGACCGGGAGCTGGACGAGTCCTCGAGCCCCCTCGTCTACGGTCCGATCGAACGCCAGCGCTGGATCTACGCCTGCTCGAAGCAGCTGCTCGACCGGGTGATCTACGCCTACGGGGTGCGCGACGGCGTGGACTACACGCTGTTCCGACCGTTCAACTGGATCGGGCCGAAGCTCGACGACGTGCTGGAGCCGAAGGAGGGGAGTTCGCGGCTCTTCACCCAGTTCATCTCCAACGTGCTGTTCGGGAAGCCGCTGCAGCTGGTGGACGGCGGGCGGCAGACGCGGTCCTTCACGTACATCGACGACGGCGTCGACGCCCTGCTGCGCATCATCGAGAACCGGGGTGGCAAGGCGTCGCGGCGGATCTTCAACCTCGGCAACCCGCGCAACGAGGTCAGCGTCGCACGCCTCGCGCGGCTGATCATCGCGGCGTGCCGGGAGTATCCGGCCATCCGCGCGCGGGCGGAGACCGCGCGGACCGTGGTCGTGCGGTCCAAGGATTATTTCGGCCCGTACTACCAGGACATCCAGAAGCGGGTGCCGGCGATCACCGCGGCCCGGCGCCAGCTGGGGTGGAACCCGCGCGTCGACCTGCCCACCGCGATCCGGCGGACGCTGGACTACCATCTCGCGCACCAGGACTACCGGCTCGAATGAGAGCCCGCCCGCCGTGCGCCTCGCCCTGAAGGTAGACGTCGACACCGACCGCGGCACGCGCGAGGGCGTGCCCCGGCTGGCCCGGGAGCTGCGGGCGGCCGGGATCCCGGCCTGTTTCCTGTTCTCGCTCGGTCCGGACCAGACGGGGCGCGCCATCACGCGGGTCTTCCGCCCCGGTTTCCTCGCCAAGGTCTCCCGCTCCAGCGTGGTCGGCATCTACGGCTGGCGCACGCTGCTCAACGGGACGCTGCTGCCCGCGCCGCACATCGGTCGCCGCCAGGCCGGCGTGATGCGGGCGGTCCGCGACGCGGGCTTCGAGGTCGGGATCCACTGTCACAACCATTACCGCTGGCAGGACCACCTTGCGCGGATGTCGGCGGCCGAGGTGGACGCCGAATTCGGGGCGGCGCGCGCCGAATTCCGGCGGATTTTCGGAACCGAGGCGCGTGCGGCCGGGGCGGCGGGTTGGCAGAGCAACGGCCATAGCCGCGCGACGTACGACGCCGCGGGGCTGCTCTACGCGAGTGATTCCCGCGGCACCGGACCTCACTTCCCGCGGGTGGGTGGGCGGGTCTTCCGTACCCTCGAGCTCCCGACCACCCTGCCGACCTTCGATGAACTGATGGGCCGGCCCGAGTTTCCCGACGCCGCGATCCCCGGCCATTGTTGCGCGCAGCTGCGTCCCGACCGCCTGAACGTCTTCACGCTGCACGCGGAGATCGAGGGGATGGGGCGGCCGGACCTGTTCCGCGCCTTCCTTGACGGCTGCCGCGCGCGCGGGGTGGAGTTCGTCCGCCTGGACGAAACCGCGCGGGCTCTCCTCTCGGCGCCGGAGCGGATTCCGGTCCACGACCAGCTCGCCGCCCCGGTCGACGGCCGCAGCGGGCTGGTTGCCACCCAGGGCCCCGAGGTCGCGCCGGCCGCGGGTTGACCCGCGCGACGCACCGCGGCCATCCTGTGCGCACGTCCCGGAGCCCATGAGCCGCCCCCGCCTCCCCGTCCGACCCCTGCTGTCACTCGCCCTGACGCTGCCGGGCGCCCTGTCGGCCGCGTCCGGCCCCGCCGACCTCGGCGGTTTCGTCGAGGCGCACTGTGCCCGCTGCCACGATGACGTGGAGCGCAAGGGCGACCTCGATCTCACCGCTCTGGCCGTCGACCCTGCCCGGCCCGCCGCCTTCGACCTCTGGGTGCGGGTCCACGACCGGGTGGCCGCGGGCGAGATGCCGCCGCGCGACCAGGCCCGGCCCCCCGCCGCGGAACAGGCCGCCTTCCTCGAGGGTCTCGCCGGCCGGCTTGTCGCCGCGGACCGGGAGAAGCGGGGCGGAGAAGGCCGCTCCACGCGTCGCCGCCTCAACCGCCACGAGTACGAGCACGCCGTGCGTGACCTCCTCGGCGCCCCGTGGCTGCAGGTCAAGGAGTGGCTGCCGGAGGACGGCGAAGCCCACCGGTTCAACAAGAGCGGCGAGGCGCTCGATGTCTCTCACGTCCAGCTGGCGCGGTATCTCGCCGCGGCCGAGTATGCGCTGCGCGAGGTGATCGCCCCCTCGGTGGAGCCGCCGGCCGCCGGCGTGACGCGCCACTACGCGCGCGACCAGCGCAGCTTCACCGGACCGATGAAGTTCTCCGTGTTCAACACCGCGCCGGAACGCGCCACCTTCCCGGTGCTCGGCCTCGCCGCCCAGCCCGAGGTGCGGGCCGGGCGCGCCCCGGTCACCGTCGGACCGGCCGACCCGGCGGCCCGCGACCTTGAGGGCGTCGGCCTGGTCGCCAGCACCTACGAGCCCCTCGAGCCCAAGTTCATCCAGTTCAAGGCGCCGGCGAGCGGGCGCTACCGGCTCCGCTTCCAGGGGTTCTCGGTCTGGGTCGGCCCCGCCAAGCCGGTGCCGAACCGGCCCGACCGCTGGTTCATTCCGGACTTTGATGATGTCCAACCCGGCCGCCGCTCCGAGCCCGTCACGGTCTACGCCGAGACGCCGCCGCGGCAGCTCCGGCGCCTGGGGGCCTTTGACCTCGAACCCACCCCGGAGACCCGTGAGCTCGAGACCTGGCTGCTGGCCGGGGAGACGATCCGCCCGGACGCCGCCCGTTTCTTCCGTTCCCGGCCGGGTGCGGGGCGCTGGCAGAACCCGCTCGCGGAGCGGGATGGGCAGCCGGGCGTGGTATTCCGCTGGCTGGAGGTGGAGGGTCCGTTGCATGACACTTGGCCTTCCGCCGGGCACCGGCTGCTCTTCGGCGATCTCCCGCTGCGCGCGCCCGCGCGTCCCGGTGCCCGGGTTGAGGTCATCTCCGCGGCGCCCCAGGAGGACGCGCGTCGCCTGCTGGCCGGGTTCCTCGCCCGCGCCTACCGGCGGGCGGTGCCGTCCGGCGAGGTCGAGCGCTTCCTGCCGGTGTTCGACCAAGCCTTGGGCGGCGGGGGCAGCTTCACCGACGCTCTCGTCGCCGCCTACACCGCGGTGCTCTGCTCCCCGGAGTTCCTGGGCCTCGCCGAGAGTCCGGGTGAACTCGAGGGCCCGGCGCTGGCCAGCCGGTTGGCGCTGTTCCTCTGGAATTCCGTGCCGGACCCCGCCCTGCGCGCCCTCGGGGAGTCGGGCCGCCTGCGGGAAGACGCCGTCCTCCGGTCCGAGACCGAACGCCTCCTCGCCGACCCCCGCGCCCAGCGGTTCCGGGACGCGTTCCTCGATTACTGGCTCGACCTGCGCAAGGTCGGCGCGACCTCGCCGGACGAGCTGCTGTATCCGGATTACTACCTCGACGACCTGCTGGTGGAGTCGGCGCTCGCGGAGTCGCGCGGTTATTTTCAGGAGTTGCTCGACCGCGACCTGCCGGTGCGCCACGTGGTCGACGCGGATTTCGCGGTGCTCAACGAGAAGCTCGCGGAGCACTACGGCCTGCCCGCCGTCCCGGGCGTGGCCCTGCGGCGGGTGGCGCTGCCGCCGGGGAGCATGCGCGGGGGCTTCCTCACGCAGGCGGCCGTGCTCAAGGTCACGGCCAACGGCACGACCACGTCCCCGGTCCTGCGCGGGGCCTGGGTGATGGAGCGCCTGCTGGGCCGCCCGCCGCCGCCCCCTCCGCCGGGCGTGCCCGCGGTCGAGCCGGACATCCGCGGCGCGGCCACCCTGCGGCAGCAACTGGAGCAGCACCGCGCGCAGGCGAGCTGCGCCGGCTGTCACGCGCGGATCGATCCCGCGGGGTTCGCGCTGGAGGCGTTCGACGTGCTGGGCGGTGCACGGGATCGCTACCGTGCCTTGGGTACGCCGGGGACCGCGCCGCAGCCGGGCCTCGGCCGCGGCGGCCAGAAGTTCGCCTTTCACCTGGCCCTGCCCGTCGACGCCACCGGGGAATGGATGGACGGAAGCCGCTTCGCGGACGTCCGGGAATTCAAGCGCGTGCTCCTCCGCGACGAGGACCAGTTGGCGCGCAACCTGGCCGGCCAGTTCGTCACCTATGCCACCGGCGCGCCCGTGCGCTTCAGCGACCGCGCCGAGGTGGAGGCGATGCTGGCCCGCACCCGCCCCGGCGGCCACGGGGTGCGTGCGCTGCTCCACGCGGTCGTGCAGAGCCGCCTCTTCCGCCACAAGTAGCCCGGGCGACTGCGCGCTGGCCTCCGCTCGGGCCCGGTGCTTGGCTGTCGGGATGAGCACCGCCGAGGCCCTCGCCGAACTCACCCGTCTTGTCCAGCGCGCCCACACCCTGGGCACGGTCGGCGGCCTCCTCGGCTGGGATGAGCAGGTCAACCTGCCGCCGGGCGCGGCCGAGCAGCGGGCGGCCCAGCAGGCCGTGATGGCCGAAGTGATCCACGCCGCGGCCGCCGATCCGCGCGTGGGCCAGCTCCTGGCGCGGCTGGAGGCCCCGGGCGCGGGCCTCGACGCGGATGGAGCGGCGATCGTCCGCCAGGCGCGGCGCGACCACGACCAGGCCACGCGCCTGCCGACGGATTTCGTGCGCGCGAAGGCGGAGCAGGAGAGCCGCGCCTTCCACGCGTGGGCGGCGGCGCGGGAGGCGCGCGACTTCGCGGCCTTCGCGCCGGTGCTCGCCCGCAACATCGACTTCGCGCGCCGCGAGGCCGCCTTCCTCCAACCGTCGGCGCCGCCGTACGACGTGCTGCTCGACAAGTACGACCCCGGGCTGAACGCCGCGGTGGTCGAGCGGCTCTTTGCGGAACTCCGCCGCGACCTCGTCCCGCTGATGCGCGCAATCGTCGCCTCGCCGCGCGCCGCGCGGGCGCGGGAACTGGCGGCCGGCCTGCGCGGATTCCCGGTGGAGGCGCAGGGCCGCTTCCTGCGCGAGGTGACGACCCGCCTGGGCTTCGATTACCGCCGGGGCCGGCTCGACGTGTCGCTCCACCCCTTCTGCTCCGGCACCGGCGACGACGTGCGCCTCACGACGCGGTACCGCGAGGATCAGCCGTTGTCCGCGCTGCTCGGCTCGGTGCACGAGGCGGGGCATGGGATGTATGAGCAGGGCCTGCCCGCCGCGCACCTGGGCACCGCCCTCGGCCTGAACGCGGGGATGGCCGTGCACGAGTCGCAAAGCCGCCTCTGGGAGAACCAGGTGGCGCGCGGCCCCGGCTTCTGGCGGCACTTCGGGCCCCGGTGGCGCGAACTGTTCCCGGCGCAGACGGCGGGACTGTCCGCCGCCGATCTCGCGCTCGTGGTCGCCCCGGTCGCGCCGACCCTGATCCGGGTGGAGGCGGACGAGGTGACTTACAACCTCCACATCGTCCTCCGGTTCGAGCTGGAGCGCCGGCTGTTCGGCGGTGACCTCGCGGTGGCGGACCTGCCGGAGGCATGGCGCGCCCTGTCAGTCGAACTGCTTGGCCTCGCGCCGGCCCACCCCGGGGAAGGGGTATTGCAGGACGTTCATTGGGGCGCCGGGCTCTTCGGGTATTTCCCGAGCTATTGCCTCGGCAACATGATCGCGGCGCAGCTCTGGAGCCGGGTGCGGACGCTGCGGCCGGGGCTGGAGGAGGAATTCGCGCGGGGCGACTTCAGCTGGCTGCTCGGCTGGCTCCGCGAGCACATCCACGCCGCCGGCCGGCGGCATTCCGCGCTCGAGCTGGTGCGGAACGTCACCGGCGAGGAACTCTCCCCGCGGCACCTCGTCGCCTATCTCCGCGGACGCTACGGGGCCCTTTATCTCGAGGGCGCCGCGTGCTGATCGATTCCCATACGCACCTCGAATCGTTCGCGCGCCGCGGGGACCTGGCGCCGGTCCTGGCGCGCGCCCGGGCCGCGGGGGTTGAATTGCTCGTGACCGTCGGGACGTCGGTGGACGACTGGGATCTGTACGCCGGGCTGGAGGGGGCTTCGCCGGACGGCTTTGTCCGCCACACCGCGGGCCTGCACCCCTGTTCCGTCGACGAGCGCTGGGCGGACCAGGTGGGGCGGCTGGAGGAACGCTGGCGCCGCGGCCCGGTCCCGGTGGCGCTGGGCGAGTGCGGGCTCGATCGCTTCCACCTGCCGCCCGAGGCGGACGCGGCGGCCCGCGTGTTCGCCCTCCAGGAGGCCGCGTTCGCCGCGCAGCTGGGCATCGCCCGCCGGCTGGGTTGCCCGGTCGTCGTCCATTCGCGGGGTGCCTTCCGCGAGTGCGTCGCGCAGGTCGACGCCAGCGGGGTGGATTGGTCCCGGGTGGTCTTCCATTGCTTCACCGAGGGTGCCGCGGAGATGGCGGAACTCACGCGGCGCGGCGGGCGCGGGTCGTTCACGGGTATCCTCACCTACAAGAGTGCGGCCGAGGTGCGGGCCGCGGCCCGGGCGCAGGGCCTCGCCCGGCTGATGCTGGAGACCGACGCGCCCTACCTGACCCCGGTCCCCCTGCGCGGCCAGCCCAACGAGCCCGCCTTCCTGCGCCACACCGCGGCGTACGCGGCGGCCGAGGTCTTCGGGGTCAGCCTCGAGGAGCTTGGCGCGGTGACTTCCGCGAACGTGCGGCGCTGGCTGGGCCTGTGACCGGATCCGGGGTCGCCGGCCGGACGCGTTGCGCCCGGCGCCGGAGGGCGGCGCGCTCCGCCCGCGCCGCGTTGGACAGCGGGAAGGCGTCGTGCTGGGGCAGGCCGCAAAGGTGGCACATCGGCAGAGGCGGGACTCCAGCCGCGCACGCGGGCAAAGGCACGACTGGAATGCGGGCGGCGGGTTTCGATTCGCTTGCGGTCCGGGCGCCGGTGTCTTCAGTCGGCCCGATGCTTGCGGTGCGGCAGCTCAGCAAATCGTTTCCCAGTCCCGATGGGGCGCGGGTCCCGGTCGTGACCGTGGCGGAGTTTGACTTGGCGGCGGGGGAACAGCTGGCACTCCGGGGCGAGAGCGGTTCGGGCAAGACCACCTTCCTGCACCTGATCGCCGGCATTCTGGCGGCGGACGCGGGCGAGGTGCGCCTCGACGGCGTCGCGATGACCGCGCTGGGTGAGCCGGCGCGCGACCGCCTGCGGGCCGAGAAGCTCGGGTACATCTTCCAGACCTTCAATTTGCTCCAGGGCTTCACCGTGCTGGAAAACGTCCTGCTCGGGATGTCCTTCGGTCCCCGCGGGGCCGACCGCGCGCACGCGCGGTCCGTGCTGGAACGGGTGGGATTGGGTCACCGGCTCGGGCATTTTCCGCGGCAACTGTCCACCGGGCAGCAGCAGCGGGTCGCGGTGGCGCGCGCGCTCGCCAACCGTCCCCGGCTGGTCCTCGCTGACGAACCCACCGGAAACCTGGACGCCCGGCACGCCGGCGAGGCCCTCGCGCTGATCCGCGAGGTCTGCCGGGAGCAGGGTGCGGCGCTGCTGCTGGTCAGCCACGACGAGGGGGTCCTCGGTCAGTTCCAGCTGCGCCGGGATTTCGCGGAGCTCAACCAGGTGGTGCGGGAGGCCCGGCGATGACGTTGCCCCTCATCGTCTACCGGTCGCTGCGCCAGCACGCGCTCTCGACGCTGATCACCGCGGGCGGCATCGCCCTCGCGGCGGGGCTGCTGATGACCGTCTGGCGGGTGAAGGTGGAGTCGCAGGCGGCGTTCACCCAGACCTCGGCGGGGTTCGATGCCGTCCTTGGCGCCCGGGGATCCAAGTTGCAGCTGGTGCTGAACGCCATCTTTCACCTCGAGGCCTCCCCGGGGAACGTGGCGGCGGCCGACGCCGAGGCGATCCGGCGGCATCCCCTGGTGAAGGCGGCGATCCCGATCGCGGTGGGCGACAACCTGCGCGGGTTTCGGCTGGTGGGCACCGTGCCGGAACTGTTCTCGGGCGTGGAGTACGCGCCGGGACGCAAGTACGAGATCGAGTCCGGCGGCCGGCTGTTCGCGGCGGACCAGCGGGAGGCGGTCGCGGGGAGCTTCGCGGCGCAGCAACTGGGGCTGCGGGTGGGCGCGGTCTTCCGCCCCTTCCACGGCCTCAATTTTGACCCGAAGGCCGAGCACGCGGAGGAATTCACCGTCACCGGCATCCTCGCGCCCACCAACACGCCGGCGGACCGCGTGATCTGGCTGCCGCTGCGGGGCATCCAGACGATGGCCGGCCACGACCCGAAGGCGGCGACCGACGTCAGCGCGGTGTTGCTCCAGCTGCGGACCCCGACCGCGGGGTTCATGCTGGACATGCTCTACAACAAGCAGGGCAACCGGCTCACCTTCGCGTTCCCGGTCGGCGCGATCATGGCGGAGCTGTTCGGCAAGATCTCGTGGTTCGACCGCGTGCTGGAGCTGGTGGCATACCTCGTGGCGCTGGTGGCGGCCGGTTCGGTGCTGGCGAGCATCTACAACTCGATGAGCGCGCGGCAGCGGGACCTCGCGATCCTGCGGGCCCTCGGGGCGCGGCGCCGGACGGTCTTCGGGGCGGTGCTGGCGGAAGCCACCGTGATCGGCGCGCTCGGCGCCCTCGCCGGCCTCGCCGCCCACTTCGTGCTCTATGCGGGCGTGGCGAGCCTCATCCGCGCCCAGACCGGCGTGGTCCTCACCCCGTGGGCCTTCCACGCCGTGCTCGTCCTTTGTCCCGTCGCGATGACCGCCCTCTGCGCCCTCGGCGGCATCGTGCCCGCGGTGAAGGCCTACCGCACCCCGGTGGCGGAGACGATCGCCCCGGTCTCCTGAGGGAAAGCCCTTTGACGAATCCCGCCTTGGTCCGCATCTTCCGCCCAATTCCGATGAATGCCCCGTCGCGCCTCTTCCGTCCCCTGCTCGCCGCCCTGGCGCTGACCGCCGTCGCGCTGGCGGCGGAGCCCGCCGGTCCGGACGCCTTTGCGAATCCGAACCTGCCCGCCCCGTATCCTGCCCCGCCGGTCACCGCCCAGCCGCCCGCGGACAACGGCTACCTGAAGCTGGGGTTCGACCAGCTCTCGTCCTACGTCTTTACCCCGCCGGCGTTCGACCCGGCCGCGGACCCGAACGTCAAGCCGCCCACCGGCGAGGAGCAGATCCCGCCCATCGTCAAGTCCTGGCACGGGAAGAAGGCGGTCGTCACCGGCTACATGGTGCCGGTGAAGATGGAAAAGGGCCTGGTCGTGGAATTTCTCCTGATGCGCAACACGCTCGCGTGCTGCTTCGGCACGGTCCCCAACATGAACGAGTGGGTGATCGTGAAGATGAAGCAGGGCGTGGCCCCGCTGATGGACGTTCCGGTCTCGTTCTACGGCCAGCTGAAGGTGGGCGCGATGTTCGAGAACGGTTACATGACCGGCCTCTACGAGCTCGAGGCGGAGCGGATGGGCGAGGTCCAGGGCTGAGCCGGCGGCGGGTGGTCGCGGCCCGTCCGCGGGCGCCCGCCGGTCAGAAGCCGAGGGCGCGCGGCAGGGCGAGCGACAGCGCGGGCCAGAAGGTCACGAGCAGGAGTACGGCGAGCATCGCCGCGAAGAAGGGAAGGAGCGGGCGCCAGATGCGGGCGATGGTGGTCTGGGCGACGCCGCAGCCGACGAAGAGGCAGTTGCCCACGGGCGGCGTGCACAGGCCGATGCAGAGGTTGAAGATCAGCATCAGCCCGAAGTGCAGGGGCGACATCCCGAGCTTCTGCACCACCGGCAGCAGGATCGGGGTGAAGATCAGCACCGCCGGGGTCATGTCCATGAAGGTCCCGACGACCAGCAGGAGCAGGTTGAGGATCAGCAGCAGCAGGACCTTGTCCTCGGTGATCGCGAGCAGGCCGGCGGTGACCGCCTGAGGGATGTTGGCGAGGGACATCACCCACGACATGCCCATCGAGGTGCCGATCAGCAGCAGCACCACGGCCGTGGTGAGGGCGGAGTCGGTCAGGATGGCGGGCAGTTCGCGCCACGGGACCTCGCGGTAGATGAGCACGGAGAGGACGAAGGTGTAGGCGACCGCGATGGCGCTGGCCTCGGTGGGGGTGAACCAGCCGAGGATGATGCCGCCCATCACCAGCACGATCAGCAGCAGGCTGGGGAGGGCGCGGAACAGGATTCCGCCGGCCTCGCGGGCCGCGACCTTCTCGCCGGCCGGGTAGTTCCGGCCCCGGGCCAGGAGCGCCACCGTGCCCATCAGCGCGAGCCCGAGGAGGATCCCCGGCACGTACCCGGCGAGGAACAGGGCGGCGATCGAGACCCCGCCGCTCGCGAGGGAGTACACCACCATGATGTTGCTCGGGGGGATCAGCAGGCCGATGGGCGCCGCGGAGATGTTCACCGCCGCCGCGAAGTCCCGGTCGTAGCCCTCGCGGCGCATCAGCGGGGTCATCGTGCCCCCGATCGCCGCCGCGGCGGCGACGGCGGAGCCGGAGATCGCGCCGAACAGGGTGCTGCCGAGGATGTTCACGTAGGCGAGGCCGCCCGGCAGGCGGCCGACGACGAGCTTCGCCAGGTCCACGAGCCGCCGGGCGATGCCGCCGCGGTTCATCAGCTGGCCCGAAAGGATGAAGAACGGGATCGCCAGCAGCGCGAAGCTGTCGAGCCCGGTGGCCAGGCGCTGCGCCACCACGGTTGCCGCCGGCGCCGGGTCGAGCGCCAGCGCCAGCGCGGCCACCGCCGCCGAGCCGATGGCGAACGAGACCGGCACGCCCGCGAACAGCAGGACGGCGAAGACGAGGGCGAGGACGAGCGCGGCGGGCATCTCAGTTGAGGCCGGAGGAGGTGGGGCCCGCGGGCGCATCCGCTCCGCGGCGGAGTTCGAGGAGCGACGCGAGGCTGTAGAGGACGATCGCGGCGCCGGCCAGGGGCACCGCGAGGTAGACGAGGCCGACGTTGAGCTGCAGGGCCGCCGACTTCTGCCCGAGCGTGAGCTGCACCCAGACGAGGCGCCCGCCGCCGCCGACCATCACCAGCGCGGCGAAGGCCAGCACCACCGAGTGGACGAAGCCCTCCGAGGCCCGCCGCGCGCCGCCCTGGAGCCGGCCGGTGAGCAGGTCGAGCGCGAGGTGCGCCTTGCGGCCGGTGGCGTAGGCGGCGCCGAGCATCCCGAGCCAGATCATCAGGTAGCGCGCGACCTCCTCGGTGAAGCTCGACGGCGTGCGCAGGATGAAGCGCGTGCCGACCTGCCAGAGCACGTTGAGGACCATGGCCGCCATCAGCCCGGCGAGGAGCGTGCCCAGCACGCGGTCGAGGGCGCCGCGGACCGCCTTCACGGCCGCACCTCCCCGATCCGCCGCGCGAGGGGGCCGATCACGGGATCGTCGCGCACCGATTCCCGCAGCGCCGCCGCCGCGGCGTAGAACGCCGCCCGGTCCGGCTGGATCACCTCGACCCCGGCGGCCCGCACCGCGGCCAGCGAGGCCGCCTCCGACTCCGCCCACAGGCTCCGCTGGTAGACGGCGGATTCCTCCGCGGCTTCCTGCAGCCAGCGGCGCTCCTCCGGCGTCAGCCGGTTCCAGAGGTCGGTCCCGACCACCAGCACATCCGGCACGGAGGTGTGTTCGTTGAGCGTGTAGAAGCGGCAGACCTCGTAGTGGCGGGCGAGGTGGAACGACGGGGGATTGTTCTCCGCCCCATCCACGACGCCCTGCTGCAGCGCGGTATACAACTCGCCGAACGCGATCGGCGTCGCCGAGGCGCCGAAGGCCCGGATGAGCGCGAAGGCCATCGGGCTCTCCTGGACCCGGATCTTCAGGCCGCGCAGGTCGGCCGGCGTCCGGATCGGCTGCTTGGTGTAAAAGCTGCGGCTGCCCGCGTCGTAGTAACACACGCCGCGCAGGAACTTCCGCTCGGGCGCCGCGAGGATCTCCCGGCCGAGCGGGCCGTTGAACACCGCCTGACGGTGGGCGGCGTCGCGGAACAGGTAGGGGAGGCCGAAGACCTTGAACTCCGGCGCAAAGCCTTCGAGCACGCTGGACGACACCTTGGTCATCCCGAGGCCCCCGAGCTGCACGAGTTCGAGGCACTCGCGCTCGCTGCCGAGTTGCCCGTTCGCGTAGACCTCCACCCGGAGGCGCCCGCCGGACTTCGCCGCCAGCAGGTCGCCCAGGCGGACCATCCCCCGGTGGACGCTGTGGGTGACGTCGAGGCCGTGCGCCAGCTTGATCACGCGGCTCGACTCGCGTCCCCGGCACCCGGCGCCCGCCCCGGCGAGGCCGGCGGCAAGCAGCGCGAGGAGCAGGATCGGGAGGGCACGCATCGGGGTCCGGGAACGCTCAGCCGCCCGTCCGCCGGTTGTCGAAGGGAAAAGCGGCGCCGCCCCTGAGCTCACTTCGTCTTTGCCTCCCGGCGCCCCCTCTGTTGCGTCAGGGGCAGCATGGCCGACCCGAAGATCCTCGAAACCTTCCCCAATCCCGCGCCGGGGCGCGATTACCTGATCGAGCACACCCACCACGAGTTCACCTCGGTGTGCCCGATGACGGGCCATCCGGACTTTGCCGCGATCACGGTCCGCTACGTGCCGGACCGGACCTGCGTCGAACTGAAGTCCCTCAAGCTCTACTTTCACGCTTACCGCAACGAGGGCATTTTCTTCGAGGCCGCGACGAACCGGATCTGCGACGACCTGGGCGCCCGGCTGCGGCCGCGTTCCCTGACGATCGTTGCCGACTGGAAGGCCCGGGGCGGCTTCTCCTCAGTGATCACCGCCGAATGGCGGCCGGCCCGGCGGCGTCGCTAGTTTCTGGCCATCCGAGGCTTGCCACAGCCGCGGTTCCCCCTACGCAAATGGGAGTGATGCATTTCAGTGGCAGTCTTGCGCAACGGGCTTGCGATCGCGGGGTGGTTTCCCCGTGCGCGCGATGAGTCCGCCCCCGCTTCCGGCCCCTGCGGCGGTGAAGGCCGACCCGTCGGCGCTGCGCGAGGTGAGCCAGTGGCAGCGCACCGCCCTGCTGGTGCTGATCTACGCCGGGATCATCGCGGCCAGCTTCTATCTCGCGTACGAGATCCGCTTCGACTTCCAGGTCGCCGACGAACTGGAGCGGGAGCGCCTGCGGCTGATCGGGGTGATTTTGCTGGTGAAGCTGTTCGCCCTCTACCTGGCCCGGCAGTTCGGCACGCTGATGACGTATTTCAGCCTGCCGGATCTGTTCCGGCTGGCGTGGGCGATGGGCGGGGCGAGCCTGGTGCTCCTGCTGCCGCGCCTGCTGGTGTACAAGCCGCTGGCGCTTCCCCGCGGCGTGCTGTTGATCGATTTCCTGCTCTGCTTCGGCGCGCTCTGCGCCGGCCGGCTCGCGGCGCGGCTTTTCCGCGAACGCACGAGCCGGTCCGCCCGCGCCGCCCGCGGCCTCCAGCCGCAGATCCAGCGGATCGCGATCGTCGGGGCCGGGGACGCCGGGGCCTCCCTCGCCAAGGAATTCATCGGCGCGCCGCACCGCGGCTTCGAGCCGGTGATGTTCTTCGACGACGATCGCACCAAGCACGGCAAGCTGGTGCACGGCGTGCCGGTGGTCGGCCGGCCCGAGGACATCGGGCGCATCAACGGCGCGGCAACCCTCGCGAAGGCGATCATCGCGATGCCCTCCGCACCCGCCCGGCGCGTGCAGGAAGTGGTGAAGCTCTTCGCGCAGCAGGGGCTGAAGGTCGAAACGTTGCCCTCGATCGAGGAACTGGCGTCCGGCCGCGTGCTCACCAGCCGCATTCGTCCCGTGGAGGTGCAGGACCTGTTGGGACGCCAGGCGGTCGAGTTGGATTCCGCGGGCATCCGCCTGTCACTCACCAAGCGGGTGGTGATGGTGACCGGCGCGGGGGGCAGCATCGGGGCCGAGCTCTGCCGGCAGATCGCGGCGGTCAATCCCGCCCGGCTGCTCCTGGTGGAACAGTCCGAGGCGGCGCTCTTCCTCATTGAGCAGGAGTTGAACGAGGTGGGCCTCGGCGGGGTGATCGTGCCGCTCGTCGCCGATGTCCTCGACCGGGACCGGATGCACTACATCTTCACGCGCTACCGGCCTCAGGTGATCTTCCACGCGGCGGCCCACAAGCACGTGTACCTGATGGAGCGCCAGCCGGCCGAGGCGATCCGCAACAACGCGGTGGGCACGCGTCGGCTCGCCGAGGTGGCCGCCGAATACGGGGTCGAGGGCTTCGTCCTGATCTCCACCGACAAGGCGATCAATCCGACCAACGTGATGGGCGCGACCAAGCGGCTCGCGGAGCTCCAGCTGATGGCGCTCGCGGCCAAGGTGGAGCCTGTCCTCGCGGACCCGCCGTCTGCTCCCGCTGCGGCGACCGCGAGCTCGCCGAGCCGGGCGCCCTTCGACCGCCGGCCGCGCGAGCACCAAGGCCCGACCAAGTTCATGGCGGTCCGTTTCGGCAACGTCCTCGGTTCTTCAGGGAGCGTTATCCCCATCTTCAAGCGTCAGATCGCCAACGGCGGCCCGGTGACGGTCACGCATCCCGAGGTCACCCGTTACTTCATGACGATCCCCGAGGCGGTCGGGCTCGTGCTGCAATCGTTCGTCCTCGGCCGCGGGGGTGAGATCTTCGTCCTCGATATGGGCCAGCCGGTGAAGATCGTGGACCTCGCGCGGCAGATGATCGAGCTGAGCGGTTTCCGGGTGGGGGAGGACATCGAGATCGTGTTCTCGGGGCTCAAGCCGGGCGAGAAGCTCTTCGAGGAACTGCAGCACCATTCGGAGGCCTACACGCCCACGCCCCACCCGCGGATCATGCGGTTCACCAGCCGCGCGGCGGTGGCCCTGGACGAAGTGCGGGCCTTGGAGGGGCGGTTGTTCCAGCTCGACTCGAACCAGCTGAAGGGCGAGCTCAAGCGCCTCGTGCCCGAGTACCGGCCGCACCTCGACTGAGCCGCGGGCGGGGGCAGGGGACCTAGGCGGCGGGTGCGCGCGGCGCGGTGGCCCGCCGGGCGCGGCAGGCGTCGGAGCAGTAGCGCACCTCTTCCCACACCTTCGCCCACTTGCGCCGCCACACGAACGGCCGGCCGCAGACGGCGCAGTCCTTCGTCGGCAGGTCGGATTTGCGGCGCATCTTGGGCATCGCGCACGCAAGCCGGCCCGCCCGGCGGCGCAAGCGGCCGTTACACGCGGAACGCGATGATGGTGCCCGCCACGCCGACGATCTCCCGGAAACGGCCGTCGCGCGTCGCCTCGAAGATCGCGCGCGTCACCCCATCCGCCCGGCTGCCGAAGTCGTGGAACGCGATCACGCCCCCCGGCTTCACGAACGGCGTCCACGCCGCGATGTCCGCCGCGCAGGCGGCGTGCGAATGATCCCCGTCGATGAAGATGAGGTCGATCGCGCCGCGGCGCGCCGCGAGGTTCCGGGCCGCAGCGAGCGAGTCGCTCACCACCGGCTCCATCCGCGCGGTGAAACCCAGGGCGGCGGCGTTGGCACGGAAGATCGCGAGCGTGCTGTCCGCGCCGAGGCGACGGAAGTGGCGCTGGTACCAGGCGGCGTCCTCCCCGCAGGTGGAGAGGCCCTGGAAGTTGTCCACCGCGAGGATCCGCGCGCCCGGCCCGCGCAGGCCCGCCGCGAGGAAACAGGTCGACGCGCCCATCCAGGAGCCGACCTCGACGACCTGAGCGTCCGGCGGGGCGTCGGCCGCCAACTGGTACAGGTAACCGCGTTCCGGGAAGCTGCCCATATCGTCCCGGGTGAAGTGCCGGGCGACGCGGCGGAACTCGTCCCAGTCGAGGTCGGGCCGGCGGCGGCGCGCCCCCCGCAGGTAGCGGCCGCATTTCTGGACGAAGCGCAGGTCGCGGACGAGGGGCCAGTGCTTGAACGCCATCCCGTTTCGGTGGCCGAAGCCGCGCGGGGGCGCAGCAAAAAAACCGCGGCGTCCGGCCGGGATCAGAGGATCTCCGCCTCTCCCGCGCCCGGGAAGGCCTCCCGCACCTTCTGCGCCCGGAGGGCGAAGATCGTGCGCAGCTTTCCGCCGATCCACACCGCGTGCCCCAGCCCGCCCAGCCAGCCCCAGCCGGGGTCGTAGGTGACCAGGTCCGTCATCTCGACGCCGCCCACGACCGGGGTGAACCGGTGCTGATGGTGCCACAGGCGGTACGGCCCGGAGCGTTGCTCATCGACAAAGTATTCGCCCTCGCGCACGTGGGTGATCTCGGTGAGCCAGCGGGTTTCGATGCCCGGCACGATGCCCACGCGGTACTCGATCAACTGGCCGGCGTACATCCGCGGCGCGACGTCACCGACAATGCGGAAGCGCAGTTCCGGCGACGTGAGCCGGTCGAGATTGCGCGGGGTGGCGAAGAAGTCCCAAATGGCGGCCGGGGAACCGGGAATGAATTGGCGGCGCTGGAGGCGATAGAGCACAAAGCTGGTTCGTTCCTCAGGCTCCGCCGGATGCGGCCGGCCCTGGCCTTGACAGGCGGGCGGGGCGGGTCCGGTCTCGCGGGCGTGCGGTTCTCCGGGGAGGAATTCGAAAGCGTCGTGGGGGGGGTGCTGGAGCGTTTCCAGCGGCAACAGGGCCATCCGCCTGCGGATCCGGCTGTCGTGCGCGCGATCGCGGGGCGCCTCGGGGCGCTCGCCCGCGCTGCGGTGCCGGCGGGAGACCTCGCCGCGACGGCGGCACAGGTCGCTGGACCCGGGGCGGACGCCGGCCTCGCGGAGGCGGTGACGCAACTCGTCAAGGCGGTCACCTATCCCCGGCTCGACGTTTGCCGGGAATCGTACCGGGAGGCCGCCGCCGACGGCACGTGCCGGCGGCAATTGGCGGCGCCGGCGCGGCGGCGGATCAGTGGCACGCACTGCGTCGATTGCCCGCATTGGCTCGCCTTCGGCGCGGAGGAGCACGCGGCGTGGCTGCGGGCCGCGTGGCGGTCGGATCCGGCGGAGTTCGACGCGACGCGTGCCGTTTTCCTGCCGGAGGATTTTCGCGTGCTGCGACGCCTGCTTTCCGGGCCGCAATAAATGTGCGATTGCCTTCTACGTAGAAACGCTTATCCCCTCTTCCCATCCCCACCTCTCCATGCGAAAACTCCGCGCCGTTCTGATCGAAGATGAGACCATGTTTCGTCAGCTCATCCTCCTGACGCTCGGCAAGGTGAAGGATCTCCAGGTGATCGGGGAGTACGGGTTGGGGCGTCCCGGGCTGGAGTTCTGCCTGCGGGAGAAGCCGGATCTGCTCGTGGTCGACCTCGTGTTGCCCGACATCAACGGGATCGAGGTCGCGCGCGAGGTGCGCAAGGCGCTGCCGGACACCAAGATCCTTGTGATCACCGCGCACCCCAGCGAGCGGCTGCCGGCCGAGCTGATGGTCCTGGGGGTGAGCGGCTACGTCGACAAGACCGAGCCGATCGAATTTGTGCTCAGCGCGGTCGAAACCGTGCGCGACGGCGGGATGTTCTTCGCGAGCAAGGTGCGCGGGAAGACGACGGGCAACGGGATGCTGATCGGCCGGCCGCCCCTCGAGAATCCGCTCACCGAGCGCGAGAAGGAGATCGCGAAGCTGGTCGCCAGCGGGCAACTGTCCAAGGAGATCGCGGCGCAGCTCGGACTCTCCGTGCGCACGGTGGAAAAGCACCGCGCGAACATCATGGAGAAGATCGGGGTGCGCGAGGTGGCCAGCCTCACCCGCTGGTGCATTCAGGCCGGGATGGTCGACGGCTGAGGCCGTCCGACCGTCACGCGCGCGCGAATTCCTCGAGGACGGCGGCGACGGCCGCGAATTCCGCCTTGAGGGCCGCGAATTCCTGCGGGGTCAGGTCGCCCCCCTGTTCCTCGGAGAGACGTTCCTCGAGCAGCGCCAGGCGGGCGGAGAGCTCGTGCATCCCGATCAGGCGGGTGTTGCTCTTCAGGCTGTGCGCCTGCCGGTGTTGGGTGCGGCGGTCGCCGTGGCCCAGCTCCAGGAGGGATTGCGGAAAGTCACGGAGAAAGGTTCGGACCAGCGTCCGCACGTTCTCGTAACCGAGGCCCTCGGCGAGGTCGGCGAGTTCGGCGGTCGGGGGTTGCGTCGTCATGCCCCCGAGATTCCGGTCCGCGCGGCCCTCGGCAAAACAAAAAATCGGTGGCGACTACGCCCCGCGCGGGTGCGTCAAACGGCTGCAATAACGCCTTGCTTCCAACTCCTTGCGCGAGCGGTTTTGCTCAGGCGAAGCGAGCGAGCGCGGCACCGGTGAGCCGGCACAGCTGCCACTCCGGGAGCCGCTGCGCGCCGAGTCGCTCGTAGAACGCGATCGCGGGCTGGTTCCAGTCGAGCACGTTCCACTCGAGGCGCCCGCAGCCGCGCGCGCGGGCGAGGCGCGCCACGTGGCGGAGGAGGGCGCCGCCGATGCCGCGGCCGCGGAGCGCGGGCGTGACGAAGAGGTCCTCGAGGTGGAGGCCGGGACGGGCGAGGAAGGTGGAGTAGGTCGGGAAGAACAGGGCGAAGCCCGCGGGCTCGCCCTGCCAGAGTGCGAGCACGCATTCGGCGGCCGGCGTGCCCGCCGGGGGAAAGAGGGTGACGCGCAGGCGGTCCTCCGTCGCCTCGACCTGGTCGAGCAGGCGCTCATAGGTCGCGAGGTCGCGGATGAAGCCGAGGATGACCGGCACATCGGCCGGAGTGGCGGAGCGCAACACGAGGGACATCGAGGCATCCCGGCGGGACCCGGGGCGGAAGGCGAACCTTTCGCCGGGCGGATGCGGCCTCAGGGCTTGCGGAACCGGTAGTGGCTCACGATCCACTCCTCGCCGTGGCGGTAGCCCCAGAGCTCCGCGCACGCGAGGTAGAAGACCCGCCAGTAGGCCCACCAGCGGATTTCCTGGCCCGGGCCGTAGGTCTGGCGGAACAACGGGAGGATCTCGGCGCGGTGCCGGTCCATGTTCTGCAGCCAGTGCTCCGCCGTGCGCTGGTAATGGGTGCCGTTGACCTTCCAGTCGGCCTCCAGCCGGAGATCATCCTGAAAGGCGAGGAGCAGGTCGTGCGACGGCATCTGACCGCCGGTGAAGAAGTACCGCGACATCCAGTCCGTCTGGTCCCGGGCCACGAAGTGATACGCCAACCGCTCGTGGGTGAAGATGTGCACGAACAGCAGTCCACCGGGGCGGAGCCACGCCGCCACCTTCGCCAGCAGGCGTTGGTAGTTCTTCATGTGCTCGAACATTTCCACGGAAACGACGCGGTCGAACTGCGCCGCGGGCAGCTCGAGGGTGTTCATGTCCTGGGTGAGGATGCGGACGTTGGTGAGCCCGCGGCGGCGGGCCTCCGCCTCGATGTGTTCCCGCTGGGTGCGCGAGTTCGAGACGCCGGTGATGCGGGCGCGGGGGAAGCGCTCGGCGAGGTACAGGGAGAGCGAGCCCCAGCCGCAGCCGAGCTCGAGGATGTCCTGCCCGTCCGCGATCTGCGCGCGCTCGACGTAGAGGGCGAGCATCAGTTCCTCGGCCTGGTCGAGCGTTTCGGTGCCGGTGGGATACAGGCAGCCCGAGTACTTGAGGCGGCGGCCGAGGCAGAGCCGGTAGAACTCGGTTGGAACCTCGTAATGCTGCTCGTTGGCAGCCCGCGTGTCCTCCGCGATCGGCCGCGTGCGCAGGTCGGCGACGTAGGCCTCGCGCTGGTAGCGAACCGTCTCCTCGCGCAGCCGCTGCGCCAGCAGGCGCCGGATGCCCCAGCGGAGCAGCGGGTCAGGCAGGAGGTTCCTTTCGAGCAGGGTATCGATCATGGGGAAGGCGGGGCCGAGGGGCGGCGGGGGAACCACGGGACGAACGCGCTCGTGGTCGCCTGGTAGCGGCGGTAGGCCTCACCCTTGCTCCGCAGCGCCTGCTCCTCGGTCAGCGGGATGCCGGTGACGCGCAGGAGCAGGTAGAGGATGGTCACGGGCGCGGTGACGGCGACCCAGCCGCCCGGCGAGCCGAGGGCGAGGAGGAAGAAGGCGACCCAGACGAGCCATTCGAAAAAGTAGTTGGGGTGCCGGCTGTACCGCCACAGGCCGCGGTCGCAAACCGCGCCGCGGTGGGCCGCGTCGCGCTTGAAGGCGGCGAGCTGGGCGTCGGCCAGCGCCTCGCCCAGGAGGGCGATCACCCAGAGGAGCGCGCCGGCGAATTCGAGGGGGTGCCACGCCGGCGCGGGATGGCGCGCGATCAGCAGGAAGGCGAGTCCGAGCCAGACCACCGAGGCCGCCTGCAGCTGGAAAAAGCCGAACATCTTCGGCGCGAAGTTGCCGGCCCAGTCCCGCCGGAGCAGGGCGTAACGCGCGTCCTCCACCGGGTGGTGCCCCGCCACGCGGCGCAGCAGGTGCGTGCCGAGGCGTAAGCTCCACAGGCCGCCCAGGGTCGCCACGAGGGCGCGGCGGGGTCCCCAGCCGCCGGCCGCGTACGCGTAGAAGCCCGCGAGGCCGGCGAACGCGTACGACCACGCGACGTCGACGATCCCGTAGTTGTTCAGCCGGCGCGCGAGCAGGTACAGGGCCGCGAACGCGCCCGAGAGGCCGGCGAACGCGAGGAGGAACAGGGCGGCGGCGGACATCGCGGGTGTTACGCCCCGGCCGGCGCCGCGGACGCCCGCCCGCGGCGGCCCGCGGTGCGCGGGCGATGGACAA
>JBMTAG010000008.1:0-70726 GCA_049428505.1 Opitutaceae bacterium | reverse complement strand
GAGGGGGATGGGTTGAGGCTGGCACCGCGCGAGCCCCCGCGCGGGCGCGGTCCGGCCGCCAGCCGCCCCCTTTGCCCCGCCCGTCATCCCCCTTCGCCCCCATGCACGTTCTCCTGCTGCTCTTTGCCCTGGCGCTCCCGGTTGCGGCCGCCGCCCCCGCCGCGCCCGAGGTCTTCGACGTCTTCCCCGCCCAGTCCAACGGCGTCGCCCGGCATCGCATTCCCGGCGTCGTCGTCACGCCCAAGGGCACCGTCCTCGCGTACTGCGAGGCCCGGCGGAACAACAGCTCCGATTGGGGCGAGATCGAGATCCACCTCCGGCGCTCCACCGACGGCGGTCGCACCTGGGACGCCCCACGGCAGATCGCGCACCGCGGCTCCCGGTTCGAGGGCAACCCGCGGAAGAAACAGGACGGCGCGCGCGAGCAGACGGTGAACAATCCCGTGGCCATCGTCGACCGCGTCACCGGCGCCATCGAATTCGTGTACTGCGTCAACTACGCCCGCGCCTTCGCGATGCGGAGCACGGACGACGGGCTGACGTGGAGCGCGCCGGTCGAAATCACCGCCACCTTTGAGCCGTTCCGGAAGCGCTACGATTGGAAGGTGATCGCGACCGGCCCGGGCCACGGGCTCCAGTTGCGGAGCGGCCGGCTGGTCGTGCCCATCTGGCTCGCGTACGGCGGGGTGGGCGACCACAAGCCCTCGGCGTCCGGAACCATTTACAGCGACGACCACGGCAAGACGTGGCGCGCCGGCGACATCGCGTTTCCGGACGAGGGCGAGTTCGGTGACCCCAACGAGACGATGATCACGACCCGGGCGGACGGGCAGGTGCTGCTCGTGGCGCGCAACGTCTCGAAGCCGAATCGCAAGCTGGTCAGCGTCAGCGCCGACGGGGCCACGGGTTGGAGCACGCCGCGGTTCCACGAGCAGCTGCTGGAGCCGATCTGCATGGCGAGCATTGTGGCCCATCCGGCGCAACCGGGCCTGCAGCTCTATTCCGCCCCGCACACCGTCGCCCGGGACGCCGCCGGCCGCGAGGTCCCCGGCGGCCGCGGCAAGCGCGAGAACCTTTCGATCCAGCTCAGCCGCGACGATGGCGTCACCTGGCCCGTCCGCCGCACCCTCGAGGCCGGTCCCTCCGCCTATTCGGACCTCGCCGTCCTGCCCGACGGGCGGATCCTCTGCCTGTACGAGGCGGGCAACGACATCCGGGTGGCCCGCTTCAGCCTCGACTGGGTGACCGGCGGGCCCTGAACGGGCGGCTCGGGTGACGGGGCCGGGTGGTCGCGTTCAATTCCCGCCGGCGGCGCGCAGCGGGACGTGGACTTCGTACCGTTTGAGGAAGCCGGGCGTGAACGGGCCGCTCCAGAACACCGCGTAGGGCTCGCCTTCCGCCACGAGCCCCGGCTGCGTCGCCACCCAGGCCAGCAGTTCGTCCCGGGTGCGCTCGTAGTTTTTCCGGGAATAGGACCCGCGGGCGCCGCGGCTGGCCACGCGGCGGGCCGGTTTCCGTTCAACCACCACCGCGCCCTCGTCGCCGGCCACCTTGGCGTGCTGGCTCTCGGCGACCCAGAAATACATGGCGGCGTCGTCCACGCGGGCCTCCACCGGCACCGTCATCGCGATGTCGTGGCGCGAGATGTAGCGGAAGAGGGGCATGAACAGGTCGTTGGCCCGGTCGAAGTATTCTCCCTGCCCCGCGGAGCGGAGCAGGATGCCGGCGGGGAGGAGCTTGACCTCGTTGGCGCCGCTCGGGGTTGGGGGGAAGGCCTCTTCGGCAGCCATTGCGGCAAGAGGGAGCAGGGCTGGCAGCAGGGCGAGCAGGAAGCGGGGCATCATGCGGGGGCTACGCCTTCCGGGGCGTGGCGGATGCCCGCCTGCGCCAAGGCTACGGCGGGCGGGCCCCACCTTCGCGAATGCGGACGGCAACGTCGTGGGCGGATTGGTGCAGCCGGGGCGCGTCGCCCCGGGTCGGAGGCCCCGCTCAGCGCGTGAGCATAAAGGCGGCGCTCATCACCAAGGTCGGCGTCACGGCCCCGAGGAGCAGCCCCCCGGGGGAAATGCCGCCCGGGAAGAAACGCGCCAGGATGGCCTGGCCCGCGGGATTCGGCGCGTTGGCGATCACGGTCAGTCCGCCCCCGGTCACCGCGCCCGCCACGACCGCATACTTCAGCTCATCGGTGAAACCCGGCACCAGCGACGCGAGGTAGGTGATGGCGGCGTTGTCGTTGAAGGCGGTCAGGATGGTCGCACCCGCGAACAGCGGCACCTCGCCGAGGCGGGTCAGGACGGGTTCAATCCACCACGACTGCAGGCCGCCGTGGATGACGAGCCCGGCGAGGAAAAACCCGACGAGGACCGGCGGCTTGAGGTCGATCGGGGTCTGGTGGTGCGCGGTCGCCTGGGTGAAGGCCAGAAAGAAGAGGAAGGCGCCGATGCCGAGGACGGGCTGGTGCGCCTGCCACACCACGAAGGCGAGAAAACCCAGATGCACGGCCGTGATCCACGCCGGCACGGGCGGCCGCGGCGCCTCCGCGGGGGTGTCGGGCGCCGGTCGCAGGGCGGCGAGCTCCTTCCGGAAGATGAAGTAATACAGGAGGGTCGCGACCACGACGCCCAAGGTCGCCCGGTCGCCGAAGGTCTTGAACATGAACCACAGGTCCCAGTTCCAGGGGCCCGCCACCATGATCACCGGGGGGGCCGCGAAGTGCGTCAACGTGCCGCCGACGGAGATGTTCACGAACAGCAGGCCCAGGGTCGCGTACGCCAGCCGCGGGCTCGGCTGGAGCGCGTAGAACTGCCGCGCGAGGAGCAGCGCCGCGATGGTCATCGCCGCCGGTTCGGTGATGAAGGAGCCCAGCAGGGGAGCGAGGATGAGGATCGAAAGCCACCACGCGCCGGGGGTCCCGCCGCCAAGGCCCGCCACCGCCCGCAGGCCGCGTTCCGCGAGGTCCAGCACCGGCCGGGTCGCCGCCAGCGCCATGATGACCACCACAAAGAGCGGCTCGACGTAGCTCACCTTGCCGCCGATGTACGACACCACCTCCGGCCAGCCCTTGAACGCGGTGATCGCCCCGGCCAAGGCCACGACCCAGAAGCCAAAGACGACCTCCACTTCGCCCAGAAAGTGCAGGATCTGGCCCCCGAAGCTCACTTCGTCCGGCTGGCCGTCGCCGTCCCGATCCGTCAGCGGCTCCTTCCGCCCCCGGCGCGCTGCGTGGCGTTCCTCCACGACGTGCGCCCAGTGGCGGATCTTCGCCGCGAGGAAGGTGTGCACGATCGCGGCGGCGAAGATGGCCAGGGCCACGAGGTTGAAGGGATCGAAGGTCGCCCGCGCCCGCAGGATTTCCAGCAGGCTGGCGCCTGCCGAAGGGGGATAGGCACTCAGGGGCGTGGGTAAGACGCCCCCCGCGGTGCCCCCCGTGCCGCCTGCCGCGAACAGCGGGGCGCCAACACACAGCAGGGTCAAAAGCAGAGGCAGGTGGGGGAGGCGCAGCATAGAGCGGAGCGAACCCGCTTCGTCTCCCGCGTCAACGCCACCCCGCATCCGGCTAGCCTTTCCGGCGCCGGATGCTTTGGTGACGCGATGGTTCCCCCGTCCGGCCCCTGTCGATGAGTCGCCGTTCATCCGATCGTCCCGCCCCCGCCCGCCGCGATCCGTCGGCGGGCCGCGCGTCCCCGTCCGCCTTCCCGGCCAGACCGGCCCCCGTCGCCCCGCCGAAACCCGTGCCGGTGGCGGCCGCGGTCGCCGCCGCCGGGGTGCCGCAGGGGTCCCGGGAAGGCGGCTGGCTGCCGGACGCGGTGCTGGTGGGGGACCGTTTCGAGGCCGGCCTGGCCTTTTTCGCGGATGCGACCGGCCGGCTCACGCGGTTTTCCCGGGAGCCCGCGGACCTGGCGCAGGCGCGGCGGCTGCCCGGAGTGGCCGCCTTGCCCGGCCTGATTGATGCCCATGCCCGTTCCTGGCAGCGGCTGCTGCGCGGGCGGACGCTGCCGGGCGCGGATCCCGCGGGCGGGGCGGCGGGGCTCCGGCTGCTGGCGCGGCTCACGCCCGAGGATGCCTACGACGCCGCGAATCTGGCCTTTTTGGAACTGTTGCGCGGTGGGGTGACCTGCGTCGCGGACTGCTGCCTGCTGCGGGACGGCGCGCCGGGCGTGCCGCCCGAGGAGGCGCTCGCCACCGCCCTGGCCGTCGCGCGGGCGGCGCACGAGGTGGGCATCCGCCTGGCGCTGGTGCGCTTGGCCTGCCTGCGGCCCGGACCGGGCGAGGAGTTGTCTCCGCGGCTGCTGGTGGGCGGCGTCGACGCCTTCACGCGGGAGTGCGAGGTGCTCCGCGCGCGGCTGGCGCGGGAGTATCCCGCCGATGAGGCGTGGCTGGTGGTCGGCCCGCAGTCCCTGGCCGCGGTGCCCGCCGCGGGTTGCCAGGCGATCGGCGAATACGCCCGCGCCCAGCGCCTGCGCCTGCAGGCCTGCACCGCGGTGACGCCCGCCGCCGCGGCCGCGCTGCGCGCTGAGCATGGCCGGTCCGAGGTCGCTGCGCTCGCGGAACTCGGACTCGTGGACAAGCGGTTCACCGCGGTCGGGGGCGCGCAGTTGGAGGAGGCGGAACTGCGGCTGATCGGCGCCGCGCGCGGCGCGGTGTGCGCCCTGCCGGGAACCGCCGCCGCCCACGGATGGGCCTTGCCCGATCCCGTCGCGGTGCGCGCCGCCGGGGCGGGCCTCGCCCTGGGCAGTGGGGCTGGCGTGCGGCTCGACCTGCTGGAGGAGGCGCGGTGGGCCGAACGCCGGTTCCGCCTCGAGGCATCGTCCCCGCCCGCGCCCGCCGCGCTCGCGTTGCAGGCCGCCACCGCGATGGGAGCGCGCAGCCTTGGCGCCACCGGCGGTGGACTCGAGGTGGGCCGGCCGGCGGATTTCTTCACCGTCAGCCTGAGCGAGCCGTCCCTGGCCGGGGCCGAGCCCGCCAGTCTCGCCCCCGCGCTCGTCCAAGGCGGCCAAGGGCGCGCGATCCGGGACGTCTGGGTGGGCGCGCGCCAGCGGCTCGCGGGAGGGCGTCATTTGCGGCAGGGCGCGATCCTGGGGCGGTTCATCGAGACCCAGGCGCGGCTGCAGGCGGGTTGAGGGGAGCCCGCCCGGGCGTTGACCCCGGGCGCGCCGGGATTTGTCCTGCCGCGATGACCCTCTCCCTCGTTGTCCTCGCTGCCGGGATGGGCTCCCGCTACGGGGGCCTCAAGCAATTGGATCCGGTCGGGCCCTCCGGGGAGACGATGCTCGATTACGCCGTCCATGACGCCCTGCGCGCCGGCTTCGGGCGGGTGGTGTTCGTCATCCGGCGGGACTTCGAGGCCGAGTTTCGCGCGCGGGTCGGGGCCCGCTATGCGGGGCGGGTGCCCGTGGATTATGTGTTCCAGGGGCTCGACGCCTTGCCGGCCGGTTGGAGCGTGCCGCCGGGCCGCGAGAAACCGTGGGGCACCGGCCATGCGGTGTGGTGTGCGCGGGAGGCGGTGGCGGGGAACTTCGCGGTCATCAACGCGGATGACTTTTACGGGGCGGATGCCTATCACCGGTTGGCCGCGTTCCTGGGGGCGGCCCGCGGGGGGCAATTCGCGATGGTCGGGTACCCCTTGGCCAACACCCTGTCGGAGCACGGGGCGGTCTCGCGGGGCCTGACCCAGGTCGGACCGGGCGGCATGCTGCGGACGATCGTGGAGCAGCACGGGATCACGCCGGAGCAGGTGGGGCCGGGGCGCGCCTTCGATGGGGCGGCACCGGTGTCGCTCAACTGCTGGGGCTTCACGCCGGCGCTTTTCGCGGGGTTGGGGGCGCGCTTCGGGGCCTTTTTGGCCGAACGAGGGACGGAGCCGAAGGCGGAGTTTTACTTACCCGCAGCCGTCGCCGGGATGATCGCCGGAGGCGAGGCCGTGGTGCAGGTGCTACCGACCAGCGCGACGTGGTTCGGGGTCACTTACCGAGAGGACAAACCGCGGGTGCAGGGGGCCTTGGCGGCGTTGGTGGCGGCGGGGGAATACCCCACGCCGCTGGGGGTTTGAACCGCGTCCGCGGCGGGGGTGCGCCCGGCCCGGGGCCTTGACCCTTCGCGGGTCGTTGGCTTGGCTCGCCCCCGGTATGCGCGCCCTCGTCTTCCCGTGCCTGTGGCTGGCCCTTGGCCTGGCCGGGACCCTGCGTGCGGCGCCGCCGATCGCGTCGCGTTCGCCGTTTCTGCCGCCGGAAAGCGCGCCGGCGGAGAAGGCCGAGGCGGGGGCCGCGGCGCTCGAGTTCCGCGGGTTCGTCGACGTGGGCGGGGGCAAGCAGTTCCGGCTCTTTGATCCGGCGAAGAAGCAGGGCGCGTGGGTGCGCCTCAACGAGCGGAGTCCGGAATTCGAGGCGGTGATCCGCCAGCACAACGAGAACGAGGAGAGCGTTTCCGTCGAGCACCAGGGACGCACCGTCACGCTCACGATGCGCAAGGCGAAGATCGTGGCCGACGTGGCGGCCGCCGCGCCGCCGCCGCCGGCGGGAATCGCCCCGGCCGGGCCGGCGATCAGCGTGACACCGGCGGTGACGCAGACCGTGATGGTGAATCCTTCGCCGGCGGACGAGCAGCGCCGGCTCGAGGCGGTGGCGGCCGAGGTGAACCGGCGCCGGGCGCTGCGGGAGCAGGCGATGCGGCAATCCGCGGGGCAGCCGCCGTCGCAGCAGGTGATGGACGCCGCCGCCGGCCTCGCGATCCCCGTGGGCCCGCAGCCCCCGCCGCAGGTGCCGCAGGTACCCTGAGCCGGACGCTTCCGTTTTCCGGGTGGTCGCCCAGCGGCGCATCGGCACGCTTGACCCCTTACCGCGGGGCAGGCCCGGAGGATGGCCGCAAGAAGCTCAAAGGGCGCCGGGCGTGGACCGGGCGGAAGGTGGCGTCCATAGACGCCGCGGAGGTTCCAGGGCGAGCGCTAGGAGGGAGGATCCGAACCAAGGCCGCGACAGCGAACAACGGCCTGACCCCTTCACCCGCCTCCGAGGTAAATTCGCGCCGCTCCCGAGGCTCAGAACGTGCCCTTGAGGCCGATCGTCCAGAGGGAGCCGTAGCGTTCCTGAAACCGCTGGATGGCGTGGGCGGGGGTAGAGGGCCCGGCGGTGCGGCCGATGGCCATCACGTCGGTCACGTTCCGCAGGTTCGCGAACAGCGAGAGCCCCCGCCGCACGGTGACCTCGCCCAGCAGGTCGATGGAGGTGAACCCGGGGCGGTAATTGAACGTGCCCGCCTCGATGCTCTGGCCGGTGATCTGGCCCTCGATCTGGTCTTCGCGCCAGGTCCAGTTCATCCGCAGGTTGTAGCGGGGCCGGGTGAAGCTGAGGCCCCACGCCGCGTTGCGGGGGATTTCGTTGAACGCCTGACCGCCCAGCTGGCCTTTGCCGGCGTTCGAGCGCAGCACGGTGCCGTTGGCGAACACCTGAAAGCCGCGCGCCCACGCGGGGAGGAAGGTGAGGGCCTGCCGGTAGCTGAAGTCGAGGCCCTCCATCCGGACGACGTCGGTGCGATTGCGCTGGGTGCTGACCTCGTAGGGTCCGAACTCCTCCGCCTCGAGGCCGTAGAGGGCGAGGAACTCGGGCGTCGCCGGCAAAACGGAGGCGGTGAAGAAGTTGGTGAAGTGCCGCCGGAACGCGCCGACCGAGACCTGGCCCACGCCGGCGAAATAATATTCCGCCCGCACCTTCACGGTGTTGGCGGTCCACGGCTTGATGCCTGCGTTGTTGACCACGATCCGGTTGTTGGCGGCCGGCGGGTTGTCGGTGTTCGGCAGGGTGAGGCCGCCGGCGTATTGGTTGAGGTTCGGCGCGCCGATGCTGGTCGAGACCGCGGCCCGGAGCAGCAGGTTCTCGCGCAGCTGGTAGGTCGCGTTGAGCGACGGGAACACGCGGAGGTACTGCTTCTCCGTGCGCGCCGCCCGTTCAAGGTAGGTCAGCCGGGAAACCTCGAGGGGCACGCTGGTCACCGGGAGCACCGCGCCCGCGGCGTTGCGCAGCGGGCGGCCCTGGGCGTCGCGCTGGACGTTGCGCGTCAGGTCCGTGAGGGGACCGGACGCCTCGACGTCGGTCTGCTCCACCCGGGCGCCGCCGACCAGGCGGAGGCGTCCCTGGAACAGGGCGGTGTCGCCCCGCAGGTAGGCCGCGCTGACGGACTCGCGCGCCTGCTTGGAGTTGGCGACGTGGGAGCGGTAGAGGGCGTTCTCGTCGAGGGTGAACTCGCGCGGGTTGGCCCGCCAGTAGGCGAAGACTTCCTGGGAATCGAGGTGCTCGATGCGCGGGAAGCCGAACGGCGCGATGCGGGTCGAGAACAGCCGGTCGAGGAACGGCAGGGCCGTCCCCGGGGTCTGGTTGCCGCGGCCGTCCTTCCCCACGTAGGTGTAGGTGGAGGTCCACGTGCGCATATCCCGGCGGGTCTGCCGGAAATCGAGGCCCGCGCGGACGGTCAGCGGCAGGGGCGTGGCGAAGTCCCGGCGCGCGTTCGCGGTCGCCGTGAAGTTGATGTCCGCCGCCCGCTGCGGGGTGGAGGTCAGGGTGTTGAGCGCGTAGGTTTCCAGCCGGTACGGGTCGACGGGCCGGCCGGTGGCACCGTCGGTGACGGTGATCACGCCGGGCCGGATCAGCCCGGTATCGGCGAAGCCGATGGTCACGCCGGTGCGCCGCGACTGGACGCCGAGGAAGCGTTCCTTGTCCATGTCGCGGATGGCGTTCTTCCCGTAGGCGCGGCCGGTGGCGAAATCGAGTTTCCAGACGGGGCCGTCGTGGCGCCAGGTGAGCGAGGGGAGGTAGGTCCGGTTCTCCCGCACGCGGTTGTTCCCGTTGTTGAGGGTGAGCTGGCCGGTGCCGGCCACGCCCTGGACGCCCTGCGGGGAGATGGAGGCGGCGACGATCTGGTTGGGTGCGAAGGCGAGGGTGCGGCTGGAGATCCAGCCGTCGAACGAGGAGTACTGGTACGACAGGGCGAGGCGGCTGTGGGCGCCGAGCCGGAAGTCGAGGGTGAGACCGAGGGAGTCGCGGGCCGATTCCTTGGGCGCGTCCTGGATCGTGAATTGCGAGAGGTAGGGTCGGCCGGGCACGGTGGCGGGAAAGGCGGCGGGCGCGGTGGCGGCGGTGTTGCCGCGCCAGACGTTGGTGGCGCGCTCCTGGCTGGAGTACTGGGTGGAGGCGCCGGCCGAGAGGGTGAAGCCGAAGCGGCGGTTCACCGGCACGACCCAGGACAGGTCCGCGCCGGGCCACACCTTGCGCCGGGGATCACGGTACATCGCCGCGCCGGGGCCGATCGCGCGCTGATCGTCCCGCAGCATCACGTAGAAGCTGCCGTTGAACACCGGCCGGGAGCGCTCGAAGGCGCTGCGGGGCACGAGGTTCACGCCGCCCGCGAGGGCCTTGCCGGGGCTGTCCGGGGTGGGGGAGTGCGAGACCTCGATGCGGGAGACGTTGTTGAGGTTGAAGAAACCGACCTCGATGCCGCGCGAGGTGTTGTTGTCGCCCGGGGCGGACAGCGAGATGCCCCCGAGGGTGATCGGGGTGTTCGCATTGGGCGCGCCCTCGATCGAGATGTACCGGCCGTCGCCGCCGCTCTGGTCCACGGTGATGCCGGGCAGGTATTTCAGGAACTCGGTCACGTTGCCCTCCGCGACCGCGCCGAACTCATCGGTCGAGACGACATTGCGGATGTTGGCGGCGAAGCGCTGCTCGTTGATCGCGATGGCGGCGCCGCTCATCTCGCGGGATTCTCCGACGACGAACCGGTCGAGCTGCACCGCCGCGACCGCCGGGGCGAGGGCGATCTCCAAGGCCGTCGTGGCGCCGGCGGTCACGCGCGCCGGGGTCAGGCTCGCGGGGGCGCCCGTGTAGAAGACGCGGACGCGCACCTCTCCGGCCGGCACCCCCGGGAGCAGGAAACGCCCGGCGTCATCGGTGAAAGCCGCCAGGGCGGTCCCTTCGATGCTGACGCGTGCGCCCTCGAGGTAGGTGCCGGTGGCGGGATTCTGGACCCGGCCCTCCAGGGTGCCGGTGGCGCCTTGGGCGCGGAGCAGGCTGGGGAGCAGGGCGAGGGCGAAGAGCAGGGGCAGAAGTTTCATTTGCAGGGAAGGGAGTCCGCCGCCGGGGGGCGGCGAGGGAACGTGAACCTGTCGGACCCTGGCGGCGGGGGAAGTCCAAACCGCGGTCACGCGCCGGACCGGCGCGCGGGGGGCGGCGGGTCAGCGCCACTCCACGTCGGCGCCGAGGCTCCGCAGGTTTTCCACGAAGCGCGGGTGGGCGCGGCGGATGGTGTCGGCGTTCTTCACCACGGAGCGGCCGGGGATGCTGGCCGCGACCATGTACAGGCCCACCGCGGCGCGGATGATGTAGGGGGCGTCGACCGTGGTCGGCCGCAGCGGGCGGTCGCCGAAGACGATCACCCGGTGCGGGTCGCTCACGACCACGTGCGCGCCGAGCTTCGCCAGCTCGGGCATCCAGGTGAAGCCGCCCTCGTAGACCTTGTTCCAGAACTGCATCGCGCCCTTGGCGCGCACCGCGAGGGCGAGCATGCACGGCAGCAGGTCCACCGGGAAATAGGGCCAGGGCGCGGCCTCGATCTTCGGCAGCAGGTTGCGGGTGAAGGGTGCCTCCACTTCCAGCCGCTGCCGCGCCGCCACCACCGCCGTCGTGCCCTCGTGGGTCACCTTCACGCCGAGTTTGCCGAAGGCCCGCGCCATCAGGTCGAAGTGCTGTGGGACCGAATGGCGCACGCGCACCTCGCCGCCGGTGATCGCCCCCAGCGCGAGGAAGGTCACGACCTCGTGGTGGTCGGTGCTGATGGTGAGCTGCGCGCCGCCCAGCCGTTCCACGCCCTCCACCGTCAGCTGGCTCGTGCCGATCCCCTGGATCTGCGCGCCCATCGCGACCAGGGCGTGGCAGAGGTCCTGCACGTGGGGCTCGCTCGCCGCGTTGATCAGGGTGGAAGTCCCTTCGGCGAGCGCGGCGGCCATCAGGAAGTTCTCGGTGGCGGTCACCGACATGTAATCCGGCCAGTGCCGCGCCCCGCGGAAGCGGCGCGGGAGGCGCAGGACGACGTCCCGCCCGCGTTCGAGCCGGGCGCCGAGGCAGGCGAGGATTTCGAGGTGGGGGTCGAGTTCCCGGATGCCGAGGGAGCAGCCTTCGGCGTTCACCGGGATGCGGAGACGTTTCATCCGCCGCAGCAGGGGAGCGAAGAGGAGGACCGCGGAGCGCATCCCGGCGGGCAACTCGCCCTTCATCCGGCCCGGTTCGAAGCCGCGGTGGTCGAGGGTCATCGTGCCCGCCGGCCGGTCCCAGCTGATCCGCGAGCCCTGCTCCTGCAGGAACGCCACCAGCTTCTCCACGTCCGTGATCGCGGGGACGTTCGCGAGGGTCACGGTGTCGTCCGTGAGCAGGCTCGCGCAGAGGATCGGCAAGACCGAGTTCTTGTTGCCGGAGGGAGTGATGGTGCCGGCGAGCGGTTTGCCGCCGTTGACGATGAGATCGGCCATAAGGTCGGGAAGCGCCCAAGGAAAAGGGCGTCCCGGAGGACGCCCTTGAGATGCGGGGGCGAAGCGTCGTCCCGCAAGGCTTAAGCGGACCGCGCGTTCAGATCGCGCCGCCGCCCTGCTGGCCCTCGGGGCGCGGGCCCCGGTCGCCGCGATTGCGGCCGCGGCCGCCGCGGCGGCGCCGCCGGCGCGGACCACCGTCGTCCCCTTGGCCTTCCGGCCGGGGGCCGCGGTCGTCGCGGCCACCGGGATGACCCCGGTGGCGCTCCCCGTGCGGGGCGCGGGCCTCGCCCTCGGCGGGAGCCGCGGGCTTGGGCTTGCCGCCCCAGAGGCCCTTCAGCCAGCCGAAGAAGCCGGGCTTCGCCGGCGCGGGCGCGGGGGTGGCCGCCGGCGCCGCGGGGCGCGGGCCGCGGTCGTCGCGGCGGCGGTCGTCGCGGCGCCCCTCGCGGGGTTCCCGCGGTTCGAAGCGACGGCCCTCGCGGCCTTCACGCCCCTCGCGGGGCTCCCGGCCTTCGCGGGGCGCCCGCGGCTCGAAACCGCGGCCGCCTTCGCGGCCCTCCGCCGCTTCGCGGCGCTCGCGGGAGGTCTGGAAGTGGGGGCGATCCTCCCGGCGCGCCGCGGGGGCCGAGGCTTCCCACCGGACCTCGCTGCGCCGGGGCGCCTCCGGCGGAATGATCTTCAGCTCCGCCTTCTCCTCCGTGACCGGAGCCGCCGGAGCGGGAGCCGGGGCCGCGGGGGCGGCCGGGGCCGGCACCGGAACCGGAGCGGGCGTCGCGACCGGGGCCGGGGCGATCGCCGCCGGGGCCGGGGCCGCGGGCGGGGCCGGCGGGGGCTCGGGTTCGTTGGCCCGGGGCGTGGTCACGGCGACTTCGCCGGTGAAGGGGTTCTTGAATTCGCTCTTCGGGGTGATGACCTCGAGGGAGCTGGGCTTGTAGCCCGCCGGGGCGGCGGGCGCGGCGGACCCGGCGCTGGCGGGTTGCGGACGCTTGCCCCGGGCCAGGCCAGTGCCACGGGTGGCACCGAACGAACCGAAGGCGGGAGCGGACTGGGCGGGCGCGGCGGGCGCCGCGGCGGGGGCTTCCGCGGGCGCAGGCGCCGGGGCGGAAGGGTCGGCGCGGTCCGGAAGTGGCGCGCCTGACGGGGCTGGATCTGACATGGTGGTGTTTTTGGTAGGACGGCGGCCCGGAACGCGGGATCGCGGGGGCGGCCTGGGTTGGCCGACGGAACGCGGAAGCGCTCAACGGCGGCCGGAGCGTGCACCCTCGCGGACCCTCCCGGGAGTGGCAAGAGGCAATTCCGAAGCGGCTTGCCAGCGTTCCCCCGCCCCGCCCAGCCTGCGCCCCATGGACAAGCTCGAGGAGATCTTCCGGATGCAGGACGCGCTCAACCGCCGGATCGGCGTCAACCTGCCGCCCCCCACCGACGAGGAAAAGGCCCGCTGGGTCCTCAATTACACCCGCGCCCTCCAGCAGGAGACCGCCGAGCTGGTCGACAGCGTCCCGTGGAAGTGGTGGGCCAAGTACCAGAAGTTCGACGAGCAGAACGCCCGGGTCGAGGTCGTCGACCTCTTCCACTTCCTCGTCTCCCTCGCCCAGACCCTCGGGATGTCCGCGGACGACGTGTACCAGGCCTACCTGAAGAAGAACCAGGTCAACCACGCGCGCCAGGAGACCGGGTACGCGCGGAAGGACGAGGCCGATTCGCGTCACATCTGAACTTCGACGGGGCCTTCGGCAGGCTCAGGCCCTCGACAGGCTCGGGCTCAGACCAGGCCGGGTGACGACGAAGGCGGCGGTCACGTCGACTGCGGTCTGGCCGTTTTCCACGATCGAGGCGCGGAGCTTGAGCTTCGCCTTGCCGTACCGGGAAAGGGCTTCCTTGAACTCCGCGATCGCCGCGTGCGCCGGCCGCTCGCAGATCGCCCGCAGGTCGCCGAGGACCGGCTTCCGGTAGGCCGCGCGGCTCTCCTTCACCACGATGCTCCACTCCGGCCGCGCCGCACTCCGCTCGTTGCGCATCAGCTCCCACACCACCCCGTAACCCGCCAGCGTCGCCAGCGAGACCAGGCTGCCGCCGAACGCCGTGTTCAACGAGTTGCGGTTCTGCTCCTTCGGCGCCGTCAGCACCAGCGCGCGGTCATCGCTCAGCTCCACGCCCACCCCCATCGCCTTGGCGAGGGGGATCATCTCGTGGAGGAAAAGCTCCAACGCGGGCACTTTGACCGCTTTCATCGGGCGCGGACGTTGGAGGGTTTGGCGGGGCCCGTCAAAGCCTCATCCGCGCGGCCGCTACGGCCCCGCCCGCCGGGTTTCCCACCCCATCCGTCCCGCCGCGAATCTCCGCCCGTCGGTTGACGCCCGCCCGCCCGCGCCCTTGTTGCGGCCGTATGATCACCCCCGGCCAGAAACTGGATCCCGCCCTCCCGCTCACCGTCGTCCGCGCCGGGGCCGAGGCGAAAACCACCCTCGGTCAGCTGCTCCGCCGCCGCACGATCCTGTCGGTATACATGAAGAACAACACCTCCAGCTGCGACCGGCAGGTGGACAGTCTGGCCGCCGCGGCGCCCGCCTTCGCCCGGGCCGGGTACGATATCGTGGCCGTGAGCCGCGATTCCTGTGGGTCCCACCTCAGGTACGCCGCCAAGAAGCAGCTGCCCTACCCGCTGGTCAGCGATCCCGATGATGCCGTGGCCCGCGCCACGGACTCCGTGGTGATGAAATCGATGTATGGCCGCACCTACCCCGGCCCCGCTCGGGCGGCCTACGTGCTCGAGCGCGACGGCACCGTCCTCGCGGTGGTCGAGAAGGTCGACCCGAAGGATCACGCGGCGCAGCTGCGCGCGGTCCTCCAGGCGCTCTGATCCCGGCAGGGTGGTCACCGGGCTTGCCACGCCCGGTCGCGGGCCCTAGCCGATCCCGGTGGCCAAGCCGAAACGTGAATCCCAACCCGTCCCGACCGCTGCTCCGCCGGCCGGGGGGCTGGGCTACCTGACCGCCGCCCTCGAGGCGCCCGTGAGCCCGGCGGAGGCGGCCCTGCGGCCCCTGTCCTTTGCGGACTTCGTGGGGCAGCCCCGCACCGTGGAGCGGCTGCAAGTGATGGTGGGCGCGGCCAAGCGGCGTGGTGAGGCCCTCAACCACGTGTTGTTGTCGGGTCCGCCTGGTCTCGGGAAGACCACCCTCGCGTTCATCCTGGGTCAGGAGCTGGGCCGCAACGTGCGGGTGACCTCGGGTCCGGTGATCGAGAAGGCGGGGGATCTGGCGGGCCTCCTCACCAACCTCGAGGAGGGCGACCTGCTGTTCATCGATGAGATCCACCGCATCCCGAAGACGGTCGAGGAGTACCTGTACTCGGCGATGGAGGACTTCCGCCTCGACATCATGATCGACCAGGGGCCGAACGCGCGGAGCGTGCGGTTGTCGCTCCCGCGCTTCACCTTGGTGGGAGCGACCACCCGCAGCGGCCTCCTCACCGCGCCGTTGCGCTCGCGGTTCACCCTGCAGACGCGGCTCGATTACTACGATCACGCGACCCTCGACTCGATCATCCGGCGCTCCTGCGGGCTGTTGTCGATCCCGGTGGAGCCGGACGGGTCAAGGGAGATCGCCCGCCGGTGCCGGGGCACGCCGCGCATCGCGAACAACCTGATCCACTTCGTGCGCGATTACGCCCAGGAGCGGGCCGACGGCCGGGTGACGCGCGAGGTGGCGGCGCGGGCGCTGGAACTCCTCGAGATCGATGCGGCCGGGCTGGATGAGATGGACAAGCGGATGCTCCGGGTGATGGCGGAGAACTACCGCGGCGGCCCCGTGGGAATCACGACGATCGCGGTGGCGGTGGGGGAGGAGCCGGAGACGCTCGAGGAGGTCCACGAGCCATTCCTGATCCAGGAGGGTTATTTGCAGCGGACGCCGCAGGGCCGGGTGCTCACGGCGCGGGGGTACCAGGCGGTTGGCCTGCGGCCGCCGGCCGGGGAGCAGTCCACCCTGCTGCGCGATTGAGCCGCGGTGGGCGGCGACCGGGAAAAAATCCCCCGGCGACGACGAACCAAGGTCGGTTTGGTGCAGCCGGGGCGCGCCGCCCCGGACGGTGGGAACGTGGTGCCGGCCGTACCCCCAGGCAGAAGAGCCGGTTTTCTTCCCGGAGGCCGGGGAGTGAGTCCCCGGCTAAACCAATCCTTCCCCGGCCACTTCAAGCCCTCTGATCCACCCGGCCACGTCGAACGCCCCCGTCAGAACTTCAGGTGCTTCACCGTCAGGCCGCGGTTGATCAGCTGCTTCAGCGAGTCGATGCCGATGCGCAGGTGGTCCGTCACGAAATGCTCGTCCACGTGACGGTCGCTCTCCGCCGTCTTGATCCCCTCCGGCATCATCGGCTGGTCGGACACGAGCAGCAGCGCACCGGTCGTGACCTCATTGTGGAAGCCGGTGACGAAGATGGTCGCCGTCTCCATGTCGATGCTCAGCGCACGCACCTTGCGCAGGTACTGCTTGAAGTCCTCGTCGTGCTCCCAGACGCGCCGGTTGGTGGTGTAGACCGTCCCCGTCCAGTAATCGCGCTGGTGGTCGCGGATGGTGGTCGAGATGGCCTTTTGCAGGGCGAAGGCGGGAAGGGCGGGGACTTCCGGGGGCAGGTAATCGTTGCTCGTGCCCTCGCCGCGGATCGCGGCGATCGGCAAAATCAGGTCGCCGAGGCCGGCCCGGTGTTTCAGGCCCCCGCATTTGCCCAGGAACAGGACCGCCTTCGGATGGATGGCCGAAAGCAGGTCCATCACCGTCGCCGCGTTGGCGCTCCCCATCCCGAAATTGATGATCGTGATGTTGTCCGCCGTGGCGCTCGGCATCGGCTTGTCGCGGCCGCGGACGGGCACGCCGTGCCACTGGGAGAACAGGTGGACGTAGTGGTCGAAGTTCGTGAGCAGGATGTACTCCCCGAACTCGTTGAGCGGCACGTCGGTGTATCGCGGCAGCCAATTCTGGACGATTTCCTCGCGGGTCTGCATGGCGGAGGCTGGTCTGGAGCGGGCGGCGCGGCACGCCAAATCCGGGCTGGCGCGCTCAGAACAGCCCGTTGGCGACCACGCCCACGGCGGTGATCGGACCGGTATCGTCCAGATTGTCGATCGCGCGGTCCGCCTTCTTGAGCAGGGCGCGCGTCTCGCGGACGAGGGCGTCGTCCTTGAGCAGCTGGCCGAGGGTGCCGCGGCCCTGCGCGAGCTGTTCGGAGACGTCGCGGAGGCTGGCGAGGGAGGCCTTGAGGTCGTCGGCGGCCTTCTGGTCGTAGACCAGGGCGCCGAGGGTGCCGCGGCCGCGTTTCACCTCCGCCACGAGCTCCTCGGCGTTGGCCAGGAAGCTCCGGGCCTGGGTGGCGCCCTGTTTCAGTTCGGCCACGCCGGCGAGGAGCTCCTCGTGGAGGCGGGAATCATTCAGCAGGCGCCCGAGGGTACCCTCGCCGCGGTTCACCTTCTCGGTGATCTGCTGCAGGTTCGCGGTGGTGCGGCTGAGGTTCTCCCGGTTTTCGGCGAGGATGGCGTCGACCTTCTGGATCAGGCCGGGCTGGCGGCTGTCACCGTTCAGGGCGGAGCCGAGGCCGCCGAGGGCGCCCTCCAACTTCCGGCCGAGATCCCCGAGCTGGGCCATCACGCTGTTGAGGTCCGGGGTGCTGGCGGTGCGGATTTCGGCCCCCGCGGGCAGGAAGGGCGCGGCCTCCGTGCCGAGGTTGATGCTGACGTAGCCCGTGCCGATCAGGCCCTGGGTGACGATCGTGGCGGTGGCGTCGGACTTGATGCGCTTGTCCGAATCGATGCGCAGCACCGCCTCGGCGCGGCGGCCGGCGAGGCGGGTGCGGGCGACGTCGCCCACCTTCACCCCGGCCATCCGGACATCGTCGCCGGCCTTGAGTTCCTGGAGGCTGTCGAAGCCGGCGATCAGCTCGTAGCCCTTGTCCTTGAACCACAGTTTGCCTCCGCTGAGCGTCTCGAAGGTGACCCAGATGAGGGCCATCCCGAGGAGGAAGAACAGGCCGACACGGGCGGTTTGTTGCGGGTTGTTCATCATGGTCAGGTCTCCAGGTGCTTGAAACGGGGATGCTCGAGGTCGATGCGGGGATTGAGAAAGTCGGCCACGCGCGGGTCGGAGGGCTGGCGGAGGTCGGCCGGGGATCCGAGGAACACCAGTTCCCCTCCCATCAGAATGCCGACGCGGTCGGCGATGGAGAGGGCGAGGTCCCGGTCGTGGGAGACCACGATCGAGGTGACCTGGTAGCGCTGGCGCAGCGTCGCGATGATTTCCGTGATCGTGGCGGACATCACGGGATCGAGCTCGCTGGTGGGTTCGTCGTACAGCAGGAGCTGGGGCTCCATCACGAGCGCCCGGGCGATGGCGACCCGCTTCTTCATGCCGCCGGAGAGCTCGGCCGGGAACTTGTGGACGGCGTTCTCGAGCGAGAGGATCTGGAGGGCGCGCATCACGCGGTCGCGGATGGCGTCCTCGTCGCCCAGGCGATGTTCGCGGGGGTAGAGGGCGAGGTTGTCGTAGACCGAGAGGGAGTTGAACAGGGCGCCGGCCTGGAACACCAACGCCATCCGGACGCGTTCGCGCGTGGCGGGATCGGCGGCGTCGAGGCCGGCGACCGTGGTCTGGCCGGAGGAGGGGCGCTCGAGGCCGACCAGGTGTTTGAGCAGCACGCTCTTGCCGGAGCCGCTGGGCCCCATCAGCACGAAGATTTCCCCGGGTTGGACGGTGAACGAGACCTCGCGGAGGACCTCGAAGGCGCCGAAGCGCTTGGAGAGGCGTTCGACCGTGATGCCCACCGCGGGAGCGGCACCGGAGAGGGGGGAGGTGGAGTTCGCGGCGGGCATCACATCAGCGCCTTGGTGACGAAGAAATCGAGCACCAGGATCAGGATCAGGGACGTGACGACGGCGCGGGTCACGGAAGCGCCGATCTCGCGGGGGCCGCCGCGGGTGTTGAGCCCGATGTTGCAGCAGACCAGCACCACCGTGAGGCCGAAGACCTCCGCCTTGATCAGGCCGTTCAGGACATCGCTGAAGTCCATATATTGCCGGAGGTTGGCGAAGTAGGACGCGGGTTCGATCGAGATGAAGTGCGTGTACTGCGCGACGATGGCACCGCCGAACCAGCCGACGAGGTCCGCCATGATGGTCAGCACGGGCATCATCACGAGGACGGCGGCGAGCCGGGGCAGGACGAGCATCCGTTCGGGCGGGATGTTCATCGTCTCGAGGGCGTCCACCTCCTGATAGACCTTCATCGAGGCGAGTTCGGCGGCGATGGCGGAGCCGACGCGGCCGGCGAGGAGGACGGCCGCCATCACGGGGCCGAGTTCGCGGGCCATCGTGAGGCCGACGAGGGCGCCGATGAACTGCTTGTAGCCGACGTTTTCGCCGGCGTGGCCGGATTGGAGGGCGAGGACGCTGCCGATGAAGAAGCTGAGGATTCCCACGATCGGCATCGTGGTGTAGCCGATCAGGTGGCATTGCTCGATGAACCGGCCGAATTGCCGCGGGAGGGTAGGCAGGTGGCGCAAGGCGCGGACGAGGAGCAGGAGCGTGCTGCCGGTGCCGTCCAGGACCTGCAGGACCGGGCTGGGCAGCCACGCGAGCAACCGGGCGGTCACCGGGGCGGTGCCGGCGGTGGCGGGCGAGGGAGAAAGGGTGGAGGGGGACACGGAGGTCAGGGCTGGGCCGGCGGGGCGCGGTCGAAGTCGCCGAAGGCGAGCCGCCAGGCACCGCTGGCCGAGCGATGGAAGGCGAGGAGGCCGGCGCCGAGGCTGAGGCGGGTGGCCTCGCCGGTGCGGACGAACCCGACGAGGGGCCCGAGGTGGAATTCGCGGTGCCGGGCGGGTTTGTCAACCTGCCAGGTCACGGCGTCCCAGAGCAGGGAGGTCCGGCTGCGGCCGGGGGCGGGGGCGTCGTGGCGGGCGAGGGCGAAGAGGGGGGCCCAGGTGCGGCGGACGCGCGGGTCGCCGGGGAGCAGGGGCTCGAGGGGGCTGAGCAGTTGCCATTGCCGCTGGCCGGCGCCGTTGTCCCAGCCGCTCCAAAGGGGCCAGAGGTGGGTAAGGGAGGCGGCGGGGGCAGCGGGCCGGTCGGGCCGGTGCTGGGTTTCCCGCCAATAGGGCAGGTAAAGCAGTTGGTGCCGCTCGCGCAGGACGCCGTGGTCCAGCCAGCGGGCTTCGCGCCAGAGGGGCCAGAGGATCCAGGTCTTTTCGGCGTCGGGCTGGCGGGAATGGGAGTAGAAGGGGGCCCAGCGGTTGATCGACCGTTGGTCGCCGCGGCCTTGGACGAGCAAGGGCCAAAGGTACCGCTTTTCGGTGTAGGCGGGGAGCGGTGCCTGGTGGCGGGTGCGGCCGAAGAAGGGCCAGAGGAAGTCCTCGTTGCGGAAACCGGGCCCGCTGGCGGTGGCGTAGAGGGGGAGGAAGCCCTCGTCGCGGCGCGCCGGGGTCCCGGCGGGGGCCTCGGGGGGCGGCGGCCGCAGGCGCGTGTAGCCGAGCGGCCAGAGCACATGGGTCGCGGTGCCCTCGGGGCCCGTCTCGGTGCCGTAAAGGGGCCAGAGCGACCAGCCGGCACGGGTGCCGCGGGTGACCTGCACGAAGGGCCACGGCAGGTACGTGGTGGTGGCGCCGCGGCGCTTCACCTCCGCGTGGAGCGGGAACAGCGTCCAGGAGGCCTCCTCAAGCCAGAATTTGTTGCGGAGGGTGCCGTGGAGGGGGAAGAGGGCGCGGTAGTTGAGGTCAGGCTGGGCCGAACTGCGCTGGAACCAGAACGGATAGAGGTCCAATTCCCGTTCGCGCGCGGGTGGGGTGCCGGTGTTTGCGCCGCCGTGGCCGCGGGCGAGTTCGAACAGGCTCCAGCGGTAGCCGCCGGGTTCCTGCCGGAGGCTGAACAGCGGGAAGAGGAGGTGCGTCTCGTGCCGTTGGCCGCCGGACGCGGTAACCTGGGTGAAGAAGGGGCGCCAGCCGCTTTCGACGCCGGCGCCCGGACCGCCGTCGCGGGCGAAGAACAGGGGCCCGAGGGCCTGCATTTCCTGGACCGCCGCGCCGGGCGGCTGGCGCTCGACGACCAGGGGCCAGAGGTTGAGCTCACGGGGCCGGGCCACCTCCGCGCGCGCGACCTCGCCGGCCGGGAGCAGCCCGGCGAAGGGCAGGAGGGCGAGCGGGAGCAGGCGGCGCATGGCGAAGGGACGAAGGCGGATGCCGAGCGGAACAGCTTCAACCAACGGGAGGCACTCGGCAAATCCTATGTCGCCGGAGGGGAAAGCGGCGCCGGCGGGGAGTTCCCTCGCCGGGAGGCTTCGGCCGTGGAATCCCGTTGCGCGCGGGGCCCGAGGTCTGGCAATCCCGGGCGATGCCGTCCGCCACGTCCGCCGCGATCGCCTCAGGGCGCAGGGAGGGGCGATGCGCCTGAGCGGTGGAGTGGCCCGGGGAATCCCGCTCGCCGTGCCGCCGGGCGACCGGGTACGGCCAGCGACCGACGGGATGCGGCAGGCGGTCTTTTCGAGCTTGGCGGCGCTCGTGCCGGGCGCGACCTGCCTGGATCTGTTCGCCGGGTCCGGGTCCTATGGCCTGGAGGCGTTGAGCCGGGGGGCCGCCCGGGTGGTGTTCGTCGAGCGCCACCCCAAGGCGCTCGCCTGCCTGCGGCGCAACCTGGCCGCGGTGGAACGCAGTCTGGGCCTCCCCCTCGAGGCCGCGGGCCGGGCCCGGATTCTCGCCGGAGATGCCACCACGTGCACGCCGCCCGGCGACGCCCCAGACCTCGTGTTCATCGATCCGCCCTACGAGCTCATCCCGGCGCTCGCACCAGCCCTCTTCGCCCGCTTGACCACCCTGCTGGCCCCGAAACCGGATGCGGTGGTGGTGCTGGAGTACCCTGGGGAGCTGGAGTTGGCACCGGAAGGCTGGCTCCTGCGGAAAAGGCTCGGCCACGGTGCGCGCCAGCCGACGGCCGGTTTCTTTCGCCGTTCGCCTCCGGCCCCCTGACCACAGCGTCAGCGCGCACGGCCCGCTTAGGGTTGCAGTCGGCGCTGCCGGGCCCATGCTTGCCCGCGTACCCCCGAAGCCAATGCGCCCGCCTACCCCGGTTGCCCCCCCCACCTTGCCTTCCGCCCGGGTTTCGACCCAGCGGAGGGTGTCGCGCCGCGGCTTCCTGCGCGCGGCGGGCGTCGGGATGTCGCTGCCGTTTTTGGAGGCGATGCGTCCCGCCTTCGCGCGGACGGCCGCGCCGGCCAAACCGCGGCGGATGCTGGGCATCTGCAACAACCTCGGCCTGCTGCCGGACCAGTTCTTCCCCCAGGAGAGCGGGCGCGGCTACGCCCTTTCCCCGTACCTCGAGACCCTGCGGGCGCACCGGGAGGACTTCACCGTCTTCAGCGGCGTGTGGCACCCGGACGTCGACGCGGGGCATCCGGCGGACATCTGCTTCCTCACCGCGGCGCCGCGGCCCGGGAGCGGCGGGTTCCGCAACACCATCTCGCTCGACCAGTTCATCGCCGAGCGGATCGGCCATGAAACCCGCTTCCCCTCCCTGACCCTGGGCGTGAACGTCCAGCAGGGCCAGCGGAGCCTGTCGTGGACCGCCTCGGGCGTCCTCATTCCCTGCGAGGAGAAGGCGTCCGATGTCTTCCGCCGCCTCTTCGTCCAAGGCTCGCCCGCGGATGTCGCGGCGCAGCTGCGGCGGCTGGCGCAGGGCCGGAGCATCCTTGATGCGGTGGGCGGGCAGGCACGGGACCTGCAGCGCAGCGTGGGGGCGCGGGACCGGGACCGGCTCGACCAGTATTTCACCAGCGTGCGCGAGCTCGAGCAGCGCCTGCAGGCCGCGCGGGAGTGGGAGCACCGCCCGAAGCCGCAGGTCGCGGCCGCGGTCCCCCTCGATCCGGCGAGTCCCAAGGCGTACATGGACAAGGTGAAGCTGATGTACGACCTGGCCCGGCTGGCCTTCCAGACCGACTCCACGCGCTCCATCTCGCTCCTGCTGGACAGCGTCAATTCGCCGACCATCGACCTCGACCACGAGGTGAAGATCACGGACGGCTACCACAACCTGTCGCACCACGGCCGATCCGAGGCGAAGATCGCCCAGTTGAAGGCGATCGACCAGTGGCACCTGCGTCTGCTGGGCAACCTGTTCGACGAGCTGAAGGCGTTGCCGGAGGACGGCGAGACGGTCTTCGACCGGACGATGATCCTGTATGGTTCGAACCTGGGCAACGCGAACACCCACGTGACCACCAACCTGCCCACGCTGCTCGCGGGCGGCGGGTTCCGCCACGGCCAGCACCTGGCCTTCGACCGCGTGCACAATTACCCCCTGCCGAACCTGTTCGTCTCGATGCTCCAGCGGATGGGCATCCCGGCGGACAAATTCGCCACCTCCACCGGCACCATGCGTGGCCTGGATTTCGCCTGAAAAACGGCTGGGGGTTTTCCCCGGCTGCTTACGGCTTGCCGTGCCGGCGGCGCGCCGGCGAGCGTGACGCTCCCCATCCTGACTCATTCGCACCCCGTTTTCACCATGACACCAAACCCTAACCCGATTCCGACCTGGCTGCGAACCCTCGTCGTTGTCTCCACCCTGTTCGCCCTGCCCGCCCTGCTCCGCGCCCAAGCCACCGGCATCATCCAGGGGCGCATCTTCAACCCGGTCAGTCAGGAATACGTGCGCGACGCGCAGATCACCCTCGATGGGACCAATCAGGTCACCTACTCCGAAGGCGACGGCTCGTTCCAGTTCGCCGGGGTGCCCGCCGGTTCGGCCTCCATCACGGTCACGTACACCGGCTACAACACGGTGAAGGAGACCTTCACCGTCGCCGCCGGCCAGACCGCCGTGCGGGAGATCCGTCTGACCAGCACCGCGGCGGCCGCGCCGGCCAAGGACGGCGTCGTGCAGCTCCAGGCCTTCACCGTGTCGACCGAGCGCGAGGGCAACGCCAAGGCCATCATGGCCCAGCGGCGCTCGATGAGCATCACCACCTCCGTCGCCTCGGACATCTTCGGCGACGTGACCGACGGCAACGTCGGCGAGTTCCTGAAGTACCTGCCGGGCGTGGACTTGGACTACGTCGAGTCGGAGGCGCGCGGCCCGCGCCTCGGCGGCATGGATTCCCAGTACGTGGGCGTGTCGTTCGACGGCATCCGCTCGGCGAGCGCGGACGCGAACCGCGGCGGCGGCACCAATTCGCGCGCCACCTCCTTCGAGGGCTTCTCCATCACCGCCATCGAGTCGATCGAGATCAACCGCACCTCGGCGCCGGACTCGGATGCGGACAACCCCGCGGGCACCATCAACATGCGCACCAAGCGCGCCTTCGACCGCAAGGGCCGGACGGTGATGTACAACACCAGCCTCAACTTCAACGCCGAGGAGTTCACTTGGCGGAAGACGAAGGGCCCGCGCGACGGTGAGTCCTACAAGTGGAAGCCGAACTACTCCTTCGATTACGCGGAATCGTTCCTCAACCAGCGCTTCGGCATCCTCCTCTCGGCCAGCCACGCCCACTCCTACACCGAGCAGTACGTGGTCAACAACGGCTACAACCGCTCCCCGAACGCGAACGATCCGCGGCCGATGGTCGTGCGCCAGATCGACTTCAAGGACGGCAACAAGACCATCCTGAAGGACGCGGTGACCCTGACGGCCGACTGGAAGGTAACGCCGAGCCTGGTCGTCTCGCTGACCGGCATCTACACCTACACCGAGGGTGAATTCTGGAACCGGAACTTCACCTTCGTGGCGGCCAACGACAACGCGAACGTCAATAACGGCCGGGTTTCCGTCGGCGGCGACGGCCTCACGACGATCATCGCGCGCCGCGAGGGCACCGCCAACTCGGCGCAGCTGAACAACGGCGGCGGCACCTCGGCCAAGTTGACCTACACCCGGACCTTCTCCCCGCGGTTTGAATACAAGAGCGGTCGCTGGGTGGTCGACGGTGCGCTCGGCTATTCCCGTTCGGTGAACAATTACGAGTCGCTCGAGCGCGGCTTCCTCAACAGCGAGGGCGGGAGCGTGCCGGCCGGCTTCATCGCCACGCGGCCGCATCAGGAGTCGTGGGAGTGGAGCATCCGGCAGACCTCCGGCAACGACTGGTTCCAGCGGGCGAGCTTCGTCGACACCAATAACCGCTCCGGCGGCACGCGGGTGAACAATGACAACCGAACCTGGATCACCGAGATCCAAAGCGCGCAGCTGAACGCCCGCTGGGCGGTGCCGTTCCTCGAGCGTTTCCCGACCTCGCTCAAGCTCGGCGGCAAGATCGCGGCCGAGGAACGCAACAACAACATCGTGAGCGACTGGGACATCTGGTCCTACACCGGTCCGGGCGGCAACACGGTGGGGGTCAATCCGAACACCGGGGCCAACATCAACACCGCGTTCGGCAACTGGGCGAACCTCGGGCCCCAGTTCATCTCGCCCCATCCGTTCGACATGGGCACGACGAACGGCCTCACGGTCTTCAACGTGAACGGCCAGCAGGGGATGCCGCAGCGCGTCAACCGCCAGGCGGTCGCGCTGTTGTTCCGGGACCAGCCGGGCTGGTTCAAGCACATGGGCACGCCGGAGAACTACTACACGGCGTTCTTCGCCAACCCGCGCGACTTCCAGCAGACGGTGACCTCGGGCTACGCCCAGGCCACCGTGCGCCTGTCACCCAAGCTGACCATGCTCGGCGGTGTCCGGATGGAGGAGACCCAGAACGACGTGCGGGAATTCGATCCGCTGACGCGCGCCCAGGTGCTCGCGGCCGGTTATCCGGTGAACGCGCCGGGCACCAGCGGCGGCCGGGCGCTGACCCTGCCCGGCATGATCTACCAGTACACCCACAACCCGCGGGTCACCCGCACCTCGGTGTACCGGAATTATTTCCCGTCGATCATGTTCAAGTATTACATCCTGCCGGACTTCGAGTTCCAGATCGGCTTCAACAAGTCGATCTCCCGGCCGCCGATCGACAGCATCACGGGCGTCTGGGGCATCGACGAGGTGAACCTGCGCGTCTCCGCCCCCAACGCGGCGCTTGAGCCCGAGTACCACAAGAAGTTCCAGTCGCGCCTCGCGTACTACTTCCGCGGCCGCTCGCCCGGCCAGCTGACGCTCGACCTCACGCAGGTCAAGGCGACCAACTTCCGCCAGACGTTCGACTTCTCGGCGGAGGACTTCGGCGTGGATGACCCGGACTTCGCCCCGTACACGTTCCGCACGACGGTCAACAGTCCCGACGAGCAGACCTTCCGCTCGATGGACCTGGCCTACAACCAGACCCTCGGCTTCCTGCCCAGCGAGTACCTGCGGGGGCTGAACTTCAACGTCGCCTTCTCCCGCGCCTACGCGGACCGCCGCCGGGCCAACCTGGCGCCGTACCGCGTGTCCTCGCGCCTCGGCTACGCCTACAGGAAGTTCAACGGATCCGTCGGCATGGTCTGGCGTCCGGACACCCCGGACAGCACCACCTATGGCCAGTATCAGGGGGAGCAGACCCAGTTCGACCTCTCGCTCAACTGGCGCCTCACCCCGCGGATGACGCTCTACACGCAGGTCCGCAACATCACGGGCAAGCCGGTGCGCTGGTATCACACCGCCCCCGGCGTGGTGGAGGGCCAGCAGCGGGCCCTGCGGCAGCTGCAGGAGTACGGCGCCAACTGGGTGTTCGGCCTCCGCGGCATGTTCTGATCCTCCGGGCGAAACTCCCGCCCGGTCGCACCGGCGCGCTTCCCGCCAGGGGGCGCGCCGGTTTGCTTTCCGGGGCCGCGGGGGGCGAACCGGCCGGGGCCCGGGCGCGGGGCTACGGGACGATCAGCGCGAGCTGTTCGCCGGGGCCGTGGACGCCCTCGATCAAAATGCCTTCGACGTCGGCCGTCTTGGAGGGGCCGGTGCACCAGACCACGTTGCGGTCGTCCCCAAGGGCCGCGACGGCCTGCGTGACATCCCCGAAGATTTCCGCGCGGGAGACCACGGCGACGTGCACCCAGGGGGCGAGCGCGGCGAGGCGGCTGGCGGTGGTGCGGTCGTGGAGGATGATCGTCCCGGACTCGGCGATGGCGCCGGCGGCGCGGGTGATGCCGAAGGCGTAGTCGTCGACGCGGGTGCGGTCGAAGCTCGTCTCGACCGTGAAGCCGTCGGCGAAATGCGGGGCGAGGTCGGGCCAGAGGGCGGGGTCGCAGTAGCCGTGGCGGTGGCCGCCGGCGCGGAGGTGCGCGACCACGGCGGCGGGGGAGGTGAGGGCGAGGCCGTTCACGCGGCGCATCCGTTCCGCGAGCAGCTCGGCGAGGTCGCGCCCGGTGAGGAGGCCGCGGAGGACGGCGATCTCGGAATCGTAGGTGGGCAGCGGGGCGCGCTCGTGCAGCGGGGCGAGGGCGCCGCGGACGCGGGAGAGGATGGACTCGCGGTCGTCGGTCATCGGGCGGCGGGGGCAGCGGGGCGGCGGCGGGCCTTGAGCCAGCGGCGGAATTCGCCGCCGCGCCACGCGGGCAGGTCGCGCGAGGCGGTCCACGCCTGGAGGGCGGGGACGGGGATGAGCCGGGTGGGAAGGACGTTGAGGGCGCGGCCGGCGACGAGGGCGGCGCGCCACGCGGTCGGTTGGGAGGCGAGCAGGGCCCAGGGGGCCATCGGGGGCGTGCCGGGGGACGGGACGTTCTCCTCCTTGGCGCGGGCGCGGAGCCGCAGCAGCAGGTCGGGAATGGGGATGTTGACCGGGCAGACCTCGTGGCAGGCGCCGCACAGCGAGGAAGCCTTCGGCAGGTCGGCCTTCTGCGGGAAATTCTCCTTGAGCAGGAGGGGCGAGAGCACGGCGCCGACGGGGCCGGGGTAGACGCTGCGGTAGGCGTGGCCGCTGGCCTGGCGGTAGATCGGGCAGACGTTGAGGCAGGCGCCGCAGCGGATGCAGCGGAGGATCTCCCGGCATTCCCCGGCGAGCACCTCGGTCCGGCCGTTGTCGACGAAGATGACGTGCATCTCCTCGGGTCCGTCGGGCTGGGCGGGATCCCGGGGGCCGGAGATGAATTCCGTGTAGACCGTCAGGTCCTGAGCCGTGGCGGAGCGGCCGAGCAGGTTCAGCAGGATGCCGAGGTCGCGGTCGCGCGGGACGATCTTCTCGATCCCGACGAGGACGATGTGGCAGCGGGTGGCGGCCACGCTGAAGCGGGAATTGCCCTCGTTGGTGACCAGCGCGATGCGGCCGCTCTCGGCCGAGAGGAAGTTGGCGCCGGTGAGGCCGACGTCGGCCGCGAGGTACTTGTGGCGCAGGTGGTGCCGGGCGCGGCGGGTGATGGTCGCGGGGTCGTCGTTGTAAGCCCCGAGGCCCTCCCGCTCGAAGCTGGTGGCGATCTCGCGGCGGTTCTTGTGGATGATCGGCCGGACGATGTGGCTGGGGTGGTCGTGGTCGATCTGGATGATGAACTCGCCGAGGTCGGTCTCGAGCGCCTCGATCCCGTGGCGGCCGAGGTAGTCGGCGAGCTCGATCTCCTCGCTGACCATCGTCTTGGCCTTCACCATCTTGGTCGCGCCGCGTTCGCGCATGATGCGGAGCACGTGGGCGCAGGCGGCCTCGGCGGTGCCGGCCCAGTGGACCTGGGCGCCGTTCGCGCGGAGGCGGGCCTCCGCCTGGGGCAGGTAGGTGTCGAGGTTCTCGATCGCGTGCTGCTTGATCTCGCCGGCGAGCGCGCGCAGCCGATCCGGGTCGGGAAACTGGTCGAAGAGGAGCCGGGTGCGCTTCTCGTGGGTGGCCTTGGTGCTCTGGTAGACCGAGGCGCGTTTGTCCGCGGGCAGCGTGGCGGCGAAGCGGTCGATGGCCTGGCCGTTCACGGCTGGGCCTCCCCGCCGCGGAGGGCGTCCCGGAGCACTTGGGCGAGGTGGAGCGTGCGGATCGGCCGGCCTTCGCGGGCGGCCAGGCCGCCGAGGTGCATCATGCAGCTCATGTCGCCGGAGACGTAGACGTCGGGCTGCGCCGCGCGGACGTGGTCGAGCTTCAGCTGGCCCATCGCGCCGGAGAGGTGGGGGAAGGTGACCGCGAAGGTGCCGCCGAAGCCGCAGCACTGCTCCGCCTCGCCGAACTCCACCACCTCGAGGCCGGCGATCGAGCGCAGGAGCGCAAGCGCGGCGGCGACGCTGTCCGTGCCGCGGGAGTGGCACGAGCGGTGGAAGGCGACCCGGGCGGGGTAGCGGCCGGGCCAGGTGCGGATGCCGAGGCCGTGGACGAGGTAGTCCGCGAGTTCCCAGGTGCGGCGGCCGAGGGCCTCGACCGCGGGGGCGTCCGGCTCCTTTTCGAATTCCAGCACCGCCCCGTGGAACAGCATGGCCGCACAGGAGCCGCTGGGCACGACGACCGGGTCCTCCCCGGCGAAGGTGCGCACCGTGTGGCGGACCACGCGGCGGGAGGCGGGCCAGTCGCCGCCGTTGAACGCGGGCTGGCCGCAGCAGGTTTGACCCTCCGGGAATGCAACCTCCACGCCGGCATGCTCCAGCACCTCGACGGTCGCCGCGGCGACGTCGTCGTAGAAGGCGTCGCAGAGGCAGGTGGCCATCAGCTGGACCCGGCGGCCGGTGAGGGGAGTGCGCTCGCGGTTGAGCATCGTGAAGCCGTTGAAGCTGCGCCGCGGCGGGGCGCTGGCAACGGGATTTCGCGGATTTTCCCGGCGGGCCGGCCCGCGATTTTCACGTGACGCCGTCCCGGCGGCGGCTTTGCTGCGGGCGATGCCCCGTACCGTCTACTCCGCCGCCCTCGACTTCGGCGCCACCAGCGGCCGCGTGATCCTCGGCCGGTGGGATGGCCGCCGGCTCGGCCTCACCGAGGTCCACCGCTTCCCGAACGCCTTCCGCAGCCTGGCGGGGCACGATTACTGGGACCTCGGCACGCTCTGGCATGAGGCCCAGGCGGGGCTCCGCGCGGCGGCCGCCGCGCTTCCCCGCGGCGCGGTCCTCGCCTCGGTGGGCGTCGACTGCTGGGGCGTGGACTACGCGCTGGTGAACGACGCGGGCCGGCTGGTGTTCCCGGTGCACGCCTACCGCGACGCGCGCACCCAGGAGGGCCTGGGCCGGCTGGCGCGGACCCCCGCCGCCCTGCAGCGCCTCTACGCGGCCACCGGCATCCCGAACGTCTTCTACAACACCTCGCTCCAATTGGCCGAGGTGGTCGCCCGCTGCCCGGCCATCACCGACCTGGCCACCCGCTGCCTGCTGCTGCCGGACTACTTCAACTTCCTGCTCTCGGGCCGGATGGAGAACGAGTTCACCGTCGCGAGCACCTCGCAGCTGATCGACGTCCGTTCGCGCGAGTGGTCCCGCGCGACGCTGGACCACTTCCGCCTCCCCTCCGGCTGGTTCACCCCGCCGCTGCCCGCGGGGGCCTCCCTCGGCCGGCTCCTGCCGGCCGTCGCCGGGGCGGCGCCGCAGCTGCGCCGGACCAAGGTGATCGCCGTGCCCGGGCACGACACCGCCTGCGCCTACGACGCGATGCCCGCGGATCCGGACGGCGGGGACGCCTTCCTGAGCTCCGGGACCTGGTCGCTGCTCGGCTTCGAGAGCGACACCCCGGTGCTCGGGCCCGAGGCGCTGGCGGCCCGCGTGGCCAACGAGCGCATCGCCGACGGCCGCTACCGGCCGCTGACCAACGTGCCGGGCCTCTGGCTGCTGGAGGGCACGCTGAAGGACTTCGCCCGGCGACCGGGCAATGACCGCGAATGGGCGACCCTCATCACCGCCGCCGGCCGACTGCCCGCGCCGGCGGGGCTGCTGCAGGTGACGGATCCCGCCTTCACTAACCCCAAGTCGATGCGCGCGGCGATCGATGCGCACCTGCGCGCGCGGCGGCTGCCGGTCCCGACCGGCCTGCCGGGCTACGTGCGGCTGATCTGCGATTCGCTCGGCCGCGGGCACGCGGACGCGCTCCGGGCGTTCGAGCGGATGACGGGCCGCCGCTTCCGGCGGATCCTGATCGTGGGCGGCGGCTCCCGCAACCGCCTGCTTTGTCAGGCCACGGCGGACGCGGCGGGCCTGCCGGTGGTCAGTTTCGCCCTCGAAGGCACGGCGGTGGGCAACCTCGCGCGTCAGTTGATCGCCCTGCGGGCCGTGCGTGATCTGGCGACGTTCCGGCGCCTGCTGGCCGCGGACCTCGCGCAGACCGTTTATCGCCCGGCCCGGCCGCGCACCTGACCGTTCGTGCGGAACGCAGTCTGCCGGCTCAGAGCCCGCCGTCGCCGCTCTCGGGGCGCACCGGGGAGAGGCGGTAGACCTCGAACCGGTCACTGGCAAACACGCGGGCGCCGACGGGGAGCGTGACGGCCGCCCCGTCGCGCAGGTGGCGGTCGATCAGGGCATAGCTGGGCGCGGAGGCGACGATCCCCGCCTCCAGCGGCTTGCCGCGGTAAAAGAAATTGGCCGCCAGGTTGGCCCGGATCCGGGCCTTGGTCGCGTCGAGGAGGTAGTGTGGTCCCTCGATCCAGAGGCGGCGCTCCGCGAGGGCCGAGTAGTAGAAGTGGACCCCCATCAGGGTGCGGTCCAGTGCCCCCCAATGGTCGGCGCGCATGTTCTCCGGAGTGAACGCGTTGGGGACGAGCACCGCGTCCGATTCCGTGTGCTGGCGAATCCAGAGCAACGCCTCCCGCAGGTCCCGCATGTCGGGATCCGGCCGGAGGTCGCTGGCGGTCCGGACCCACTCGCCAAGGCCGGGGAGGTTCCGCCGCCACCAGAGTGAGCCTTGCAGCCCGACGGTCAGCAGCAGCACGAGGGTGCCGACCGCCAGCAGGCTGCGGGTGACGGCGGGACGCCGGGTCCAGACGGGCCCGCGGCCCGCCCGCCAGACCGTCGCGCGGCGCCAGGCGGCGACCAGGAATCCGGCCGTGAGCACCGCGAGGGGGAGCCGCATCATCAGGATCAGGTAGAGTTCACCGTAGCTGTTCAGCTCGAGCAGCAGTCCCATCGCGAGGCAGGCCAGGAAGAACGCGCCCAGCCAGCCGACGAGGAGCGGATCCCGGCGGCGCCGGTCGGCGCCCAGCAGGTAGGGCAAGGCCAGCAGCCGCACGCCGCAGGTTCCGGCGAAGATGGCGACCGCGCAGAGGATTTGGGCGGTCCAGCCGGTGATCCGGTCGGGCAGCCAGGGCGCGAGGGCGGCAGTCAGGCCGGGCAGGTTCTCCTTCCAGAAGCCGGTCAGCTGGTACACGTGGAAGGGATGCAGCCGGGCTTCCCCGCTGCGCCACGCGGCCATGGTTTCCAGGTAGACGACGCTGAAGGCGGCGAAGAGCACGAGGCCGCAGGTGATCGTTTCCCACGGCAGGCGGCGGGTGCGGAGCCAACGCCAACCGGCCCAGAGCCCCAGCGCGGTGAGCACCACCGGCACGAGCGTGCCCTTGGCGCCCGTCCCGCCCGCGGCGAGCAGCCCCAGCCAGGCATAGCGGCGGAGGTCGCCGGCGGGCGCGCGGTGCCAGCGGTGCACCGCCAGCAGCAGCGCGCCGCAGTAAACCATCCCCAGGAAGAAGGTGGGGCTGACGAACAACCACCGCACGAAGAGGCCCAGGAACAGGGGTTCGCCGAAGGAGGGGCGCAGGGAGACCTCGCTCACGAACACCAGCAGCAGCGCGGCGAGGACCCCGCCCCACGGGGTCCGCGCGAGGCGCCGGCCGAGCAGGTAGGCCTGGGCGACCAGGGCCAGCCCGAGCGGGGCGTAGATGAGGCGCAGCAGCAGCGAGCCCAGCTCGAGGCCCGTGGTCCATGAGGCCGCGGCGGCGTGGACCATCATCAGGTAATGGTATTGGAGCGGCGTGCCGGCGAGGCTGGGGTCATCAAGCGGCCAGGTGTGCTTGATGACCCCGGCCCGGCTGATCAGGTAGACCCAGTCGTGAAAGATCGCGCGAGTGGGGAGGCCGTTGGCGAGGGGCGATTCCGCGTACATCTGGCTGGCCGCCATCACCACCGTCCCGAGGAACGCGAAGGCGAGGGCCGCGGCGAGGCCCGCATGGTGCCCCGTCAGCCGCAGCTGCAGCAGCGGCCGGCCCCGGCGCCGGCGCAGCAGGGCGGCGAGCCCGAGCCAGGCGAGGGGACTCCACAGGTGGAGGTCGCGGAGTCCGGCCGCCGCGGCCCCGAGGAACCCGACCGCCTCCAGGACGAAGCCTGCCGGCAACGCCAGGGCCAGCAGGCCCGCCCAGCCCACCGGGCGCCGCTCCGTCCAGGCCAGCACCACCGCGCCCGGCAGCAGCACATAGGCCAGCAGGTACGCCGCGTAGGTCAGCACGCCCGCCCAATCGTATCCGTTCCCGCGGACGAGCGCGAAGAGCGCCGCCGACAGCACCAGCCCCGCCGCCCGCCACCAGCCCTCCGGGGCCACGCCAAAGCCCGGTACGGGCATAAGGGAACGCAGCAGCGGATTCATGACGGGGTAGCGTTGGGGCGGGGGCGGCCCGGGGATGAGCGAGCAAGGCGGCGTCGCCCCGGGCAGGCAACGCCCTTTTCTCGCGAGTTTCCGCTTCTCTTACCCCCGGGTGCGCGGTAATCGCCCCCTCGTGCCCAAGCCCGAAGCCGCCCCGACGATCATCTTCTCGATGCTCGGCGTCTCCAAGAAGATCGAGCGCAAGGAAATCCTGCGCGACATCTCCCTGTCCTTTTATCTCGGTGCCAAGATCGGGGTGCTCGGCCTCAACGGCTCCGGCAAGTCCTCCCTCCTCCGCATCCTCGCGGGCCAGGATGTCGAAATCGAGGGGCGCCTCCACTTTGAACCCGGGTACACCCTCGGCCTCCTCGAGCAGGAGCCCCAGCTCACCCCCGGGGCCACCGTCCGCGCCTGCGTCGAAGAGGGCGTCCGACCCCTGGCCGACCTGGTCTCGGCCTACGACGCCACGTGGGACGAGCTCAATGCCGCGACGGACGACGCGGCCAAGGACGCCATCCTCGCGCGGCAGGGCGAGTTGCAGGAGAAGATCGACGCCCTCGACGCCTGGGACACCGCCCCCCAGGTCGAGATGGCGATGGAGGCCCTGCGCTGCCCGCCCGGGGACCAGCCGGTTGACGCCCTCTCGGGCGGCGAGCGTCGCCGCGTCGCCCTGGCTCGCCTGCTGCTCCGCAAACCTTCCATCCTGCTGCTCGACGAGCCGACCAACCATCTCGACGCCGAGAGCGTGCACTGGCTCGAGCAGCACCTGGCGCGTTACCCGGGCACGGTGATCGCGGTGACCCACGACCGGTACTTCCTCGACAACGTCGCGCAGTGGATCCTCGAGCTGGACCGCGGCCACGGCATCCCCTGGCAGGGCAACTATTCCTCCTGGCTGGAGCAGAAGCAGCGCCGCCTCGCGGTCGAGCAACGCACCGAGGATCGCCGGCGCAAGGCGATGGCCCGCGAGCTGGAATGGATCCGCCAGTCCGCCCGCGCCCGCCAGGCCAAGTCGCAGGCCCGCATCAACGCGTACGAGGCGATGCTGCGCGAGGACGTCGCCACGCAGGAGCGCGAATACGAGCTCGTGATCCCGCCCGGCCCACGCCTCGGCACGCTGGTGGTGGAGGCGCGCGGCCTGGCCAAGGCCTACGGCGACCGGTTGCTGTTCACCGACGTCTCCTTCGCCCTGCCGCCCGGCGGCATCGTCGGGGTCATTGGTCCCAACGGTTCCGGCAAGACGACGCTTTTCCGGCTGATCACCGGCGCCGAGCAACCCGACCAGGGCACGCTCCGGCTGGGGGATACCGTCCGGCTCGCGCACGTCGACCAATCGCGCGATGGGCTGCCGGATGGGGCGACGATCTTCGAGGCGATCAGCGGTGGGGAGGAGCTCCTGCGCCTGGGCGGGCGCGAGGTGAACGCGCGCGCCTACTGCGCCCAGTTCGGTTTTACCGGCGCGGACCAGCAGAAGAAGGTCGGGATCCTTTCCGGCGGCGAGCGCCACCGCGTGCACCTGGCCCGGCTGCTGCGGGGGGGCGCGAACGTGCTGCTGCTGGACGAGCCGACCAACGACCTCGACGTGAACTCGATCCGCGCGCTGGAGGAGGGCCTCGGGCAGTTCGCGGGCTGCGCGGTGGTGGTTTCCCACGACCGCTGGTTCCTCGACCGCGTGGCGACGCATATCCTGGCCTTCGAGGGCGACAGCACCGTCTTCTGGCACAACGGAAACTACTCGAGCTACCTCGAGGACTTCCGGCGCCGCCGCGGGCGGGAGGCCGACCAGCCGCGGCGGATCAAGTACCGGCGCCTCGAACGCTAGGCGCCGGCCACGAGGCCTCCTTCAGGGCGTCGGCGGAAGCGGGCGCAGCTCGTCCGGCGAGAGCTGTCCGTCCCGGTTGCCGTCGAGGGCGCCCAGGCTGCGGGTGGCGTTGGCGAGCTCGGCGGCGGCAAGGGTTCCGTCCTCGTTGGCGTCGAGAGCCAGCATCACGAGGTCCGACTGGTGCGCCCGCGCCGTGCCCGCAGGGAGCGCGGGACGATGCTGGCCGCCGCCGGCCGGACGTCCCGGACGCTGGTCCGGCGCCGGGGCTGCGGTCTGGGCGGGGCGACGGGGGCCCCCGCGGTGGGGATGGATTTCGGCGGTCGAGAGGACGCCGTCGCCGTCGGTGTCGAGGCCGCCGAGGGTGATCGGCGCCTGGGTGAGCTCCGTGGCGGAGAGCGCGCCGTCGCGGTCAAGGTCCATCACGCGCATCAGCGGGTGGCCGCGGAAGGCGGGACCACCGCGGGCCAGGCCGGCGTGCTCCGGGGCGGGGCTGGTTTGGGCGAGGGCGGCCGCGGCGAGCGGCGCGAGGAGGGCGAGGGAACGGAGGATCATTTTGGCAGGTCTCCGGCGGACCGTCGCCGCCCTCCGGGGGGAGGGCTGGGAAACGGGGTCCGTGGGGGACGGCCGTCATTGAACCAAGTCCGTGTTCAGCGCGGATGTGCCGCCGGCGGGAAAGTTGTAAGCCCCGCGTAAAGGTTCGGTGAACCCCCGGGGCCCGCCTGCCGCCCGTTCAGGCCGCGGTGAGCGTGAGCTCCGCGCGGAAGCCCCGCGGCGTGCGGTTGGCGAAGCGCACCTCGCCTCCGCACGCGGTGACGCTGGCGCGCACGATGGCCAGACCGAGCCCGACGCCGCCGCCCTCCCGGGTGCGCGCCAGTTCCGGGCGGAAGAACGGCTCGCCGAGGCGATCGAGGTCCGCCGGCGGGACGCCCGGGCCGTCGTCGTCCACCGTGAGCGTGACGCGGCCCGCGGCCGCCGCGCCGGTCAGCGTGATCGGTGTCCCCACCCCGCCGTAGCGCGCGGCGTTGCGCAGCAGGTTCGCGAGGGCGCGGCGCAGCAGGTCGGCGTCGGCCGCGACCCGCAGCTCCGGCGGGAACGCAAGCCGGAGCGGATGGCCTGGGATTTCCCGGGCGGCCACCTCCTGCACCAGCGGCTCGACCGCAACGGGACCGAGGGTGACCGCCCGCGACTGCAGTCCGGCCTTGGTGAAGGCCAGTAGTTCGTTCACCAGGGTGCTGACCTGCTGGACCTCCTCGCGCACGTCGCCGACGGTGTCGCGGAGGCCTGGGGGCGCCTGTTCGGCGAGGATGCCGGTGGCGAGCTGGAGGCGGGCGAGCGGGGAACAGAGCTCGTGGGCGACGTCGCCGAGGAAACGCTTCTGGCCGTGCTGCTGGGCCTCGAGTCGGGCGGCCATCCGGTTGACGGATTCCCCGAGGTGGCCGAGTTCGTCGCGCCGCCGCGTGTCCACGCGGGTGTCGAGCCGGCCCTCCGCGATGCGGCTCGTGGCGGCGGTGAGGTCGCGGAGGGAGCGGGTGATGCTGCGCACGAGGGGGAGCCAGAACACGATCGAGAGCGCGAGGACGGCGCCCACGCCCAGCAGCCACGACTGGAGGCCGAGCAGATGCAGAAGCCCGGGGAGGGTGTCGAGGCGGGCCAGCAGGATCGCGAACGGCGGCCGGCCGGGGCGCTCCCGGTCGGCCGGCGCGTAGTTCACGCGCAGTCCCAGCCAGTAGGCCGGTGGATCCTCGGTGCGGGAGATGAAGCGGAAGGGACTGAGCTCGGCGATGCGGAACGGTGCGCCCTCGCTCCGGAACGCGCCCTCGCCGCCCGGCCGCGGGCGCGGCGCCGTGCGGGCATCCGTGGGTTCATGCGGCTCCGGCTGCTCGCCGCGGTCGCGGGTCCGGCCGCCGAAAAAGGGCCGGGGTGGACCGCGGAACTCGAGGCGTTCCCGCAGCGCGGGGGGCAGCGGCGTGCGGTGCCCGGCGACGCCGACCTCGCCCGGACCGTGGAGCGAGAACTGCGCGCCGTACGCGGCGCCGAAGCGCGTGAGCACCGCGTCGCGGGCGGGGCCGGGGCTGGCGGCGGCGGCCTCGCCCGCAATGACGTTGAACAGGGCCTGCACGCGGTCGCCGCTGGGGCCGGCCACGAGCGCGCTCCAGCCCACGCCCCCCTGGCTGACGAAGAAAACGGCCCCGAGAATCGCAAGCAGCAGCAGGTTCGCGGCAAGCCAGAGCGAAACCTTGAGCGAGAGGGGATAGGTGACCTTGGGCACGGGAGGGCGGGGACGCGGCGGCGCCCGAAGAGTTACCCGGCGCGTCCGGGCGCGGCGAACCGTTTTCGTCGGACCTCGTGGATTCCGCGAGGCCCGGCTCCGCCGGCGCCCGATACCGCCCGCGGCTCCGGGCGGGTATAACGACAGGATGAATTCGCCCCTCCCAGCCGCGCCGGTGGCCCCGTCACCCGGCGCGCGCGAGGACCCGGATTCCGCCGGCCTGCGGGAGGCCGGCTTCCTGGCCCTCCCCGCGGACTTCCTCCGGATCCCCGCGTTCGTGTCCCCGCTCTTCCCGTTCGCCAACCCAAGCCCTGCCCATGAGCTCCCTCCTGTCCTCCGCTGAACCCGTGCGTCTCTCCGCCCTGCCGACCCCCGTGGTCGATCCGGGCTACCTCAAGGTCGTGGTCGCCTTCGACGACCAGGCCGCCTACCGCCGCGCGCTCAAGCTGTGCGTGCGCGTCTGCTGCGAGCTCGAGGAGGGGCTCCGGGTGCAGCCGCTCCCGTGGACGCCCGATTACCTCGGCCGGTCCGACTGGCCGCCGCTCAGCCCGCGCCAGGCCGCCGAGGCCGACATCGTGGTGGTCGCCGCGTCGGAGCCGGAGGAGGTGCCCGCGGTGGTCCTGGCCTGGGTCGAACAATGCTGCGCCCATCCGCGCACCGCCGCCGGACTGCTGGTCGCGCTGCTCGGGGACACCGGCGACGACGACTCGAACTCGTTCCTCGCCGAGGCGCTGCGTGCCATCGCCGCCCGGACGCACTTCGCCTACCTGGCGCCGGAGCACCTTGGCGAACTGCCGGTGGGCCGGGACCTGGCGCCGCGGACGCCCCGCGTGTCGCCCCGCCGGGCGGCGGGTGGTTGAGCGCGGCCGCTTTCGCTTTGCCTCGCGGGGGCCGCGGACGCAGCGTCCCGGTCCCCATGCTGTTGGAACTGCCGCCGGGCGAATTCGCCGCTTACATCTTCGATCTCGACGGGACCCTCGTGGACACGATGCCCCTCCACTTCCGCGCGTGGGCGGCCGCGATGCGGGAGGCGGGCCTGCGCGAAGCCCTCGACGAGAACCTGTTCTACGCGCTCGGCGGCGTCCCGACCCGCAAGGTGGCCGAGTTGTTTGCGACGCATTATCGGCTCACGATCGACCCGGACGCGGTCTTCCACCGGAAGGAAGCCCTGTTCCTCGAACTGCAGGCCGAGGTCCGCGTGATCGAGCCCGTCGCGGCCATCGCCCGGCGCGCGGCGGCCGCCCGCCCGGTGGCCATCGCCTCCGGCGGCCCGCGGCCCATCGTCGAGCGCTCCCTCGAGATCACCGGCCTCGCGCCGCTGTTTCCCGTGGTGGTGACGGCGGATGACGTCACCCACGGCAAGCCGTCGCCGGACATGTTCCTGCTGGCCGCCTCCCGGATGGGCGTCGCGCCGGCCGACTGCCTCGTCTTCGAGGATGCCGAGCCCGGGATCCGCGCGGCGGAGGCGGCCGGGATGCGCTGGGTGCGCGTGCCGAGCCGGCCCGCCGTGCCCGCGGCCGCCCAGACCGGCCGCTGACCCGCCGGGTAGTTTCAGGGCGCGGGCGGTCCGAACGCCGAGCGCAGGTAGGCCAGCACGGCCTGCCGTTGCAGCGGGGAGAGGATCGCGCCGAAGGCCGGCATGGCCCGCGCCTCGTTGCCCTGCTCGATGAGGCGGAGGAGGTCGGCGTCCGGCTTGGCGAGGCGCGTCCGATCCTCGACGAAGTTGGCCGCCCCTCCCGGGATGCCCCGGCCGTCCGGCTGGTGGCAGCCCGCGCAGTAGAGCCGGTAAACCTCCGCCCCGGCCGCGAGGAGGGCGCCCGGCGCCCGCAGGTCCGCCGCGCTTTCCCGCCCGCCCCGCGTGCCCTCGCCCGGGGCCGCGAGCCGGGTCGTGCCGCCCGTCGTGCCCCGGCCGTCGCGCCGGCGGTTGAGCGTGTAGTAGGCGAGGGGGTTGGCCAGCGGCTCACCGCGGGCCGCGCGCAGTTCCGGCAGGGCGAGCTCGTAGACGAATCCGGGCTCCAGTTCCCGCGGGATGAGTTCGACGGACCGCCCGTCCGCCGCCGGGCGCGGCGCCGCGAGCGCGACCGGCGCCTCGTCGACGCGCGGCGACCCGTAGCGCGCGTGGTAGAGGTAACGGAAGCGGCGCAGGGGAAAACGCGCCGGATCCGCGAGGTGCGCGGGATCGACCGGCTGCGTGAACGTGAGCCGGAATCCCGCGTCCGTCAGCCGCCACGAGCGCAGCTCGAAGGCTGCGTCGCCGTCCCAGCGCACCCGCTGCAGCCCGTCCTCGCCCGCGCCCCAGCCCGCGGTGGCTCCGAGGTAGAGCGCGCCGTCGGGCCCGAAGGCCGCCCGCGTCGCCCCGGCCTTGAGCCGCGCGCCGCGCACGAGCGGCGGGACGTCGTTCCGCCCGAGGAACGGAAAGCAGGCGCCCTGCCAGGTCCCGGCCACTTCCTCGAGCTCCGCGCGCACCACCAGCCGGCTGTAATCGCCCACGAAGACCTGGCCCGCGAAGGGGCCGAAGGCGCCGCCGGTGGTGTCCCACACGGGTTGCCCCGGCGACTGCCCCATCGGCCCGTGGGGAAAGACGACCGCGGGAGTCTTCAGCCGGCGCCACAGGACCTCGAGGCTGAGCGCCGCCGGATCGTGGCCCGGTTCCCACTTCAGGCCGGAGGGGTGCCCGTGGAAATCCCCGGCCGCCACGTGCAGGAGCCCGGTGGACGGCTTGTAGTCGCCCTGGTTGTCGGTTGCGAACAGCGCGCCCGCCGGACTGAGGCCGAGCCCGTTGGCCTGGCGAAACCCGCTCGCGAACGGCTCGGTGCGCCCGTCGGGCGTCAGCCGCAGCATCCAGCCCCGCCAGGGGGTTTCCGAGCGGTGGCCGGAGAATTCGAGGACATCGCTCAGGCTGCGCTGGCCGCGCACCGGCAGCCGCGGGTACGCCGCCTTCTGCTCCGGGCCACTGGAAACGGTGGACTCCAGGGAAGGGGCCCCGAAGAAGGCGCCCGCCGGGTCGCGCGCGAGACCGAAGAAGAACGAGTGGTAGTTGGGCGAGAGGCCCCAGTCGCCGCCGATCACGCCGAACGTCTCCGCCGCGCCGTCCCCGTCGAGGTCCTCCGCGCGCAGGATCTCCGGGCGGTGCGCGACGTGGATTCTCCGGGCCGAGTCGGCGATCAGCCCCGTGGGTTCGTCGAGCCCGGCGGCGAAGCGCCGCCACGCCCCGTCGCCCGCGCGGAGCCACACCTCGCCGTCGCGGGTGGCGATCACGAGTTCGCCGGCCGGCGTGAAGGCGAGGGCGGCGATCGCGGGACGGAGGCCCGGGGGCGGCGCGACGTCCTCGATCACGTAGCCGGCGGGCGCCAGCGCGGGGAGCGCCAGCGCCAGCCCGAGGGCGAGTCGGCGCCGGCTCACGGCGCGCCCTCCCAGGACACCTCGAGGACGAGGGCGCCGGTGGCATCGCGATCCAGCGCGGCGGGCGGGCGGCCCTCGGTGATGTGCCACCAGCGGGCGTCGCCGCCCCCCGCCGGGAGGAAGCGGCGCACCAGCCCGCGGCCGTCCGGCCGGGCCGAGACCTCCTCCCGGACGGGCACGCCGTCGAGCGTGTACCGGAACTCGATGGCGGCGGGACGCAGGGTGTACCCCGTGAAGGTCAACGCGGGCGCGGGCGCGGGCTGGCCGCGGCGGAGCGGCGCCGTTCCCCCCTCGCGGTGGACGACCGGACCGAGGAGCCGGGCGGCGGCGATGAACTTGCCCGGACCCGGCCGGGCGGGCGCGAGATCCAGGAAGCCGCCGGTCCAGACGTAACTCACGCCGCCCCGGGCCGGGTCGTAGCAGAAGTTCACGCCGCCGGGCAGGCTCACCGCGAAGCTGCCGGGCGTCGCGCCCTCGGGGAGCAGCACGCGCTCCACCCGCACCTCGGCGCGGGCGATGGGGCAAAGCAGCGCGAGCAGCAGGACGAGCGGGGGGCGGGGGATCATCGGCGGCGGCCGCGAACGTGGCGGGCCGCGGCGGGGCTTTCGAGCGGGAAAGCGGCCGCGGCTTGCCTCCGCCGCGGTCGCGGGGCAACGCTCGCGCCCGCGTATGCAGCACCCCCCCTTGGCGACGCGGCGCAGTTTCCTCGGCGGCCTGGCCGCGGGGGCCGCGGCCTTCGGCTGGCCCGCGCGCGGGTCGGCCGGCGAACCCGAACGCCCGCTCGGCGTCGCCCTCTGCGGCCTCGGCAACTACAGCCGCGGCCAGCTCGCCCCGGCCCTCCGCCTCACCCGCGCGTGCGCGCTGCGGGGCGTCATCACCGGCAACCGCGACAAGGGCCTCGCGTGGGCGCGGGAGTTCGGGTTCCCCGAGCGCAACGTCTACTCCTACGCCACGATGGCGCGGCTGGTGGACAACCCGGACATCGACATCGTCTACGTCGTCACCCCCAACGCCCTGCACCCCGAGCACGTGATCGCGGCGGCGTGGGCGGGCAAGCACGTCATCTGCGAGAAGCCGATGGCCAACACCGTGGCCGACTGCAACGCGATGCTCGCCGCGTGCCGCGCGGCGCGGGTGCGCCTGTCGATCGGCTACCGGCTGCACTTCGAGCCCCACCACCGCGAGCTGCGGCGGCTGGCGCGCGAGGGGGACTTCGGGCCGCTGCGGCGCCTCTCCGGCGGCCTCGCCTTCACGATCAACCGCCGCGTCTGGCGGGTGGAGAAGGCCCTCGCGGGCGGCGGGCCGCTGATGGACATCGGCATCTACTGCGTGCAGGCCGCGTGCCTCGCGGCCGACACCGAGGGCGCGGCGCACGCCACCTTCGCGCCGGTGGCGGTACGGGCCCGCGAGCACCCGAAGCGGCGGCCGGACCTGTTCCAGGACGTCGAGGAGGGGATCACCTGGGCGATGGAGTTCGCGAACGGCGCCGCGGGCGAGTTCAGCACCAGCTACAACGGCGGCGAGGACCGCTTCCGGGCGGAGGGCGAGCGCGGCTGGCTCGAGTTCGCCCCGGCCTTCCCCTACGGCGGCATCCAGCTCCGCACCAGCGCGGGCGCGCCCCGGGTGGGCGCGGCGCCGGAAAGCCAGCAGGCCCTGCAGCTCGACGACTTCGCGCGCTGCGTGCGCGAGGGCCGCGAGTCTCCGGTGCCGGGGGAGATGGGCCGGCGCGACCTCGTGATCCTCGAAGCCATCTACCGCTCGGCCGCCGCGGGTGGCGCGCGCGTCGAGGTGAAGGTCTGAGCCCGGGGCGCGGCCGCCTCAGCGCCGCAGGAAGTTGTACTTCGCGATCGCCCAGAGGGCGCGGAATCCGTCCCGCCAGCCGATCTTCTTCCCTTCGGCGTAGGTGCGTCCGTAGTAGCTGATGCCGACCTCGTAGATCACCACGCCGAGGCGGGCGACCTTGGCGGTGATCTCCGGCTCGAAACCGAAGCGGTTCTCCTCGATCTCGATCCGCTGCAGCACCTCGCGGCGGAACACCTTGTAGCAGGTCTCCATGTCCGTGAGGTTGATGTTCGTGGCCATGTTGGAGAGCAGGGTGAGGACCTTGTTGCCCACCATGTGCCAGAAGTAGACCACCCGGTGCGGCTGGCCGCCCTGGAAGCGGGAGCCGAACACGACGTCCGCCTTGCCCTCGAGGATCGGCTGCAGCAGCCGCGGGTAATCCTGCGGGTCGTACTCGAGGTCCGCGTCCTGCACCACCACGACGTCGCCCGTCGCGGCGCGGAAGCCGGTGCGCAGGGCCGCGCCCTTGCCCTGATTCACCTCGTGGAAGAGCACCTTGTCCACCAGCGGCGCGATCTCCGTGCGCAGGAGGTCGCGGGTGCCGTCGCGCGAGCAGTCGTCGACGATGATGATCTCCCGGTCCGCCACCGGCGCGGCGCGCACGCGGTCCACGATGTGCCGGATCGTGCGGACCTCGTTGTAACAGGGGATGACGACGGAGAGCTTCATGCGCCGGAGCGAAGGGTAACGACGGTCGACCGCGGGAAAAGGTTCAATTTCCCGGGTCCACGCGGAGCCGCAGGCGGCCGTCGGCGAACTCGGCCTCGACCGGTGCGTCGGGCGTGGCGGCGCTCCGGCGGGTCACCGGCCGGCCGGCCGGGTCCCGCAGGATGACGAACCCGCGGTGCAGCACGGACGCCGGACTGGCGGCCTGGAGCCGCTTCCAAAGGGAGAGCAGCTGGTGGGAGGCGAGCTCGATGCGGGGCTCGGGCGACGCGCGCAGCAGGCGCCCCCTGGCCTCGACGAGATCCTGCCGCCGGAGCTGGGCCAGGTGCCGGAGGGCCGCGCCGAGCCGGCCGCGGAGTTCATCGGCCCGTTGCCAGGCCTGCCCCACACGCGCCGTGGGAGACAGCAGGCGCAGCCGCGCGCGGGCGTGCTCCAGCGCGGTGCCGTGCCGCCCGAGCGCGTCGTCGACGCGCTCGTCGAGGCGGTCGCCGGCGTGGCGGGCGCGCTCGAGGGCCGCGATGAACCCGCTGGTGAGCAGCTCCGCGGCCGCGCTGGGCGTCTCGGCGCGGTGGTCGGCCGCGAAGTCGCAGAGCGTGAAGTCGATCTCGTGGCCCACGGCGGACAGCACCGGGATGGGCGAGGCCGCGACGGCCCGCACGAGCGGCTCCTCGTTGAAGGCCCAGAGGTCCTCGAGGCTGCCGCCGCCCCGGCCGATGACGAGGAGGTCGAAGCCGCCGACCTCCGCCGCGACGGCCAGCTGGGCCGCGAGCTCGGCCGCCGCGCCCTCGCCCTGCACGCGCGCGGGCAGAATCACCACGCGCCCGCGCCACCCGCGCCGCTGGAGGATGCGGAGGAAATCCTGCACCGCGGCACCGGTCGGCGAGGTGATGAACCCCACCGTCCGCGGCAGCGCGGGCAGGGGCCGCTTCCGCGCGCGGTCAAACAGGCCCTCGGCCGCCAGCCGCGCCTTGAGGGCCTCGAACTCCCGCTGCAACCGGCCCACGCCGTCGTCCACGACCACCCGCACGATGAGCTGGTGCTGCCCCCGCGCCTCGTAGACGGAAACGTCCCCGTGCACGATGACCTGCAGGCCGTCCCGCAGCTTCACCGTCTGGCGGGCCGCGTCCCCGCGGAAGAGCACCGCCGCGAGCTGCGCCCCGGCGTCCTTGAGCGAGAAATAGGTGTGGCCGCTGGCCTGCGCGCGCAGGTTCGAGATTTCGCCGCGGATCCAGACGCTGCCCAAGCTACCCTCGAGCAGCTGCTTCACGCGGCGGGTGAACGCGCTGACGCTTTCCGGCCGCGTGGCCCCGGGCGGCTCGGCGGGGTCGGCGGACACACCGCCCCGGACGCTCACGGGACGGCCTTCCCCCGGCTGAGGTGACGCCGCACCAGGCGGGTGGCGATCACCAGGCCGGCCAGGAGCCCGAGGGCCAGGAACGCAACCCGGCCGCGGCCCTGTGCGAGGGCATCACCGAAGAGCATCACCGCCGTGCCGAAGGCGCCCTGGATCAGCATGGACCAGCCGAGATAGCGGCCGAAGGGCACCTCCGCCAGCCCGAGGAGATAGTTCTGGACGAAGAACGGTGGGCCGGGCGTGACGCGCACGAGGATGATCAGGCTGGTCGCATCCTCGCCCGAGGCGGCGGGCAGGCGGTAGCCGAGGCGGGCGACGAGGCGGGCGAGCAGGGGGCGGAGGGCGCGGCGGGCGAGCCCGTAGGCGAGGGTCAGGTTCACGCCGATCGCGATGATGCCGCAGGCGAGGACCACCGGGGTGCCGAGGCTGGCGCCGAACAGCGGACCGGCCGCGAGGCTGAAGGGGGAGATGGGAAACCCGAACAGCGGCAGCACCGCCATCGCCCCGAAGAACGCCGCTGGTCCCGCCGCGCCAAAAGCGGCGAAGGCCGTCGCCCACGCTTGCCGTGCCTCGGCCACGAGCCGTGCCCCGCCGAGGAAATACAGCGCCGCCGCCGCGGCCGCCCCGCCCAGCACGACGACGACCCCGAGCGGAACCAGCCACGGCGGGCGGGCGGGAGACGGGGCGGGCGCGGAGGCGGACATCAACCGAAGGCTGCCCGCGGCGCCGCCCGGCGGTCAAGCGCCCCGCCGCGCCGATTCCGGGTTCGACACCTCCGCCTGCCCGGCGATGCTGGGTCACGTCCCCATGTCCGCGGAACCCGCCTGCAGCCTGATCGTGACCTGCCGCAACCCGGGCGCGCGGCTGGGCCCGACCTTGGCCAGCGCCCTCGAGCAACGGCGGGCGGCGGTCGAGGTGATCGTGGTGGATCAGGGCTCGACGGACGGCACCCCGGCGTGGTTGGAGGCGCGGCGGGGGGAGCTTGCGGCGATCCTCTCCCGGCCGGGCGCAAGCCGCGTGGCGGCGGCGAACGCCGGGGTCGAGCGGGCGCGGGGCGATTGGGTGCACTTCCTGCGTCCCGGGGACCGGCTCGCCGGCGACGGCGTCGTGGCCGAGGTCCTCGTGTGGGCGAGCAAGACCGAGGCCGGGGTGGTCGTGGGCGAGACGGCCTCCGACGAAGGCGAGTTGCGGCGGCTGCCGGTGCGGGTGAACGCGCTCGCGGGGGAATTCGCGCCGCCCGCCGGCACGTTCTACCGGCGCTCGCTGTTCGCGGAGAATGGTCCGTTCGACCCGGAGTTGGGTTTGGCGGCCGACTATGAATTCCAGTTGCGGCTGTGGAAGGGGCGGGTGCGCTTCAAACCCCTCCCAATCCGCGTCGCGGCCTGCGGCGGGCACCGTCCGCCCGCGGGTCCATGGCCGTTCTGGCGGGAGGAAGTCGCCGTGCGGCGGCGCTATTTCCCGCTCCACCGCGCGCTGCCGTGGGACGCCCTCGGCCTGGCCCGGGCGGCGTGGCGCAGCCTGATTCCCGGACGCGGTTAGCGGGCCGCGGGCGGGGTGCCGGCCTGCAGGAAGCCGCGCGGCCGCGTCTCCGCCGGGGCGGCGGCGGGGAGCGTGTCCGGGGTGAGGAACACCTCGGTCGTGAGCTTGAGCGGAGTGGGCGCGCCCACGTCGAAGGTGAATTCGACGAAGGTCGCCGCCCAGCCGGCGGCGGGCTCCGGCAAGTCCACTCGGTGAGACGCGCTGCCCTCCGGCAGCGGGGTGGCGGTCCACGCCGGACCGAGGGTCGCGAGGCGGAAGTCACGTGCGGCCGGATTGTGCGCCCGCCACACCCGCGCCTGCCGGGCGACGGGCTGGGTCTCCACGGTGAGGCTGCCGTCGGGTGCGCGACGCCACGTCACGCGCGGCAGGGGGTGGCGGTGGAGCAGGGCGTGGTGCCACGCGCCGAGGGTCTGGTAGGCATCGGTGCCCTTCAGCCCGTGGTCCGCGTTGGGCACGTAGCGCAGGTGCTTCGGCCCCGCCAGGTCCGCGAAGTAGAAGCGCGAGGAATCCGGGGTGAAGAACTGGTCGCCTGCCGCGTTGAGGATCAGCTTCGGCATCGTCAGGCGATCGCGGTAGCTGAACGGATCCTCGATCGCGTAGAGCGCGCGCAGCTCCGGCGTGCCGGCCCAGTCCACGATGCGGTGCCGGACGTAGTCGCCCACCGCCGGCGCGTAGAACCCGTAGGCGCGGAAGTGGTGGCGCAGGGATTCCTCGACGTTCAGCACGTCGATCACGACCGGGGCGACGGCGACCACGCGGCGGTCGACGGCGGCCGTGGTCCAGGCGGTCCAGCCGCGCTTGGAGCCGCCGGACACCACGAAGGTGTCGACCCGGAGGCCGCCGCCCGCGGGGGAGGCGAGGAACGCGGTGGTGGCGTCCATCGCGCGCACCGCCGCCTTCGTCATCGGCAGGCGCGCGGGCCAGCGCTCGTCGCCAGTGCGCAGGTACTGATCCCAGGTGTAACCGATGAGGTCGTCCTCGGCGCGTTCGCGGCCGTCACCATGGAAGATAAGCGGCTGGTTGGGGACCTGCCGGAGCTCGAGCACGACGCTGCCGGTTGCGCGGGCGATCTCGACCAGCTCGCGGCCCGGCCGGGGCGGCGGCCCGGCCCGGTTGGCGCCGCCGCCGAGGAAGAGCAGGGCGGTGGCGTGGCGGACCTCCGGGGGGCGGACGATGAGCAGGCTGTGGCGCCACTCCGTGCGGTTGACCTCGGCCGGGGTGAGCCAGTGCTGGGAGACCAGGTCGAGGACATGGGTGGTGGTGCCCGCCTCGGTGGTCTCGGTGACCTTTTCCCAGCGGAACGCCGGGTCCGGCCGGGCGACGTAGCGGTCGAGGGCGGTTTCGACGGCGCCCGTCCGGGCGTGGGATTGAGCCGCCACCGGCCGTGCGGTGCAGGCGAGCGCGACCGCGATGACGACGTAGCACAGCCGGCAGCAGAGGGGTAGGCGGGGCATGGCGGCACGCTGGTCGGGCCGGCCAGAGGATTCAAACCCGGAGCGGACGAGCTAGCCCCGGGATTGCCATGGGGTTTCGGTGGGCCACGGTAGCGCCGATGATCGCCCTTCCCCTGGCCTTGGCGGCGCTGGTGGCCGGAGACCCGGCGCCGCCCCCGCGCGACCTCGGCGCCCTCTTCGCGGCGCACGCGGAACGCCTCGGCCCCGTGCTGCAGGCCCCGCGCGAGCACCGCGTCCAAGTCCTCGTCGCCGAGCCGGTGCTCCTGCCGGACGGCACCCTCGGCGTGCGCCGCAGCGCGTATGGTGACCCTGCCCTGTATTTCTACCCGGCGAGCACGGTGAAGCTGTCCGCCGCGGTGGCCGCCCTGCTCGAACTCAACGCCCGCAACGCCCGCGACGGTACCGCCTGGGGCCTCGGCACCCGTCTCCGCATCGAGCCCCGCTTCCCGGGCGACCGGCTGATCGAGGCGGACGAGACCAACCGCGAGGGCGGGGCGCTGACCGTCGGCCACTGCATCCGCCGCATCTGCCTCGTGAGCGACAACGCCACCTTCAACCACCTCTACGAGCTGGTCGGCCAGCGCCGCCTCAACGAGCGGATGTGGGAAGCCGGGTTCACCTCTTTTCGCCTCCACCACCGCCTCGCCGAGGCGCGACCCCCGGCCGAACAGCGCCAGCACCGGCCGGTCGTCCTCGAGGACCGGGGCGCCACGGTCCGGATCGCGCAACCCGACAGCACGCTCGAGCTGGTGAACGACCTCTGGACGGAGCAGCGCCTCGGCGTCGCGCGGCTGGAAGGCGGCCGCCGGATCGAGGAACCGCTCGCCTTCGACGCGAAGAACGCCGTGCGCCTGCAGGACCTGCAGGACCTGCTGCTCGCGGTGGTGAAGCCGGAGCTGCGCACGGGCCGGCGAGGGTTCCCGGGGCTCACCGTGGAGCAGCGGGCCTTCCTCGTGCGCGCGTTGGGTGAGTATCCGCGTGAGTCGGCGAATCCGGTCTACGACCCGGCCAAGTACCCGGACGACTATGTGAAGTTCGTGCTGCCCGGGCTCGCGCGGGTGGTGCCCGCGGCGCACCTGCGGATCTACTCGAAGGTCGGCTGCGCGTACGGCAACTCAGTCGAGAACACCTGGATCGAGGACACGCGCACGGGTCGGGGGTTCGCGCTGGCCGCGGTGGTTTACACCAACCCCGACGGCGTGATGAACGATGACCAGTACGCCTACGAGACCCTCGCGTGGCCGTTCCTGGCCGCCGTCGCCGAGGTGGTCGCCCGCGCGGTGTGGGCGCCCTGAGGCGTGGGGTGGGTGTGGCCGCGGCAGTTGCCGCGGATGGCCGCCGGCGCCACGAAAGCGGACTTTCGTCCTGGATCCGCGGCTGCAGCCGCGGCCACATCTGAGCCGCGGCACACCACCCGGCCGCGGGCGATTCAGCCGCCGATCGGCGGCGGGTTGCCGGTCGCCTGCACCTTGCGGCGGAAGATGGCGTTGCCGTTCGTCACGTAGAGGTAGCCCAACCCGGGCCCGGACAAGGTGCAGCTGGTGAGCGGCTGGTCGGCCTGGGGCTTGGTGAGCACGCCGCAGAGGCGGCCGGTGGGGTCGAAGACCTGGATCCCCAGCGGACTGGCGACGTACCAGCGGCCCGCGGTGTCACTCGTCATTCCGTCCCCGCCCGAGGCCTTCCGGTACGGCGGCGGCTGGTTGAACTTGAACTCGCCCTTCGGATCGATCGGGCGGCGCAGGGTCATGTAGGGCGCCCGCGCGTCGAGGGTGCCGTCCGGCTGCACGCGGTAAACCTGCACGTGCTCCCCGCCCGCCTCACTCACGGCCAGGGTGTCGTGCCGCGACGAGAGGGTGATGCCGTTGGGGTTGGCGAGGCCGGTGTCGGGCGCGCGCTTCTCGCGCGTCCGCGGATCGAGGAAGGTCACCTGCTTCTTCCCGGTTTCGGTGAAGAAGACGTGTCCGCGGCGGGTCACGGCCAGGTCGTTGGGTTGCACGTCCTCGGTGAGGACCTCGATCGCCCCCGTGGCCGGGGTGATCGCGATCAACCGGCGCTTGGCGCCCTGGCAGGCGTAGAGCCGGCCGTCGGGGCCGAACTTCATCCCGCTCACACCCTCCTCGCTGAGGCGGGTGCGGGAGCCGTCGGGGGCGATCCGGTACACGCCGGCCGCGGGAGGGCGCATGTCCGAGTAATAGAAGTTGCCCGCGGCATCGGTGCAGGGGGCGTCGGCGAAGGCGAGGCCGTCGACGACCTTGGTCCAGCCCTCGCCCTCGACGAGGAGGCGATGCAGGGTGAAGTCGCTGGCGAGGTCGCCCTTGGTCACGATCTCCGGGCGGTGGGTCTCCGCGCGCCAGAGCCAGCGCAGGGCCGCGGGGAAGAGGCTGCCGCCGTGGTCGGCGTTGTGGCCGTAGCCCTCCGCGTAGTCGAAGCGCACGTCGTAGCCCATGTAGCGGAGCGCGGCGTGCATCTGCTGGTTGGCGAGCGGCCAGTTGCCGTAGGGGTTGTCGAGGTCGCCCGAGGCATCCTCGAGGTAGACGCGGAGGGGCTTGCGCTCGGTCTTGCGGATGAGGGACGGGTAGGCGTCGCCGCCCGCGAGGTGGACGAAGCTGCCGATGGTCGACAGCACCTTGCGGAACTGGTCGGGGCGCTCCCACGCCGCGGTGAAGGCCGCGATCCCGCCGCTGCTCGAGCCCACGAGGGCGCGGCGCTCGGGGTCGGGGGAGAACGGGTGCGTCTTGGCGACCGCGGGGAGGATCTCCTCGAGCAGGAAGCGCGCGTAGCGGTCGCCGAGGGAGTTGTACTCCAGGCTGCGGTTGCTGGGGCTGCCCGGCCGCTTCGGCGCGCCCTTCGACGGGTCGTGGCCCGGATTGATGAAGATCGCGAGGGTGACGGGCATTTCCCCGCGGGCGATGAGGTTGTCGAGGACGACGGGCGCGCGCCACGAGCCGGTGGGACGGAGGTAATTGGCCCCGTCCTGGAAGATCATCAGGGCGGCGGTGCCGTCGGGCTGGTACTGGGCGGGCACGTAGAGCCACCAGTCGCGGGTGGTGCCGGGAAAGACCTGCGACGCCCACGCGGGCTGGGGCAGGACGGTGCCCGTGGGCACGCCGGGGCGGGACTCGTGGTCCGGCGTGGGCCGGAACGCCGAGGGCGCGGCGGCGGGGAGGGGCGCGGCCGCGACGAGGAGCGCGGCGAGGAACGGGGAGCGGAGGAGGAGGGACATCGGGGCGGGGCTTCAGGGTTGGGGCCAGTCGCGCCAGAGCCAGCGCAGGGTGTCGGCGAAGATGCTGCCGCCGTGCTGGGCGCTGTGGCCGCCGTCGCCGAGGACGAGGCGGTGGTCGTAGCCGGCGAAGGCGAGGGCGGCGGCGAGTTCGCGGTTGGCGAGGGGCCAGTTGCCGTGGAGGTTGTCGAGGTCGTTCACGCCTTCCTGGAGGAAGACGCGGAGCGGCTTCGCGGGCTTGGTCTGGCGGATGATCCCGGGGTAGGCGTAGCCGCCCCGGATGTTGGTGTAGCTGCCGATGTGGCTGATGACCTTGCGGAACTGATCGGGGCGCTCCCACGCCACGGTGAAGGCGGCGATCGCGCCCGAGCTGTTGCCGGCGACGGCGCGCCCGGCGGGATCGGCGGTGACGTTCAGGCCCCGCGTGGCGGCGGGCAGGAGTTCTTCCAGCAGAAAGCGGGCGTTGGTGTCGCCGAGGGAATCGTACTCGAGGCTCCGGTGATTGCGCGGTGGTGCGCCCGGTTCGGCGGAGGGCACGACGCCGGGATTCACGCCGACGGCGATCAGGACGGGGAGCTCGCGGCGGGCGATCAGCTCGTCGAGGACGGCGGGCAGTTTGAAGGCGCCCTTGGGGTTGAAGAACCCGGCGCCGTCGAAGCACACCAGCAGGCAGGCGGGCCGTGCCGGGTCATACTGGGCGGGCACGTAGACCTGATACTCGCGCGTGGTGCCGGGGTAGATCCGGCTGGCGGCGAAGGTGCCGGTGCGGACCTCGCCGCGGGGCACGGCGGGGTCGGCGGCGAAGGCGCGCGGCAGGAGGGCGAGCAGGGCGAGGAGGAGGAACGGGAGGGGCACGGGGAAGATCAGGGTTCGCGGAACTGGTCGAAGCGCTGGAGGCCGCCGGGAAAGGTGCGACCGGAGCGGCGGGCCGCTTCGGTCGCAGTCTGCTCCGCCGGGTCGATCCAATGCACGAAGAATTCCTCCAGATTGCGGCTCTGCATCGGGTTGAAACCCGCGGGCCACTTCACGTGGCGCCAGTAGGCGCCGCGGTAGAAGGGCGTCGACCAGCCGTTGATCCAGGTGGCGTCCGCGAAGATCAGCTCCTCGATTTCCGCCGCCAGCCGCTTCACCTCGTCGAGGGTCTCCGCGCGGTCGTACGCCTCGATCAGCCGGTCGAGCGCCGGCACGAAGGTCATCGTCATGTTGTTGGTCTGGGCCCGGATCTGGGTGGGGGCGGGGTTCGGGACCGAGCCGGTGGCGACGGGCGTCGGCCGGCCGTCGCGGGTGTAGGCGTCGTGGTACGCGTTGCTGCCGTGGTAGAGCTCCCAGTAACGCGGGTAGAGCTCCACCGAGCGGCTGAGCGCGACGAGCGCGATCTCGTGGTTCTTTTCCTGGGTCTTCTTGAAGCCGGTGGTGCGGTCGAGCACCTCGAGCTTCAGCTCCACCCCGGCCTTGAGCGCCTCCTGCTTCAGGATCGGCAGCAGGTCCCGCAGGTCCTGGCGCCCGGTGGTCACGGTGAACGACAGGCGCCGGCCGCCCGCGTCGGCGAGGATTCCGTCGGCTCCCTGCTGGGTGAAGCCCGCCCGGGCGAAGGCGGCCCGGGCCGCCACGGGGTCGAACGGCCGCGGCCGCAGCGTCGGGTGCATCCGCCAGCCGTAGCCGTCGGAGCGGGTCTGCAGGCGCACGGCATCGCCGCGGAAGAACTGCTGGCAGACGAGGTCGAAGTTCACCGCGTGGTGCAGGCCGACGCGGACGTCCGGCTGGTCGAGCGGGGGCCGGGCGCGGTTGATCCACAGGCCCCAGTCCGGCTGGGGCACGCGGTTGAAGAACTGGAAGCGCAGGATGCGTCCGGCGGCCACCTCGGGGTGCGTTTCCGGCAGGGTCTCGTACCAATGCTTCGGCGTCCCGAGGGTGATGGCGTCGAGGTTGCCGCGCGCGAAGGCCTCCACGGCCTTGTCCGGATCGCGGATGACCTCGAGACGGAAGCGGTCGAAGTTGTAGCGGCCGCGGAAGAACCGCTTGTCCGCCGCCCACCAGTCCTTGACCCGCGTGAGGGTGACGGCGCGGCCCTTCTCGACGTCGCGGTCGCGCAGCTCGTAGGCGCCGGCCTTCGGGGTGTTGCGCCACTGGAAACGTTCGATCCAGCCAGGGCCGAAGTCCGCGTAGGCGTGACGCGGGTAGGGAGAAAAGTTGCCGAGCCGCGTCGCGAGGTCCGGCTTCCGCTCCGGATGCACCAGGGCGAAGGTGAGCCGGTCGTATACGATCAGCCGGGTGTAATTTTTGGTGTAGAAATCGTTGTACCAGGGCTGGCCGAGGTGCGGGCTGCGGAGGAAATAAAAGGTGAACACCACGTCGTCCGTGGTCAGCGGCCGCCCGTCCGACCAGCGCGCCGCCGGGTCGATGCGGTAATACGTGGTCGCGCTCGCCGCGTCCACGGCCCACTGGCGGGTGAGGCCGGGATAGCCGGCGTCGGGCAGGTTCGGGTGGCGCTCGATGAAGCGGGGCTCGACGTAATCGAGGAGGAACGCCCGGATGCCGCCGGTCGCGTCCGGGCCGATGGTCCGCAGGGTGCGGGGGAAGTCGGCGATGAAGGTGGTGTAGGTCCCACCCTTGCGGGCCGCGGGATCCGCGAACTCCGGGAGGTCCGTGCCGTCCTGCCAGGCGAGGTTCGCCGGCAGCTCGCTCAGCGGCCGGAAGGTGTAGAAGTCCGCCTGCTCCCGCAGCGTGCGCGCGAGGTCCTCCTCCATCACCGGCCCGGCCGCCGTCGCCGCGGCCTTCGGTGCGGCGGCGCCGGGCGCGGGCGGCGCCGGATCACGGCCGCACGCGGCCAGCAGCAGGCCGGCGAGGGCGGCGAGGAGGGACGGGGTGGGGCGGGGCATGGGGAAGGGGGTGGCGGGAGCGGCGCCCGCGGGCCGGATCAGAGGTCGAGGTGGCAGGACACGGTGTGGTCGGGGCGACCGGGCGCCGGCCGCAGCGCCGGGGCCTCCACGCGGCAGCGGTCCGTGGCGTGCGGGCAGCGCGGATGAAACGGGCAACCCGCGGGCGGGTTGATCGGCGAGGGCACGTCGCCCTGCAGCACGATCCGCTCGCGGGTCCCGCGCGGGTCGGGCCGTGGGATCGCCGAGAGCAGCGCGCGCGTGTACGGGTGCCGCGGCGCCGCGTAGAGCTCGTCCGCCGGCGCCAGCTCCACGATCCGGCCGAGGTACATGATGGCGATGCGGTCGGAGACGTGCTTCACCACCGCCAGGTTGTGCGCGATGAACAGGTAGCTCAGCCCGAGCTCCCGCTGCAGGTCGAGCAGCAGGTTCAGCACCTGGCTCTGGATCGAGACGTCGAGCGCCGACACCGGTTCGTCGCACACCAGCAGGCGCGGCCGCAGGGCCAGCGCCCGCGCGATGCCGATGCGCTGCCGTTGGCCACCCGAGAATTCGAACGGATACCGGTCCGCCGCCGCCGCCGGCAGGCCCACCTTGTCCAGCAGCCCCAGCACCCGCTCCCGCCGCGCCCGCGCGTCGCCCTCGCCGTGGATCACGAATGGTTCCGCGACGATCTCCCCCACCGTGTGGCGGGCGTTGAGCGACTCGACCGGGTCCTGGAACACCATCTGCAGGTGCCGCCGCCAGGGTTTGAGCGCCGCCGGACCCAGCGCCGCCAGGTCCGTGCCCGCGAAGCGGATCCGCCCCGCGGTCGGCTGGTGCAGGCGCACGATGCACTTGCCGAGGGTCGACTTGCCGCAGCCCGACTCGCCGACCAGGCCGAGCGTCTCGCCGGCCCGCAACTGCAGCGACACGCCGTCCACCGCCCGGCAGGAACGGGTGCTGCGCAGGAAGAGCCCCTCGCGGACCGGGAAGTGCATCTGCACGTCCTCCAGTTGCAGCAGCGGCGGGGTGGGGGCGGCGGGGGTGTCCACGGTCAACGGGGGGGGAGTTCGCGCCAGCGGTGGCAGGCCGCCTCGTGGCCGGGGCCGACGGCCTCGAGGGCCGGGGCCGTGGCGCAGCGGTCGACGCGGTGCGGGCAGCGGTTCTGGAAGCGGCAGCCGGCGGGCAGGTCCCGCAGGCCCGGCACCATTCCCTCGATCACGCGCAGGCGCGATTTGCGCGTGCCCTCGAGGCGCGGGATCGAGTCGAGCAGGCCGCGGGTGTAGGGGTGGGCCGGGCGGTCGAAGATCGCCTCCACCGGCCCCGCCTCCGCGACGCGGCCCGCGTACATCACGATCACGTCGTCGCAGGTCTCGGCGATCACGCCGAGGTCGTGCGTGATCAGCACCACCGCCAGCCCGAGGTCCCGCTGCAGCGCCTGCATCAGCTCGAGGATCTGGGCCTGGATGGTGACGTCGAGCGCGGTGGTCGGCTCGTCCGCGATCACGACCGCGGGCTCGCAGGCCAGCGCCATCGCGATGACCACCCGCTGCCGCATCCCGCCCGAGAGCTGGTGCGGGTATTCGTGCATCCGGATCTCCGGCGCGGGGATGCCGACCTTGCGCAGCATCTCGGCGCCCCGCCGCCACGCGTCCGCCGGGTCCTTCGTGCGGTGCAGCAGGAACACCTCGCTCAGCTGCCGGCCGATCGGCTGCACCGGGTTGAGCGCCGTCATGGGCTCCTGGAAGATCATCCCGATCCGTCCGCCCCGGATGCGGTGCAGCTCGGCCGGCGGCAGGGTGGCGAGGTCGCGGCCCTCGAAGAGGATGCGCCCGCCCCGGATCTGGCCCATCGGCTGGGGCAGCAGCCGCATGATCGAGAGCGCCGTCACGCTCTTCCCGCAGCCCGACTCGCCCACGATCCCCAGCGTGCGGCCGCGGCGGACGTCGAAGCTCACCCCGTCGACCGCGGTCAGGCGGCCGGCGTCGGTGTCGAACGTCGTGACCAGGTCGCGGACCGACAGGATGACGTCGTTGGCGGCGGGGGCGTCCACGGGGATCAGTTGCCCTTGAACTGGTCGAAGGTCCGCAGGCCGCCGGGGAACGTGCGGCCGCTGCGGCGGGCCTCGGCCGTCTCCTTCTGCACTTCAGGGTCGATCCAGTGCACGAAGAATTCCTCGAGGTCGCGGGCCTGGGCGACGTTGAAGCCGGCCGGCCACCGCACGTGGCGCCACGCGGCCCCGCGCAGGAACGGCCGCTGCCAGCCGTTCACCCAGGCGGCGTCATCGTGGATGAGCTGCTCGATCTCGGCCGCGAGGCGCTTGATCTCGTCGAGGGTCTCCGCGCGGTCGTAGGCCTCGATCAGCCGGTCGAGCTCCGGGAGGAAGGTCATCGTCATGTTGTTGGTCTGGACGACGACCTCGCGCGGCTGCGGGTTGGGCGTGGCGCCGGTCGCGACCTTGGACGGCTGGCCGTCCTTGGTGTAGGCGTCGGCGTAGGCGTTGGTGCCGTGGTACATCTCCCAGTAGCGGGGGTAGAGCTCGACGGAGCGGGAGAGCGCGGCGAGGGCGATCTCGTGGTTCTTCTCCTGCATCTTTTTCCAGCCCGTGGTGGTGTCCAGGATCTCGAGCTTGAACTCGAGCCCGGCCTTGAGGGCCTCCTGCTTGAGCACGGGCAGCAGGTCGCGCTGGGCCTGGCCGTAGGCGGTGATGGTGAACGAGAGGCGCTGGCCGGCGGCGTTGCGCAGGACGCCGTCCTCCCCCTGCGTGGTGTAGCCGGCGCGGGCGAAGGCGGCGCGGGCCGCGACCGGGTCGAAGGGCCGGGCGGTGATCGTCGGGTGCATCCGCCAGCCGTAACCGTCGGAGCGGGTCTGCATCTGCTCGGCGTCGCCGCGGAAGAACTGCGCGCAGACGAGGGCGATGTTGCTCGCATGCTGGAGGCCGACGCGCACGTCGCGGTTGTCGAGGGGCGCCTTGGCCCGGTTGATCCACAGGCCCCAGTCGGGCCGGGGGGTGCGGTTGTAGAACTTGTAGCGGAGGATGCGCCCCGCGGCGACCTCCGGGTGCGTCTCAGGCAGCGTTTCGTACCAGTACTTGGGTTGACCGAGGGGCATCAGGTCGAGGTCCCCGCGGGCGAACGCCTCGACGGCCTTGTCCGGGTCGCGGATGACCTCGAGCCGGTAACGGTCGGGATTGTAGCGGCCGCGGAAGAACCGCTTGTCGGCGGCCCACCAGTCCGGGACGCGGCTCAGCGTGACGGCGCGGCCCTTGTCGATGTCCTTCGCCTTCAGCTCGTAGGCGCCGAGCTTCGGCGTCTCGCGCCATTGGAAGCGCTCGATCCACCCGGGCCCGAAGTCGGCGTAGGCGTGGCGGGGATAGGGGACCCAGTTGCCGAAACGGACGGCGAGGTCCGGTTTCCGCTCGGGATGCACCGTGGCGAAGGTCAGGCGGTCGTAGACGATGAGCTGCCGGTAGTTCTTCTTGTAGTAGTCGTTGTACCACGGCTCGTTCAGGTGCGGGCTGCGCATGAAGTAGAGCGTGAAGACGACGTCGTCCGTGGTCAGCGGGCGACCGTCGGACCAGCGCGCCTTCGGGTCGATGCGGTAATAGATGGTCTTGCCGTCGGGGCCGACGGCCCAGCTGGCGACGAGGCCGGCATAGGCGCCGCCGGCCACGTTGGGGTGCGGGGCGATGAAGGGCGGCTCAACGTAGTCCAGCAGGTAGGGCCGGATGCCGCCGGTGGCGTCGGGGCCGATCGTGCGGAGGGTGCGCGGGAAATCGGGGATGTAGTAGCTGAACGTCCCGCCCTTGCGGGCGTTCGGGTCCGCGAACTCCGGCAGCGCGGCCCCGTCCTGCCACGCGAGGTCGGCCGGCAGCGCGGCGAGCGGCTTGAACACGTAGAACTCCGGCTCGGCGGCGAGGGTGCGCTTGAGGTCGGCCTCCATTTCCGGGGCGGCGGCCGCGGTCCCGGTCGCAGGGGCGGCCCCGTCCTTCGGCGCGGAGGGGCTGCAGCCGGCGGCAAGCAGGAGGGTGGCGGCGAGGAGCGGGAGGGACCGGAACGGCGGGCGCATGGGTTACTGGTAAAGGGTGAACTTCTTCGGGTCGAAGGCCTCGCGGATCGCCTCGCCGATGAACGTCACGAGGACGAGCACCAGCACGAGGGCGGAGAAGGCGGAGGCGACGATCCAGGGCGACTGCAGGTTGGAGGTGCCCTGGCGGAGCAGCTCGCCCCAGCTCGGCGTCGGCGGCGGCAGGCCGAAGCCGAGGAAGTCGAGCGCGGTCAGGGCGCTGATTGAGCTGGCGATGGTGAAGGGGATGAAGGTGACGATCGTGGAGAGGACGTTCGGCAGGATGTGGCGGAAGAGGATCCGCGGGGTGGAGGCCCCGAGCACCTGCGCGGCGTGCACGTAGTCGCGCGCCTTCTCCCGGTAGGTCGCCGACCGCATGTAATAGGTCATCCCCGTCCAGGAGAACAGCACCACGATGGCCAGCAGCACGCCGAGGTTCATCCCGATCCCGGCGGGCACGATCGAGGCGACGATGATGACGACGAAGAGGAAGGGGATGTTGGACCAGATCTCGATCAGGCGCTGGACGAGCAGGTCGAACCAGCCGCCGAAGTAGCCCATCAGGCAGCCGAGGCTGATGCCGACGGCGTAGGTGAGGACGAGGAAGGCGGCGGCGAACGCGAGGGCGTTGCGGAAGCCGTAGACGAGGCGGGCGAGGATGTCCCGGTTGATCTGGTCGGTGCCGAGGAAGTTCTGGCGCGCCCAGTCCGGCGGCCGCGGGCGGAAGGTCTCCCCCGGGTGGCAGTTCTCGAGCGGGTTGTAAGGCACGGGCGGCAGCAGCACCCAGTTCTTCCCGGCGGGGTCGGCGGCGAATGTCCGCTGCAGCTCCCGGTAATTCACCTCGTAGGCGTACCCGAGGCCGAACTCCTTCCCGGTGTGGATGCGCCCGTAGGTCGGGAAGTGCCACTGGCCCTCGTGCCGCACCACCAGCGCGCGGCTGTTCACGAGCAACTCGGCCGCCAGCGACAGCACCACCGCGGTCGCCAAAATCAAAAACGACGCGTACCCGCGCCGGATCGAGCGGAAGCGCTGCAGCTTCTTGCGCGTCAGCGGATCGAGGCGGAGCCGGGGCAGGTTCATCGGGGGGCGCCTCACTTGAACCGGATCCGCGGGTCGATCAGCGCGACCAGCACGTCCGCCAGGATGTGCCCCAGCAAAATCAGCACCGACGACAGCAGCAGCACGCCCATCACCGTCGGGTAGTCGCGGTCCACCACCGAGGTGTACCCGAGCAGCCCCATCCCGTTGATGTCGAAGATGAACTCGATCAGGAACGAGCCCGTGACCAGCACACTGAGGTGCTGGCCGAAATGGGTGGCGATCGGGATCAGGGAGTTGGGCAGCGCGTGCCGCAGCACCGCCCGGCGGAACGTCACCCCCTTGGCCATCGCGGTGCGCACGAAGTCCGCCGCCAGGTTGTCCATCAGGTGGTTCTTCATCAGCAGGGTGACGAAGGCGAAGCTGCCCACGGTGTAGCAGACCAGCGGGAGGACGGCGTGGTGGAACAGGTCGGCCGCCTTGCCCGCGAGGCTCAGGTCGGCGAATCCCCGGCTGACGAAGCCCCCCATCGGGAACCAGCCGAGGCGCGCCGAGAGGTACACCACCAGGAGGGCCCCGAGCGCGTAGCCTGGGATCGCGTAGCCGGTGAACACGACCGCGGAGGAGACGTTGTCGATCCACGTCCGGTGCCGCACCGCCTTGACGATCCCCAGCGGGATGCAGACGCCGTAGACGAGGAAGGTGGTGACGAGCCCGTAGAGGAGGGAAACGGGCAGGCGGTCCGCGATGATGTGGAGGACGGGTTCGTTGTAGCGGTAGGAGTTGCCGAGGTCGCCGCGCACGACCTTGCCCAGCCAGAGCAGGTAGGCCTCGAGCGGCGGCCGGTCGAAGCCGTAGTAGGCCTTGAGCTGGGCCATCTGCTCCTCGGAGATCGCGCCGCTGCCGATCTGGTTGGTCTGCGCCCCGCCGGCGTCGCCCATCCGCGCCTCCATCAGGGCCCGCTCGATCGGCCCGCCCGGCACGACCCGCGTGATCAGGAACACGATCAGCGTGATGCCCAGGAGGGTCGGGGGGATCAGCAGGAAGCGGCGGAGAAAGTAGTCCCGCATGCGGGGGGCGAGTTAACCGGCGGAGCAGGACGCAACCGCGCCCCGGCCGCAAGCGTTACCGGCGGACGCGGCCGGGGTTGAATCCGCGCCGCGAACCCGCACGCTGGCGGCGTGCTCGCGCGTGCGCTCCTCCTGCTGTTCCTCGCCGCCCCCGGTTTCGCCGCCGGCGTGCCCGCGGGCCCCCGCTCCGGCCGCTGGGCCCACGAGGAGGTGAAGGGCGCCGTCCCCGATCCGCAGGTCACCTGGGGCCGCCTCGGCAACGGGTTCCGCTACGCGCTGCGGCCGCATGCCGGCACGCCGGGGCGGGTGACGCTCCAGTGGGTGGTGCTGGCGGGCTCGCTCGACGAGGGGCCGGACGAGCGCGGGCTGGCCCATTTCACCGAACACCTCGCGTTCGGCGGCACGCGGCGCTTCCCCCCGGGCGCGATGCTCCGCCTCTTCCAGCGCCTCGGCCTCGAGTACGGCAGCGACGTCAACGCGGAGACCGCCTTCGGCCACACCGCCTACCGCCTGGAGTTCCGCCGCGCCGATCCCGCGCTGCTGCGCGAGGGGCTGCGGCTCTTCCGCGACTTCGCCGACGGCATCACGTTCGCCCCCGAGGTCATCGAGCGCGAGCGGCGCATCGTCCGCGCCGAGCTCCGGGGCCGCGCCAGCCTCGCGGGGCTGCGCCAGGAGGCCTCCCTGCCGCTGGTCTTCCGCGGGCTGGCCTTCCCGGAGCGTTCCCCCGGCGGCGGCGAGGAACAGGTGGCGCGCTTGCGCCGGGAGCAGTTCCTCGACTTCCACGCCCGCCAGTACCGCCCCGACCTGATGGTGCTCGTGGCGGCCGGCGACTTTGACCCCGCCACCCTCGGCGGGCTGCTCCGGGAGGAGTTCGGCGACCTGCCCGCGCCCACCCGGCCCGTGCCGCCGCGGCCGGAGGGCCGCCTCGACGCCCGCGCCCTCCGCGCCGGCCTGTTCCCGGTGCCCGGCCTCGGCTCCGTCCAGCTCGAGGCCGCCTGCGTCGCCCCCCCGCCGCCCGCCGACCCCCGCGCCGCCGCCGCGGAACGCCAGCGCCGCGCCTTCGTGCTGGAGCTCCTGGCGGCGCGCCTCCGGCGCGAGGCGCCGGGCGGCGACGCCGGCTACGACGAGATCCTCGGCCACGGCGTCGCCTCCGCGTCCGTCTCCGTCCCGGCCGAGGCGTGGGCGGACGGGCTGGCCTCCCTCGACCGCCTGCTGCGGCTGACCCTGGAACGGGGCTTTGACGCGGCGGAGGTCGAGACCCTGCGGCGCCGCCACTTGCGCGCCGCGACGCTCGCCGCGGAGCAGCTCGCCGCCGCGGATCCCGCCGTCTTCGCCGCCGGCCTCGTCGATTCAGTTGCGGAGCACCGCGTCTTTCTCGGCGTGGAGCAGGAGGAGCGCGTGCGCCGGGAGTGGTTGGAGCGGTTTACCGCGGCGGAGGCCCTGCGCGTCCTCCGGGCCCTCTGGCGACCGGATGAGCTCGCGATCCAGCTGGCGGGCGGGGTGCCCTTGGAGCTCACCCCCGACAAGGTGCTGCAGGAGCTGCGGCGGACGCGGCGCGGCGGGACCGGCCAGGTGTTGGCCGCGATGGTGCGGGAGACGCCCTTTGCACTGCCCCGCTGGGGGGCGGGCGCCGGTCCGGTGGAGGAGCGCGAGCTGCCCGGCCTGGGCGCGCGCCTGGTGCGCCTCGGCAACGAGGTCCGCCTCAACGTGCTGTCCGGCCGGAGTGAGCCGGGGCTGGTCCATGCCGTCGTGCGCGTCGGCACGGGCCTGCTGGAGCTGCCGGGCCAGAAACCCGCGCTGAAAGAGTTCGGCCTCAACACCGTCCTGGCCGGCGGCGGCGTGCATTTTCGACCGGAGGTGCTCCGGGCCCTGGTCGAGGAACGCCTCCTCGACTTCAGCTTCGACGTCGCCGACCGCGACGCCTTCACGTTTCGCGGCGTGATGCCCGCGGACCAGCTGGAGGTGTTCTTCGGATTGGTGACCGACATCCTGCGGGCCCCGCGCTTCAACAGCTTCACGCACCGGGACCAGCGCCTGCAGGCGGCGATGGGGCGCGCCGCGGCCGGCTCCGGCGTGGGCGAGGGCCTGCGCGAGCTGCACGACCACCTCTTCCGGGGCGACGCGCGCTTCACCGGCGGCTCCCCGCTCGATTACGTTTCCCTCAGCGTCCTCGATGTCCGCCGCTGGATGGAGCCCTCCCTCACGCGGGGCTACGTCGAGGCGACCGTGGTGGGCGACGCGGAGGCGGCGGCCGTGGTCGCGACGGCGGTGCGCACGCTCGGGACGCTGGCGCCGCGGGCGGCCCGCAAGGAGACCGCGTCCGCGCCCCGGCCGGTGCGGTTGGGCGCGAGTCCGGGTCAGCACCGGATCGAGTTCGTCGGCGAACAGCACTCGGCGCTGGTGGTCGGCACGTGGCCGGTCGAGGATGCCGTGGGCCCGCGGGACCGGGTGGCGCTCGAGGTGCTGGCCAAGGTGCTCGAACTGCGCATCCGGGCCGAGGTGCGCGAGCGGCTGGGCTTCGCCTATTCCCCGGCCGCCGAGTTCGAGCCCTTCACCGGTCTGCCCGGCTTCGCGCTGCTGCGGGCCCAGATCGATTGCGCGCCCGCCGACGCCCCGCGGGTCACCCCGCGGGTGGTCGCGGTGGCCGCCGAGCTGGCCCGGACCGGGGCGGACGAGGGGGAATTTGAGGGCGCCCGGGGCATCGTGCAGGCCCGCTTGGGCGACGCGTTCCGCCGCCCGGCCTTCCTCGTGACGCTGCTGATGCGGGCCCAGGAGCGACCCGAGGAAGCCGCGGCGGCCAGCGCGCTGCACGCGGGCCTCGCCGCGGAGCTCACCCGCGAGGAGATCAACCGCCGGGCCGCGCAGCTGCTCCCGGCCGCGCGGTGCCGGGCCGCCGAGGTCGTGCCGAAGGCGTTCGTCGGCGTGCTCACCCCCGGCCGCTGAGCGGCGCCCGCTCCCGCCCCGACGGCGTCAGGCGGCGCCGAAGAACCGCAGCACGCGGCGCAGGGAGGCGACCATCCGCGCCACCTCCTCCTCGGTGTTGTAGAGGTAGAAACTTGCCCGCGTCGTGCTCGCGAGCCCGAGCTTCCGCATCAGCGGCTGGTTGCAGTGGTGCCCGCCCCGCAGCGCGATCCCGTCCTCGTCCGCCAGGGTCACGACGTCGTGGGCATGGACGTCCGCGAAGGCGAAGCTGACCAGCCCTCCCCGCGGCCCGCGGGGGCCGAGCAGGCGGATGCCGGGCAAGGTGGCCAGCTGGTCGTAAGCCAGGCGGGCGAGGGCCGCGTCGTGCGCCGCGATCGCCTCCCGGCCGGCCGCCTCGAGGTAGTCACAGGCCGCCGCGAGGCCGATCGCCCCCGCGACGTGCGGTGTGCCCGCCTCGTGCCGTTCCGGCGAAGGCTTCCAGCGTGACTCCGTGAACCCCGCCTGCGCCACCATTCCGCCGCCGGTCTCGTCCGGCTCCAGCCGGTCGAGCAGTTCCCGCCGGCCGTGCAGCACGCCGATCCCGGTCGGGCCGCACATCTTGTGGCCCGAGAAGGCCGTGAAGTCCGCGCCCAGCTGGCGCACGTCGAACGCGCCGTGGCCCACCGTCTGGGCGGCGTCGAGCACCGTGACCGCCCCCACCGCCCGGGCGCGCGCGCACAGCTCCGCCGCGGGGTTGAGGGTGCCGAGGGTGTTGGAGCCGTGGGTGAAGGCGAAGACCTTGACCGCCGGCGTCAGCAGCGCGGCCAGCGCCGCGGGGTCCAGCCCGCCCTCCGCGTCGGCCCCGGTCACCGGCACCAGCCGCAGCTCGGCGCCGCTGCGGCGGGCGGCCTGCTGCCACGGCAACAGGTTCGAATGGTGCTCCATCTCGGTCGCGAGGATCACGTCCCCGGGTTTCAGCGTGGCCGCGAGGCCCCGGGCGACGAGGTTGATCGACTCGGTGGTGCCCCGGGTGAACACGACCTCGGCCGCGTCCGCCGCGCCGAGGAAGCGGGCGACGCGCTCGCGGGCCCCCTCGTAGGCGCGGGTGGCGCGCATCGAGAGCGCGTGGAGGCCCCGGTGCACGTTGCTGTTGTCCCGCTCGTAGAAGCCCACGATCGCGTCGATCACGGCGCGGGGCTTCTGCGTGGTGGCGGCGTTGTCGAGGTAGGCGAGCGGCCGCCCGTTCACCTGCTGGTGCAGCGCGGGAAAGTCGCGGCGGAGGTCCGGGACGGAAGGCATCGGGTCAGGCAACGCGGGGGGACGCCGGGAGTCAGCCCCGGAATTTCCGCATCGTGCGGCGTCAGTCCGCGCGCGTCTCCGTGGTGGCGGGCACGTCGTCGCCGGAGAGGGCGTTGAGGACCGCGTGCCAGCCGAGGGTGGCGCACTTGATCCGGGCGGGGAAGGCGTGGACGCCCGCGAAGGCGGCGAGGTCGCTGATCTCCGCGGGCGCCTCGCCGGTGGTCACGATGTGGTGGAAGGCGTCGTAGAGTCCCTTCACCTCGGCCGCGGTCTTGCCCTTCACCTGGGTGGTCATCAGCGAGGCGCTCGCCTGCGAGATGGCGCAGCCGGCGCCGTCGAAGCCGATTTCCGCGATGCGATCCCCGTCGAGCCGCAGGTAAACGCTGCACTGGTCGCCGCAGGTGGGGTTGTCCCCGTGGGCGACCCGGGTGGCGGTCGGCAGGCGGCCCCGGTTTCGGGGGCGCTTGTTATGGTCGAGGATGACCTGCTGGTAGAGTTCGGTGAGATCGCCGGACATCCGGTGAGGTTGAAGGAAACCCGGGTCCGCGCAAATCCCGCTTTTGTCAGGTGCCGCGGATTGCGTCCCCGCGCGGATTCCCGCCGGCTCTCGGCGGTTCGACCGATGCCGCCGGAACCCCTCCCGCCTTCCCCCGTCCGCCCCTGGCGGAGGGCGGCTTGGTTTTTCCTCCTGCTCGCCGCGGCCGCGGCTGGTCCGCCGGCGGACGAACTGCGCCCCGCCGCCGTCGCGCCGGGCCCTGCGGAGCATGGGCTGGTGAGCTGGCGCGAGGCTCCGCCCTACTACACGACGGCACCGTACTCCGCGGAGCGCCGATTCCTGCGCTTCGAGACGGGCTGGTGGGCCGCCGAGCTCGACACGGTGGCCGCCGATCTCACGGGTTTTGCCCCGGCCGGACCCCGCGACGCCACGGCCTCGGCCGCCGCCGCGCGGGCGGCCCACCCGCTGGCCACCGCGCGGCTCCATCTCGCGGTGGTCGCCGCGGCCCGCACGTACCGGGTCGTCGGGCGGCGTGAACCGGTCCTGGATCGTCACCGCCAACCCACTCCGCCCCTCGATTTCCCCGTCCGGATCATCGAGACGGGCCGTCTCTTCCAGCGCGTGACCCTGCACGACCTCGACCTGCGAGACGCCACGGGGGAGGCGTTTCCCGGCGAAGCCCACCTCAGTCTCGATGCCTGGCCCGATGGCCTGTGCCTCACCCTGACCGCCCGCCCGGAGCGGGACCTGCCCGCCTCACAGCTGTGGGTCCGGCTTGAGACTGCCGGCGGCCAGGACGCCAGCAGGGCGGAGGCCCCCCGTGTCTGGCCCGCGGGCGAGGAACGGGCCGCCACCCTGGTGCTGGGACCGGACGGGAGGGTGCGCGCCCCGGGGCCGCCTCCGGGGATCCGCGTCGCCGTCGCGGATCCCGCGGTCGGAATGTCCTGGTCCGCGCGCGAGCAGGCCTACGAGATCACCGTGCCGCCGCCGAACTGGAACCCGCCCGCCGAGGGCCTGTTTCCGGAAGAGCACCTCGATACCGTGACCCGGCAGCCGCTCGAGCTGAGCAATGAGGGGGACGAGGCGCGGGTCGTGCGGCTCAAGTGGGTTCATCTCCAGCCGCCCGCGATCACCGGCTGCGTCCCGCTCCTGCTCGACGAGGCGGGCCAACCCACGGGCCTGCCGTTACAGGTGAGCAAGAACTGGCATCACGTGCGGGGCGGGACCACGCCGCCGCCCTCCTCGGGGACCTGGCTGCATGTGCGGGGACTGGTGCACCTCCCGCCGCGCAGCCGGGTCCGTCTCCAGTCGGCGATGGTGCACGCACGCTGGGGTGGTGTGCCGTCCGCCTCCGTGGCTCAGCTCTGCCTGGTCGGTTGGGGCCACAACGGATTCTGGGATCAATTTGCCCTCGGCAGCTTCGGGGAAAGCCTCTGCGTACAGCCCGGCCGGGTGATGCGGCGGGCCTTCCTGACGGATCTGCGTCCGTTTCAGCAGCGCGGCTTTGCGCGCGGCGACCGGTGGGCGTGGCCGAGCAATGTGGGTGGGGCCGACACGGTCGTGCGCCTGGATCCAGCTGGTCGCTACGTCCCGTTTCGGCGCAACGTGGCGCGCACGATCAGCCCCGGCCCGAACTTGGCGCGCGTGGATTACGAGGAGGAGGCGGCGGACGGTGCCTTGTGGAGCGAGGTATCGGTCCAACTGGCCCGCGCGGACGACCTCGCGCGGATCCGAATCCAGGCCATCCACCGGGTGCGGCGCCGGATTGAATACAGCGCGCTCGCCTGGTTCCAATTCGGGGCTGACTACTACAACGAGGCCGCCGCGCCCCAGCTGGCTTGGGGGAATGCGGCCGGTCCCCTCCGCGAGTTCAGGCTTGGGGCGGGCGGGGGCGACCTGCCCCGTTGGGAAGCGAACGGGGCCGCGCCGTGGATTTCCCTGCATGGGCAGCCACGGGCGGAACGGGAGCGACAGGGCCAGGCGAGTCGAGGCTTGATCGTTCGGGACTGGCGGGCGCGCATCGGGGGCCGGGAGGTGCCGGCGCCTTGGTGGTCCGCCGCGCTCCGGCGGGAGGCGGGCGGCCGCCTCGGGGTCGACCTGGTGTCCCCCGCGGGACCGCGGATTCTGGAACCGGGTGACGAAGTGGCGATGGACCTTGAGTTCTTCGCCCTCCCCATCGCGGCCGACCTCTACTACGGCGCCGACGAGGGCCTGCGCCGCGCGCTGGCGGACGGCGCGAATACCTGGCGACCGGTCCTCAGGGAGGCGCGCGACCACCGCCCGGTCCTGCGGCGACCGGACGGCACGGATTCCCGTTCGTTTCCGCTGACCGTCCCCGTTTCGGCTGCCGGTGAGGCGCGTTTCCGGATCGAGGGCGGCCTGGGTCGGGTTACCGTGCAGGTGACCGGCTTGAGCGCACCCGACGCGGTGGACCTGACCCGCCTGGGGCAACCCCTTGCCCCGGCGGACCTGCATGGGCAGGCAGACCACGATGCGCTGGCCGGCACCTGGAGCCTGGTCTTCAACCTCCCGCCCGGCGGGGCGGGTACGGAGTATCTCGTGCGGCCCCGGGTGCTCCCGACGGCCGATGCCCCGGCGGTCCCGGCCGAGGCCGCGCGCTAGGTCGGCCGCCGCTGTTCCGGCTGCGGGCCCCCTGCCGCTCGCGGCGCGTTCCCCCGCCCCACGGGGCTTGGCGCCGCTCGCGGCGGAATCCCTTCAGCGCAGGGTTTGCAGGTAGGCCTCGAGGTCCGAGATCTCCTGGGGGCTGAAGATCGTCCCCATCGGGGGCATGGGGGAGACCGCGTAGTGCTCGAAGCCGCGGGCCATCGCCTTGCTGGGCTCGAGCAGGCTCTCGCGGATCTGCGCGGGAGTGGCGCGGGCCGCGAGGCCGTCGAGGGCCGGTCCGACGGTGCTGCCTTGGCCACGCAGCGCGTGGCAGAGCACGCAGGCCGCCGGGTGCCGGTGGAAGAGCTCCGCCCCGCGCGTGGCATCCCCGGGGCCGGCGACGGCCGTCTCCACGATCGGCGTCAGCTCCACGAGCCGCAGGTCGTCGAAGGCGGCCTCGCCGCGCGCCACGTGCAGGACGTTCACGCTCGCGGTGGTGCGCTCGCCGCTGTCGAACTCCAGCTCGACCTCCGTCCACCCCGTCTCGCGCCGCCGCACGGTCTCGGTTTCGAGCCGGGCGCCGTGAATGTTGAAGCTCGCCTTGCCGCCGAAGGCGGCGCCGGTGCGGATCCAGCCGGCGAGGCGGTAGCGCGTGTGCGGCTGCAACCGCACGTCCGCGTGCAGACTGGTGTCGGCGTCCGCGGTCGTGACCACGCGAACCCCACGCTGCCCGCCGTGCGCGTCCGCCCGTTGCCCGGACGAGGTCCAGACGGCGTCGCGATTGCCGGTCCGCGTGCCGTAGTCGCGCCGGCGCCAGCCGGCCGGCAGTCCATCCGACCCCACGGTTTCGAACCCCGGGTTCGGCAGCAGGTTCGGGCCTTCGCGGTGAGCCGCGACCCCATGGACGCGGCCGAGGATCCGGCCCACTTCACGCAGCCATTCGTCCCGCTGGTGGGCGGGATCCCGCAGGAAGTTCGCCGTCACGGTCCGGATGGCCGGTGACGACGTAAACTCCGCCAGTTTCACCGCGGCCGCGAGGCGGGTCAGGAGGTCCGGATCACTGATCACGGCGGAACCGAAGAAGAGGGCGAGCGCGGCATCGTCGCGGCCAAGGGCGCGGATGGCGTTGCGCCGGACCGCCGGCGCGGCGTGGGCCAGGGCTGCGCGGTGGGTCGCGGCGTCGAGCGCACCCAGCCCGTGCAGGCTCCAGAGCGCGTGCAGGGCGGGGAGGGCCTCCGGCTTCGCGGTGAGGCGCCGCAGCGCGGGAACCGCGCCCTGGCGGCGGCCTTCCACCAGCAGGCGCTGCGCGGTGAGGCGCCAGAAGGGGTTCGGGTCGGCCAGCGCCTCGGTCAGGCGGGCCTCATCCGCGCCCTGCAGGGTGCGCCGGGGCGTGGGGGCGGGAGCGTCCCAGACCACGCGGTAGATGCGGCCGCGGAGACGGTCGCGGAGCGGATTTTCGTGCGCGCCGCCGACCCCGGTGCGGGCCGCATAGCCGCCGCGTTCCGGGCTCGGGGTCGGGTTGTGCTGGATGATGTAGTTCTGCCAGTCGGCGAACCACACCGCGCCGTCGGGGCCGACTTCGGCGAAGACCGGGGACATCCATTCGTCGGTGCTGGCGACGAGGTTGAAGGCGTCGTCCGCCGCATAGCCGGCGCCGTCCCGCCGGACCGAGAACAGTCCGATGACCTTCATCGTGGGTTCACACACCATGGCCTTGCCCTGGAGGCGCGGGGGCAGCTGGGCTGACTGGATGAAGGCGCTGCCGGCCGCAGCCGTATAGCCGCCGAAGACGTCGACCTGCCGGAAGTGCGGCGTGATGGGTCGGGCGCGGTCCTCGGTGTTGATGCGCCGGGCGGTCTGCGCCCGCATCCCGCGGGGGACGATCGTCGCCGGGATGCCACCGAAGAAGAGCGGGGCGTTGTTGGCGGTGCCGCCGAACTGGTCTCCGGCCTCGTTGCTGGAATGGCCCCACGAGTTGTTCGTGAACTGGTGCAGGAACTCGAGCGCCGAGCCGTCCGCACGAAACCGGAAGGTGCCCTGCGCGAACTGCCGTTCCTCGCCGCCGATCATGCCCCGGAAACCGGAATAGCCGACACAGCCGTAGAGCCAGTTGTCCAAGCCGTAGTGCAGGTTGTTCGCCTGGGCGTGGGTGTCGCCCACGCCCCAGCCGGTCATCACCTCGCGCCGTTCGTCCGCCCGGTCGTCGCCGTCGGTGTCGCGGAGAAAGAGGAACCGCGGGGGCTGCGCCACGACGATCCCGCCGCCGGTGAAGACGAAGCCGGTGGGGATGTTCAGGTTCTCCGCGAAGACCGTGAACCGGTCCGCGCGGCCATCGCCATCGGTGTCCTCGCAGATGCGGATGCGGTCATTGCCACGGCCATCCGGGCGCACGTCGTGGGGATAATCCTGGGTCTCGGCCACCCAGAGTCGGCCGCGCTCGTCCCACGCCAGAAAGATGGGCTTCGCGATGTCGGGTTCGGCGGCAAACAACTCCACGCGCAGGTCGGGGGCGACCTGGATGCGTTCCCGGCTGCCTTGGGTCGACAGGGGGAGCTGGAACGTCACCGGCTCGGGTCGCTTCTCGTAATTGGCGATGGTCGGCCGCCTTTCCCGCTGCTCCGGCTCCCGCGCCTCCAGGAAACGCCGCCACTGCGCGGCGCGTTCCGGGCCCACCAGGTCCACGAGCCGTTTCCGCGTGTCCGCGGCGAATCCCGGCGCGTCCGAGGCCCCCAGCGCGGTAGCATCCAGCCGGCGCGAGGCGGGAACGCCCGCGAGCGAGGGAAAGCGTTCGGCCGGGGCGTCCAGGATCACCGCGTCGAACCGCCGGAGCAGGTCCGGCGTCGCGTCCGCCGGCTCGGACAGGTAGTCAAACCAAAGGGCGTCCCGCCCCAATTCCCGCATCAGGAGCTGGCAGCGCCCCCGCGGGTCCGCGGCGGGCGTGCCGAGATAAAGGACGCGCAGGGGAGCGGCTGCGACCGTCAGCGCCGGCAGGAGCAGGAGAAGCAGGAGGGGTAAGCGCATCGTCGGGGTGCGTCTAAGGAGAAGATTAACTGCCCGACAGGAAAGCGGAGAATTCCCACACCGGCGCGGCCGAATTCACAAGTGTCAGTAACGGAAGCCAAAAACTAGCGTTTACGTCTGGGAATTAGACCCCATAACGTCTCGATGTGGCTGGCGTTTACGCCGTCCCGATTACCCCACATGACTTTGGAGCTTACCTCTCCGGCGCTACCTGCCGTGTCCGATAATCCGCCGCCAACCCGGATCCGCATCGCGCTGATCGAGGACTCCGTCGACTACGCCGCCGGACTGGCGCAGTACCTCAATGCGCAGGCGGACCTGGAGGTCTGCGGCATTTTCCGGACCGCCGATGACGTGCGGCCCTCGATCACGGCTGCGCGACCGAACGTCATTCTGCTCGATATCGGGCTGCCCGGGGAATCTGGACTTTCCCTGCTTCCCCAATTGCCCGAACTCGCGCCGGGGGCCGAGACCTTGGTGCTGACCACGTTCGAGGATCCGGGCACGATCGCGGTGGCGGTCGAGCACGGCGCGAGCGGCTTCGTGCTCAAGCGCGCGGGCCTGGTGGAAATCGTTGCCGCGGTGCGGAAGGTCGCCGCCGGCGGGGTGGCGCTCAGCGATTCCGTCGCGCGGGAGCTCCTGCAGCAGTTCCGCAAGCGCCGCCAGACGGCCTCCCTGTTGCCGAACCTGAGTCCCCAGGAGAATCGCCTGTTGATGCTCCTGAGCGAGGGCCAGAGCCTGAAGCAGGCCGCGGCTGCCGCCGGCATCACCTACGAGACCAGCCGGCGCTACATGGTGTCCATCTATCGGAAACTGCGCGTGAACAGCATGACGCAGGCGCTCACGTACTACCTGCGCTCCCTCCGCGGCTGAGCGGGCCGGCCCCGCCGGGGCGGGGGGGGGGGGGGGGGGGGGGGGGGGGGGGGGGGGGG